>NZ_JBFTQH010000001.1:0-452807 GCF_056398905.1 Rhizobium sp. 01T417 | reverse complement strand
TGCCTGAGAGGAAGGAACGCGATGCCAGCGGAGAGACTAAAGATGCGGCGTGTCCGCGAGATTCTGAGATACAGATTTGCGGAAGGTCTTGGCCACAAGTCGATTGCGGCGCGCGTTGGTGCGGCCCCCTCGACGGTGCGCGAGACGTTACGCCGTTTGGAGCGTGCCGGACTTTCCTGGCCGTTGGGCGACGATGTCAGCGATGCGGTGCTGGAGGCGGCTCTCTATAAGGCTGCCGGCACGAAGACCGGTCACCGTCGCAGTGCCGAGCCGGATTGGGCGCATGTTCACCGGGAACTGAAGCGCAAGCATGTGACGCTGCAGATCCTCTGGGACGAGTATATCGGCCTTCATCCCGATGGATATCGCTACAGCCGCTACTGCGATTTGTATCGCGCTTGGGCGCTGAAGCTGCCGGTGACGATGCGCCAGGACCATGCGGCTGGCGAAAAGCTGTTCGTCGATTATGCCGGCGACACGGTGACGGTGGTCGTCGACAGATTGTCGGGAAAGACGCGACAGGCGCAGGGGCATCGAGCTTGTCGTTTGCACACGCCCGCTGGAGCGAAACACTTCCCGACTGGATCGAGTGCCACCTGCTGGCGCTTGAGGCGTTCGGTGGTGCGCCGGCGCTGCTCGTTCCCGACAATGCCAAGGTGGCGGTGATCAAGGCCTGCCATTTTGATCCGCAGGTCAATCGCACCTATGCCGGGATGGCAGCTCACTACGGAAGCKCKGTTCTTCCSACGCGACCACGCCGGCCGCGGGACAAGGCGAAAGTGGAGGCAGCGGTTCGCATTGTCGAGCGCTGGTTGCTTGGCCGAATGCGCCACCGCGTCTTCTACAGCCTTGCCGACGTCAATGCGGCAATCATGGAATTGCTCGCCGATCTCAACGACACCCGTGTTCTGCGTCGTGTCGGGCGCACACGACGGCAATTGTTTGAAGAGATCGACTATCCCGCTCTGCGGYCGCTTGCCGTCGAACGATACRTCTTTGCTGAATGGAAGATACGCCGGGCCGGCCTCGATTATCATGTCGATATCGATAAGCACTATTACTCCGTGCCCTATCGTTTTGCCCGTGAGCAAGTCGAGGCACGCATCACCGCCAATACCATCGAGATCTTCCACAAGGGTGAGCGGATCGCTGCCCACCGACGCTCGAGTGGCAATGGCAAGCACACGACAACACCGGAGCACATGCCGTCATCGCATCGCCGCTTTGCTGACTGGACGATCGAGCGCATCAGCCGCGAGGCGTCGGCAATCGGATCGGACGTCGCATTGCTCTGCGAGCGTATTCTCGCTGATCGGCCGCATCCGGAACAGGGCTACAGGGCCTGCCTGGGCATTATCCGGCTCGTCAAAGCGTTTGAGCGCGAGCGGGTCAATGCGGCCTGCGGCCGGGCGTTGGAAATCGGTGCGCGAACCTATGGCTCGGTGCGCTCCATTCTCGACAATCACCTCGATCGACCGTCGGCGTCATCAGCCGCATCATCATCTGAGCCGATCAATCACTCCAACATCCGCGGCCCCCGCTATTACCACTGAGGAGACGACATATGCTTGCACATCCCACCCTTGATAAATTGAATGCCATGGGCCTGACCGGCATGGCCAAGGCGTTCAACGAACTGMTKRCCAACGGYGAGAGCGAACAACTCTCCCATGCCGAATGGCTSGGGCTGCTGCTCGARCGAGAATGGAGCTCGCGYCACGATCGCAAGCTTGCCGCCCGTCTGCGGTTTGCCAAACTGCGCCACCATGCTGTGCCTGAGGATGTCGATTACCGCAGTGAACGCGGTCTCGATCGGGCGCTGTTCATGAAGCTGATCGGCGGCGACTGGATCGATGCCCACGACAACCTCGCGATCTGCGGGCCATCTGGTGTCGGGAAAAGCTGGTTGGCCTGTGCCCTCGGGCACAAGGCCTGCCGCGACGATCGCTCGGTTCTCTATCAGCGCGTGCCACGGCTGTTTGCCAATCTCGCTCTTGCCCATGGCGACGGCCGCTATGCTAGGCTGCAGCGAACCCTCGGGCACGTCCGAAATCAACGCCGGAAATCTTGACTCGTCACACGAATGAACTGACAACAATCACAGCCAGCAGGACCCCAGCCTCAAGGGGGCGAGATCATCCCGGAATCCGGGGGCGCAATCATCTCGGAACAAAGGGGCGGCTTCATCGGAATCGGCACCCATCGCCACAAGGCGTAATTGTATTCCTCTAACTAACGCCCTTTAATGGAACCTTCTCCATTGGAGGGTTCGTAAATGGTGGAGGTTGTAGGAAAGGGCGTCGTCAGGGCTGCCGCTGCGTGGCGCTTGAAAAAATGGCATATCGCGTTTTGGATGTCCCACCGATGCTACTATTTAGTAGGCCTTGGCGGTGTGCTGTTATCGTCCATCGCCGCGGGATTTCGCGAACCCCCCTATTCTCAGGGGGCTTCGATCGCGTCGGCCTTCCTCTTTGCCTTTATGGGTTTTGTGAAACCTGACAGGATATATTTCAGGTTCGTTCGCGCGTGGCGCATTCTCTCCCTCGCGGTGATCCAGTTTGACGCTGGCCTAATCGACGAAAGTAAACTCGTGAATGCGATCCGTCAGGGCGAGGCGTTGCTTGGTTCCTTTGAGGAGAGCGATCTATCACGAGCCGAGGTAACCCAAGCAAACGTCGGGCAGCCGACTCAGGAACCAGCAGCCCAGTCAGCGATCGGTAAGCTGAGCAAGTGAACGCCAGCCAGCAGGTCTGAGTATTTCGCGTCGTCAAGGATTGGAAGGACACGACCGCCGTTCTTTCTGATAACCGCGGCGACCTGCTGGGGTGTGCTGCCTACGAGTTGAAGGTAGTCTCCCATCGAAAAGGCAGACTTGACACCATCCCGGCGGAATCCAGGGCTGAGGTGTCTCGGCCCGACCGCGTCAGCGGCATTGAACCAGATTGCTCCAAGCCCGGGAGTTTCAAGCCTATCGAATGTCGGTAGCTCGGCGGCGATAAGCGGTGCCAGGTCCTCTACGCTTTCCTTGACATAGTAGAGATCATCCCAGTCGATCCGAGTTAGCTGAGCCTTGGACTTCTTCCCAAGGGGGTTCTCGACCACGGTCGCTTGCCTCATTCGGGCTACACGTGTTCCGTCAATTTCAACCTGCTGTCCTGTATGAAGAGTAACCGCAATCATTGTCCACCTCACAGGTTGGAAAGCGCAAAAATACGCCAGCAAGTTGAGCCGGTCGAGTTACTCGAAATTGGTACTACCGACCAACTCCAGCCGATCAGAAGGCCCGAGAATGAGCAGACCCAGCAAGTACAATGAAGGGACAGCAGCCAAAATTTGCGAGCTGATCGCGGACGGCAGAAGCCTCCGCAGCATCTGCCAGGACGAAGACATGCCGTCAAAGTCGACGGTGTTCAGTTGGCTTGCTGACGAGCAACACGCCGCTTTCCGGACCAAGTACGCACTCGCGCGCGAAGCCCAAGCCGATGTCCTCGTCGACGAGATGGTCGACATCGCCGACGACGGCTCGAACGACTGGATGGAAAAGCGTTTCGGTGAAGAGGCTCGTTGGGTAGAGAACGGCGAGGCGCTGCGTCGCTCGGCCCTGCGAGTCAGCACTCGCCAGTGGGTCGCCGAGAAGCTGAAGCCGAAGAAGTATGGCAGCAAGCTGGCGCTGACAGACGGCGAGGGCGGCCCGCTCAAGATCGAGGTCGTTCGCTTCTCCGATGAGCGATGACTACAGTACGCATTCCGGCGCTTGGATGGCGCCCGCGTGACTACCAGCTTCCGGCGTGGAACGCATGGGAGCAAGGGTGCAAGCGGCAGCTCCTGTTCTGGCATCGTCGAGCTGGCAAGGACGAGATAGACCTACAGAAGCACGCGGTCAGCGCCATGACGCGGCCGGGAACCTACTGGCACATGCTGCCCGAGGCTTCCCAGGCGCGAAAGGCGATCTGGAACGCAGTGAACCCGCATTCGGGAAAACGCCGGATAGAAGAGGCATTTCCGTCCGAAATCATCTCGAACATGAACGACAACGAGATGTTTATCAGGTTCGTGACCGGCTCGACGTTTCAGGTCGTAGGCTCGGACAACTTCAACAGCCTGGTCGGCTCGCCACCGGTCGGCATCACGTTTTCGGAATGGGCGCTGGCGAACCCGAGTGCGTGGGCATTTCTCTCGCCGATCCTTGAGGAAAACGGCGGCTGGGCATCGTTCATCACCACGCCTCGGGGCAACAACCATGCGAAGAGCATGCTCGATGCGGCAAAGCTGGATAAGTGGGACGGTGCATCGAATCCGAAAGGATGGTTCACCCAGGTCCTGACGGCGGCTCAGACGGGCGCTATCAGCGCGGAAGGCATCGAGCGTCAGCGCGGTATCTATGCGGCTCTGTACGGCAAGGAGATAGCCGACCTCCTGATTGAACAGGAGTTTTATTGCTCGTTCGCGGGCGCGATGGTTGGTGCCTATTGGGGCGCTGAAATCGCGGCCGCTGACGTGGATGGCCGGATCAAGCCTGTGCCGATCGACAGCCGCTATCCCGTCCATACAGCATGGGACCTTGGCAAGGCGGTCAATAACCCGATCTGGTGCTTCCAGACGATCCCGGGCGAGCCTGGCCCTCGCATCGTCGATTTTTACAAGCCGGAATCGGAAGACCTTGAAGACTGGTGCCATTGGCTGAACGAGCGTGGTTACCATGGCAACGACTGCGTACCGCATGACGTCATGCACCCTGTGTGGGGGACCAAGCGTACACGGTACGACATCCTAAAGGGTGCAGGGCGCAAGCCTAAGATGGTCGGCATGACCTCAGTTGCCGATGGGATCACAGCCGGCCGGGAGACGATCAAGGTTGCGGTGTTCCACGATGGCGAGGACGAACGCGGGAAGCGCGTTGAGTACGGCATAGACGGTCTGAAGGCTTATCGCAGGGTCTGGGACGACGACAAGAAGACGTTCCTCGCCAATGCCCATAAGGACTGGGCAGAGCATATCGGATCGTCGTTCCGCTATCTCGGCTTGGCCTGGCGCGAGGAGAAGGCAGAGACCGCACCGCCGCCGAAAAAGGATCAGCCGGTCTATCAGGCAACGGCTGGCGGCGTCATCGTCAGTAACATGACGGTCAGGGAACAGATCGACGCGATGATCAGGCGCAAGAAGCGCGCATCGTAGGAACCCGAACTCATCAACGTTTCAGGATGGCTCGCTTAACGGCGGGCCTTTTTCTGATGGAGCCAAAGTGCCCATGAAGAAGCCAAAGACAAACGAGCAGAGCCGCAAACTCCGTGAGGAGGGCGCCGACTGGATCAAGCGTATCAACGCTTCGACCAAGCTCGAAAAGGAATGGCTGGACGACGCCAGCGTTGCGACCAAGGCGTATACCAACGAGGACAAGGCAGAGAGCGACGAGATCGGGCTCGGCACCAAGTACGATTTCAACATTCTCTATGCCAACGTCGAGACTATCGTTCCTGCCGTCATCAACTCGTCGCCGGTACCGGACATCCGCCGCCGCTTTAACGATGCTGATCCTGCTGCCCGTGTTGTTGCGGACCTCATGGAGCGGGCAATATCGGTCCAGATCGACGACAGCCGCCTGCAGGTGGAGCTTGAGGCCGCGGCGCAGGACGCCTTCCTCGCCGGTCGTGGCATCGTTCGTTTGCGCTTCCGCAGCGACATCGTAGGTGGGGAGCCAACCAAAGAGGAAATAACGGATGCAGCCGAACGCGAAGACGGTGCCAGGGATGAGGATCGCGACGGCGAGGGAGTGTCTGATGCTGCTGACCTGTCGGAGGGCCTCGCTGCGGATGAAGGCCTTGGCGCTGAAGCAGGCAATCGTCTTAGGATGGGCGCAAATGGCGGCCCGCCTCTCGAGCGTCTCGAAAACGAGCAGATCACCTTCGAAGCCGTAAGCTGGCGCGATTATCGCCACGGTCCTGCCAAGCGCTGGGACGAGCGCCCGTGGGACGCCTTCCGCTTCGTCATCGCCAAGGAAGACGAGGAAGCCAGCTTCAACGCCGATCTGATTCGAAGCCAGTTCGATGAGCAGGAGAAGAACGCCTGGTCGAAGAGCACGGCGGACATTTGCGGCTGGGAAGTGTGGTGCAAGAAAACCCGCAAGGTGAAGTTCATCGACGACGCCGGCGTGATCCTGAAGGAAATCGATGATCCGTTGGGCCTGAAGGGTTTCTTCCCGATCCCGACGCCGATGCAGCCGATCGAAATCACCGGCCGCCTGAAGCCGGTCAATCCTTTCGCAATCTACCGCAAGCTTGCCGATCAACTCGACACGATCAGCAAGCGCATCGACGTCATCACCAAGGCCATGAAGGTCTGTGGCTGGTATTCCGGCACAAGCAAGAGCCTGGAGGCGGTCCTGACGCTGGACGACAACGAGTTTGCCCCGATCGAGGACGGCGAACTCTATGCCAACAGCCAGGGTGGCATTGCTGGTGCCATGGCATTCTGGCCCGTCGAGAAGTTTATCGCGGTACTACGCGAACTGTATGTTGCCCGTGATCAAACGAAACAGGCCATCTACGAGATAACCGGCATTTCGGACATTGTTCGCGGCGCCTCGGCCGCATCGGAGACAGCCACAGCGCAGAACATCAAGAGCCAGTGGGGCTCTCTGCGCATCCAGAAGATGCAGCGGATGATGGAGCGCTGCGCTCGCGACCTTTTCGTCATGATGTCGGAAATCATTCCGTCGCGGTTCTCGCTGCGCACTCTGGAGGAGATGACCAGCATTCCGCTTCTGCCGACGCTGGAGGATACACCAGAGCAGCGGCAGGAGAAGGCGAACGTGATAAACCTGCTGAAGCGTCCGATCGCGTCTTATTACCGTGTCGATGTGGAGAGCGATTCCACGATCCGGGCAGACCTCACTCGCCAGAAGGCAGAGGTCTCGCAGTTCCTCACTGGTGCCGCGTCGTATTTCGGCGCCGTCGGCCCGCTGGTGAAGGATGGCACGTTGCCGGCCGACGCGGCGCTCGAAATCTTCATTGCGAACGCCCGCATGTTCAACCTTGGGCGGTCGGTCGAAGAGACACTGGAAAATATGGTCTCGCAGGCAAAGGCGAAGGCGCAGCAGCCGACGCAACCCGATCCGGAGGTGGCGAAGGTACAGGCCGACGCACAAGCCAAGGATCAGGCAGACCAGCGCCGCAACGAGACCGAACTCACCAAGGCGAAGATGGACAACGACACGGAATGGAAGAAAGCCATTCTGGACGCGCTCACCAGGATCGAGACGGCCCGCATTCAGGCGCAGACCGACATGGACAGCGCAACGTTGGCCGCCCAGCTCGAACTGGCGCTTGGGCTTGCTCCCCAGCCTCCCGCCCTTCCGCAACCTCAAGGAATCCCGGTAGCAGCATGACCAAGTATGTGAAGCGCAGTGGTCGGTGGGTGGATGCATCCAGCGGCGAACCGATGCTGACTGAAGCCCAGCGCAACGGACCGATCCCGACGCCGACGATTATCTCCGACATCCAGCCCTATCGGAGTCCCGTTGACGGCCGGCCGGTGATGTCGCGCTCCGATCGTCGCGATGACCTTAAGCGGCACGGCTGTGTGGAATACGAGCCATCTCTTAGCCCGACGAAGGGCAAGATCAGGAACAAGCGCTTCGCTGAAAAGCGCGGCCTGACGGTGTCTGAAGAGTACCGGTAACCACCTCCAAAACCGAACAAGGATTGAACCGCAATGAGCGTCGAAGCACTCAATGCGCCGCAGATCGATTCCGCGGCAGTAATCGATACAGGCAATGCAGCCGAAACAGTCAACGATGACGCCGATCTCGGCGCCGTGTTTGACCGCATGGAGCGCGACAACGGCGCTGCCCGCGACAATGGCCGGTTTGCCAGCCCTGATCCGACCAAGGCCAAGGTGGCAGCGAATAACGAACCACTGGAAGGTGGTGGGGGAGAGGATACCGACGCCGTTGATCCTTCGACGCCTTCGGCCGACGTTCCTCTCCCTTCAAGCTGGCGGGGCAAGGAAGAGCTCTGGGGCAAGATCCCGGCGGACCTGAAGGCAGACCTTCGCACGCACCAGGAAGAGCTCCACAAGACGCTTTCGACACAGGGTCAGGCGCTGTCGGCCTACAAGCCGCTCTCTGACGTACTGATGAGCTACAAGGAGTACTTCGGCGGCGAGATGGGCAACTACAAGCCCCATGAGGCTGTCGACTACCTGTTCAACCTGCAACGGCAGATGGACAGGGACCCGATCAACACGTTGATGCAGATCGCCGACACCTACGAACTTCGCGGCGAGCTACAGAAGATGTTTGGCGCAGGCGCTCCGGCAGGCGAGGGCGGCGCACAGAATACCGAGCAAGCGCTCCTGGCTAAGATCAGCCAGTTGGAAGGCACGATCAAGCAGATGGGGGACCCGTCGCGGATCGATGAGCGCATCTCACAGAAATTGAATGAGGAAAAACAATTCGGCGAAGTGGATGGCCTCATAAGCCGCATCTCGAAAGACATGCCGCTCTATGGGGAAATTCCGGAGCCGGATCTCGTGAGCTTCATTCACATGGCGAAGCAGAAGCTTGGCAGTGCCGCCTCCCAGGAGGCCGTACTCAAGCGCGCTTACGACATGGCAATCAACGCAGACCCCGACCTGAGGGGCAAAGCTGCCGCACTGAAAGCTGCCGCAGTCAACGACCCTGCCCAAGTCGCGGCGGCGAAGAGAGCGAACGACACCAACATCCGTTCAACCTCGACCGGCAAAGCCCGACAGCTCACTCAGGAAGAGGAGCTGGGCGCCGTGTACGACAAACTGAAAGGTTAATCTTCGATGGCGACACCATCTTCGATTTTCTCGGAAATGGTCTCGACCACCCTTCGCAACTCCGCGAAGGACGTGGCCGACAACGTTTCCAAGCACAATGCTCTCCTCAATGTCCTGAAGGAGAAGGGCCGTATCATCGACCTTGATGGCGGCTATGAAATCCAGATCCCGCTGGAATACGGCGAGAACGGCACCTACACCCGTTACGGAGGCTTTGACACACTCAACACCGACGCATCGGATATCATCACCTCTGCCAAGTACGACTGGGCCCAGATCGCGCTGCATGTCGTCGCTTCGGGGGCCGAGATCCGCAAGAACTCCGGCCGCTCGCAGATGATCAACCTGGTCAAGACGAAGAAGTCCAACGCCCTCAAGACGGCAGCGAACAACTTCTCGATCGACGCCTATTCAGATGGCTCTCTCGCCAACCAGATCGGCGGCATGGCTCAGATCATCCAGACGAACGGGCAGGGCACGGTCGGCGGTATCGACTCCGCAACGTGGACCTTCTGGCGTAACAAGTTCCGTGAAATCACGGGCTCGAACGCCTACACGAAGGACACCTTCAAGGGCGAAATGAACGCGCTTTGGCTTCCGCTGAACCGCGGCGCCGACAAGCCGGACCTGATCGTCCTCAGCCACGACTTCTATAGCGTCTACGAATCCGGCGAGCAGCAGCTCCAGCGCTACATGGACGAGAAGAAGGCGCAGGCTGGTTTCGTGGGCCTGAAGTACAAGACCGCTGACGTCATCTTCGATGACAACGCAAACTTCACGACCACGGCCGAGAAGGGCTATTTCCTCAACACCGATTACCTCTACGTCGCCCAGCACAAGGAGGCGAAGTGGTCGCAGGACGAGGAGAAGAAGCCCGTCAACCAGGACGCCGTTGTCATCCCGTACTACTGGATGGGCAACATGGTCTGCTCCAACCGTTCGCTGCAGGGTGTCCTGCTCGACGCTGCATAAGGAGAAAATCCCATGACAGCACTTGTAGGCGCACGCCTCAACGACACGTATACCGCTGCCACTCTTGCCGCTTCCGGCAAGGGTTTCGGCCTTGGTGACCGGTACGTCAACAACCTGGGCAACGAGTTTATCTTTGTCCAGGCTTCCGGCGCCATCGCCCAATACGACGTCGTGCAGCTCACGGCGTCATTCGCTGCGGCATCGCTCAACACGGCGGGTGGCCTTCGTGGCAACCTCGTCGCTGTTGCTCAGGTCGCCTTCGCGGCGAACGAATACGGATGGGTTCAGGTCAAGGGCCCATGCACGATGAACGTCAAGGCCTCGTGCGCGGCGAACGTTCGCCTCAACACGACTGCCACGGCCGGCTCTCCGGACGATGACGGCACGGCGACCACGAAGCAGATCCAGGGCGCGTACCTGACGACTGCTAGAGGCGGTACCGACGGCTCTGCCCCCGGCATCCTGAACTACCCGTTCGTCGACGCAACGCTCTAATCCGAGCACTGGGGGCGGCTTTCGGGCCGCCCTTTCCTCATCTCCACCTTCCAAAAAGCGAGACAATCCCATGGCTGATGATCAGCGCCCACTGGTGCGAGTTATTCGCTTCCACCAGACATTCGAACGCGTGCCCGTCAAAGGTGACGAGCTGCGCGATGACGTAGACGCCCGCGGCTTCAAGGTCGACGAGAAGGGCAAGCGCATCATGGAAAGCGTCGAGGTCGATTGGGTGACCTATGCGCCTTCCCATRCTCCCTTGACGGCAGCCACGACCGACCGAGTCCGGCACCTGAAGCCGACCGACGACATGATCCACGGCGAGCAATCGGAAAAGAGCAAGTTCATGCGAGCCCGCTGGGAAGCGATCGAGCCTGCCTACGACGCATGGAAATCGGGTCATGAAATCCCAACCCACGGCATGCCGCTCGCCCATTGGCCAGGTGTCTCGGCTCCGGCTGCCGAAGAGCTGCGCCGATACGGTATCCGGACGGTGGAAGAGGTTCGTGACCTGACGGACGGCCAGCTCGACAAGATCCGGCTTCCGAACATGCGCGACCTTCGCAAGGCGGCCAAGAGCTTCCTCGACAATGTTGCCACCTCATCGATCGCAGAGCGCGAGGTTGAGCGGGACAATGAGGTTGCGGCGCTCAAGGCCTCGCAAGCCGAGCTACAGGAACGCCTCGATGCCGCGATGGCGCTACTGGAAGAGCAGACGAAGCCCAAGGGCGAGATCGACGATCTGCGTGCACAACTCGATGCCAAGGGCGTGAAGTATCACCACAAGGCGGGTATCGACACGCTTCGCGCCCTCCTGGCCGAGGAAGCTGCCTGATGAGCATTCTGTCAGTCGTTCAAAACGTCTGCCTTGCTGTCGGCCTGGACAAGCCGGATATCGTGCTTTCCTCGACCGACCGCGAAATGCAGGAAATGGTCCGTATCGCCAATGAAGTGGCGCAGCGGATCAGAGACGCGGAGTTCGACTGGCAGACCCTCCAGGCAATCAAGACGCTCAATGGTGACGGGGTGACCGAGGCGTTCGATCTTCCCGACGACTATGCCCGCATGCAGACGACTGCTCGGCTTTGGTCTAGCCGCTGGTCATGGGGCCTTGAGCACATCACCAACACGGACGACTGGCTCGAAACGCTGGTCGTCCCAGTTGTTCCGGTCTCAGGGCAATGGACGATCTACGGCGACCAGATCCATATCCTTCCAATGTGCCAGTCATCGGAGACGGTCCGCTTCTTCTACATCAGCAAGAACGTGGTGAAGCCGGCGTCCGGCTCCAGCAAGCCCTTGTTCACGCTCGACGACGACACCTTCCGTCTTTCGGAGCGCGTGCTCGAGCTCGGCATGATCTGGCAGTATCGCTCGCAGAAGGGCGCCGCTTCTGATGATGACGAGACCAACTTCGACCGCGCTCTCTACACAGCGATGAACAACGACATCGGTTCCAAACCGGTTGTCAGCGGCAATTCCCGCAAGCGGGCTCCCGGCGTCAAGCGAGCTTTCCCCTACACGGTCGGTGGTGTCTGATGTTCCAGAAGAAGCAGAAAGCTGTCAGGCGCAAGGCTGCATCACAGTCCTTCACGTTTCAGCCACCAGTGCGTGGCTGGATCGCGAATGAAAGTCTGGCCAATGCCAAACCAGGCGGCGCGCGCGTTCTCGAAAACTGGTTCCCGACCAAGACGAGCGCTCGCCTGCGCGGTGGTTGCCGCAAGTATGCGACGATATCAAACGGTCCGGTTCTCCGGCAGTGGACCTATAAGAGTGGCAACGCAGAGCAGTTCTTCGCTTCTGACGAGACCCACATCTTCAACATTACGACGGTGGTTGACCCGAACGTTATCCCGGCTGCCGCCGTGTCCGGCCTTACCTCCGGGTATTTCTCAACAGCTCAGTTCGGTACGGCTGGCGGCGACTATCTCTCTGCCGTCAACGGCACAGACACGCCGCGCCTCTATGACGGCTCGACATGGACGACACACGCCTTTACCGGCCTCGTGTCTCCTTCGGAGCTTTCCTTTGTCTGGTCATTCGCCAACCGGCTGTTCTATATCCGCAAGAACACGATGTCGGTCTATTACCTGCCGGTTGACAACATCAATGGCGCGCTTTCCGAATTCAGCCTTGCGGGCGTCTTCCAGGAAGGCGGCTCGCTGCTCTGCGGTGGCAAATGGTCGATGGATTCCGGCGACGGCCTTGACGACAAGTGGGTGGTTATCTCCACGGCCGGCGAGGTTGCTGTCTATCAGGGCACGAACCCCGGCAACGCCGCGGATTGGCAGAAGGTCGGCATCTACGAGATTACCCCGCCAATGGGTGCCAATGCCAACATGCAGGCAGGCGGTGATCTGTTGATCGGCACGGAAGACGGCATTGTCCCGATTTCGGAAGCCGTCAACAAGGACGAGGCGGCGCTCTCGCTGTCGGCCATCACACGGAACATTGAGCCCGAGTGGAAAAACGAGGTCGTCGCGCGTCGCACGCTCCCTTGGGAAATCGTGAAGTGGCCAACCAACAACATGATGCTGGTGTCTCTTCCGGTACCAGATGCCGGCATTGCGGCAGCCATGTTCGTCGCCAACCTCGAAACCGGCGCCTGGTGCAAATTCACGGGCTGGGAAACGCGATCAATCGGTCATTACTCTGGCTCTGGCTACTTCGGCACAAATACCGGCACTATTCATCAGATGGAGATCGGCGGCTCTGACGACGGCCTGCCTTATGTCTGCACCTATGTCGGGCTTCCTGACCATCTGCGCACGCCGGGAGCATTCAAGATCATCCATTCGGCCCGCGCCGTGTTTCTCTCGAACGTGCCATTCATCGCCAAGATTTCTGCATCGGTGAACTATCAGGTGACCCTGCCAACGCCCCCGTCGTCCGTGGCGAACTACTCGACCGACGAGTGGGACAGCGGTCTTTGGGATGTCGCTAAGTGGGATAGTGCCGGCGTTGGTTCGATCTCGACGAAGTGGGTTTCGGTCGGCAAGTCCGGATTTATCGTCTCACCGCAGATCCAGATCACTTGCGGTGTAACTCCTTTCCCGCGAACCGAACTCATGGCCTTTGACGTGCTCTGGGAGCGCGGCACGGTGATGAATTGATCACCTGGGCCATCGCCAAGGGCGAAGAGCGGGCGATGCTCGGTCACTGGGTGGCGGATCATATCTGGCCTGGAACTGGGCGCGATTTCGGCAACTGCCAGGGCATGGCGGTGATCGAGCATGAAGCCGTCATAGCAGGCGCCATCTGGCACAACTACGAGCCGGACAGCGGCGTCATCGAGATATCAGCCGCGGCGACCTCCAAGCGCTGGCTTAATCGCGAAACGCTGGGTGTCCTGTTCGGCGTGCCGTTCAAGGAATGGAAGTGCCAGGCGGTCGTGCTGCGTGTCTCCGATCACGACAAGCCGTTGCACCGGATGCTGAAGGCCTACGGCTTTGATCGGTATCGCATCCCGCGTCTGCGGGGCAGGGACGAGGCAGAGAACGTCTTTGTGCTGACAGAAGAGAATTGGGCGTCGAACAAGTTCAATCGAAAGAATGAGGTCCACTGATGGGCAAGCCCAAGGCGCCGGCCGCTCCAGATCCGCAAAAGACCGCTGCAGCCCAAACGGGCACCAATGTTACGACGGCTTTGGCAAATGCCCAGCTCGGCAATGTCAATCAGTATGGTCCAGATGGCTCTGTCACCTATTCGACCAACGGAGGGCAGACGTTCGTCGATCCGACCAGCGGCGCTTCGTATTTCATCCCACAGTATACCCAGACCACGAAGCTTTCGGCGGCGCAGCAGGCGATCAAGGATCAGAACGACAGGGCAAGCCTCAATCTCTCGCAGATTGGCAACAACCAGTCGGCCTTCCTGAAAGGCTATCTGTCCAAGCCGGTTGATCTGTCTAACGAGGCGACCGAGGCCCGTTTGATGGATCTCGGCCGCAAGCGCCTCGATCCGGTCATCGCCCAGCGCGACGAGGATCTTCGTACGCGCTTGGCCAATCAAGGGATCAAAGCCGGTTCGGATGCCTACTATCGCGAGCTGAACCAGCAGGGGCAGACCAACAACGACGCCTACACAAGCCTTCTGCTTAATGGACGCCAGCAGGCTGTGCAGGAAGCCCTCACGCAGCGCAATCAGCCTCTCAATGAAATAACGGCGCTACTGTCCGGCACTCAAGTCGGAATGCCGCAATTCGGCGCATCGACCAATCAGCCGAGCCTGCCCACGGTCGACTATGCCGGTCTGGTCAATCAGAACTACCAGAACCAGCTTGGCGCCTACAACTCGCAGGTAGCCCAGCGGAATAACATCCTCGGCGGCCTCTTCGGAGTTGGAGCCGCCTTTGCTGGCAACCCGGCACTGTCGGACAAGCGGGCCAAGAAGGATATCAAGCCGGTTGGCAAGCTCATGGGCCACAAGCTCTATGAGTACTCCTACAAGGGCAAGCACGACGACGGCCGAAAGCATATCGGCGTCATGGCTCAGGAAGTGGCCCGCCAGCGTCCCGATGCTGTCTCGACCCGTCCTGACGGCCTCAAGCAGGTTCACTACGGCAAGCTTTTCCAGATCGGTGAAAGGATGGCTGCATAAATGGCAACCGGTTTTCTCTTTGGCGGCAATACTGGCGAAACGGCCGAGTCTCTCGCGCGCAAACGCGCTGTGGCCGAGGCATTGCTGGCTAATGCTAACAGCAGCGTTCCCCAGACCATCGGTGACGGCATCGCCTCGATCGGTCAGGCTCTGTCCGGCCGTCTTGGTCTCAATGCCCTGAACAAGAAGGAAGCTGCCGGTCGTGCCGCTGTCAGCGACCGCATCCGGCAGGCTCTTACAGGCGTTGGCGGATCTTCTTCAGCATCGGCGTCGTCTGGCATTCCGATGACGGACGCCGCATCCGAAATCACGGCCGGCAAACCGATCGATATGACCGGCAACCAGGTCTATTCGGATTTTATCAACACGGTGAAGACTGGCGCGGAAGGCCTTCCCGGGGTCACGAACCCATATGGGCTTGCCGCTGTTGCGGCTACAGGCAACGCGGAAAGTGGCTTTTCGCCTGGTAACGTCAATCGGACGTGGAGCGACCCGAGCCAGAGTGGCCAGCCGGGAACGGCAGGCGGCATCATGTCGTGGCGTGGCCCACGCTATTCCGCGCTTGCTGCAACTGGCGACCTTTCGCCTACTGGACAGGCCAAGTTCTTCCTCAAGGAGGATCCGAACCTTATCGCAGCGCTTAACAACGCCAAGAGCTTAGAAGAAGCGCAGGGGCTTATGAACAGTGCTTGGGCGTTCGCAGGCCACGATCAACCGCGCGGTGCCGAGACCAGGCGACGGATGGGCTTCGCGACATCGTACCTGCCGTCGTTTCAGGGCGGCGGTTCGGAGGTTGCGAGCCTTGATCCCAAGTCAGGCATGAGCAGCCCGCAGGCCGCCATTCAGGCCGTTGCGCCCGCTTCCGGTTATGTCGACCCACAGGTGACGACCGCAGCACGTGCACCGGCTCCAGCTCGCAATCAGCAGGTGGCACAGGCTCTGACTGGTCCGGCGCCTTCGTCCGGCCCGATGGGCGTCAATCCGGCGCTGTTCGACATCCTGAATGACCCGTACATCGCCCCCGGTCAGTCTGCGGTCGTTCGGGCTCTAATCGACAACTCCCTGCAGGAACAGCAGGCGGCTCGTGAGCGCGCGGCAAAGCAGGCAGATCCCGCATATCGGCTCGGCCTCGAAAAGAGCCAGCTTGAAGTCGACGCCTTGAAGAACCCGAAGATATCGCCGACTGATCAGGCGCGCATTGATATCGACAAGGACAAGCTCAAATTTGAGCAAGGTAAGCCGACCGAAGTCGGAGGTCGCCTCGTCGGGCCCGATGGGAAGGTGATCTACGAGGCCCCAGGCAAGTGGCAGAAGCTCGACGATGGCAGCTTGTTCAACGAGAGCACCGGCGAATTCCGTATGGCTCCGAAGCCGGAAGGGCAGTCAGGTTTCCGCTTCAAGGGGTCGTCCGTCGAGGCCCAGGCGCTCAATGGCCTAATGGATAGCGGAACACTCACCGAGGACCAGGCGCAGCAGCTCGGCGCGGGCAAGACGGTGAGCGGCCCGAACGGTGAAATCATCTTCATGACGCCGCAGGGCGTGTTCTCCGGCAACCCGAAGGAGGGAACGGCAAAACCGCTTCAGCCTCAGGCACAGCCAGCAGAGCAGCCGTATGTTGACCTGTTTGGCAACGGCGGCGGTGAGCCCGCACCAGCACCGGTTCCTGCGCCTGCCCCTGCCGCACCTCAGGCTACCGAACCGCCACAGCGTCAGGGCATGATCCCTTTGACTTCCCCCAAGGTGACAATCGACGAGAGCAAGGCCGCTGGCTTTGCTGATCGCATGAATGAAGCCGAGGCGCTCATTCACAAATACGGCGCGGCAGGCGCGGGCGTGAAGGACCAATTCGTCAGCGACAACGCCTATATCCCTGACGTTGCAGAAAACTGGCTGATGAGCGACGACTTCCAGAATTTCGCACAGGCGCGGCGCAACTTCATCAACGCCCAGCTTCGTCGTGAATCTGGCGCTGTGATTGGGCCTTCGGAGTTCGAGAACGCTCGAAAGCAGTATTTCCCTGAGCCGGGAGATAACGACGATGTTCTTAAGCAGAAGGCCCAGAACCGGCAGACGGCAATCCAGGCGATGATCCGAGATGCTGGCCCGACCTACGGGAAGGACAAGAAGGCCACATCCGGCGAAATTCCGGACTTTTCGAAGATGAGCGACGAAGAGCTGCAGAGGTACATCAATGGCAAATGACGATGCGGCAATGGAAGCCGCCAAGCAGGAGATGTTCAAGCGCCTCGCTGCAGCGGAGCACAAGCGTCGTCTCGCTCAATCCCATCCGTCGTTCGAGGAAAGCCAGAAGCTCATCGAGCAACAGGACATGCAGGGAGCCAACGGTGCTACTGGCGCGGCTCTGACTAGCGTTGCCGATGGCGTGCCTATTGTAGGACCGATGATGCTCGGGGCTTCCCAGCGAGGCGCTGCTGCGCTTTCGTCGCTGATCGATGGCGAGAGCTACTCGGACAACCTCAAGCAAGCCCAGCGGATCACCGATGAGGCGAACAAGGCGCATCCCGTCATCCACACCGCCGGCGAGGTGACGGGCGCTGTAGGTGGCACCATTCCAATGATTATGGCCGCGCCTGCAGCGTTTGGTGCCGGTGGCGGTGGTATGCTTGTTCGAAGTGGCTTGTCTGCCCTCACTGGTGGTGCGATAGGCGGCACTGACGCTGCAGTTAGGTCTGGCGGGGACGAAAAGGCGACCCGAAATGGCGCTGCCATTGGTCTTGCCCTTGGAGCAGCTGGACCGTTCGTTGCTAACGCCGTTGGCAAAGGCGTGAAGTCGCTGATTGAGGTCGGTAAGAACCGCTTGGCGGCGCGCACGGCCGGCATCGATCCGGAAGCACTGAAGTTCGTTCGGAGAGCTGTTACGGATGATGCGCTTGACCCTGCGATGGTGCAGCAGAGGCTCACCGACATGGGCCCAGAGGCGATGCTCGCGGATCTCGGCCCGAACCTGCAAAAGCAAGCCGGCGCGCTGGCTGCAACACCAGGACGGGGACAGGAGATTGTGCGCAAAGCCCTTCTTGATCGGTCGACAGGCGCGAACGCACGTATCAACACCACCGTAGACGAAAATTTCGGCCGTGCTCCTCTCGTGTCGGCGCTCGATGCTGAAGCGGTCCACAATCAGGGCGCGCTCTCGCCGGCTTACCGGGAGGCTTTCGCGCAGGCGGGGCCGGTCGACGTGTCGCCGATTGCCGACGATCTGACACGCCAGATCCGAACACTGCGCGGCGACCCGCAAAGAGCCCTCCAGCGCGTCCGCACGATGCTCAATCGTTTTGGTACGGAGGAACTCGACAGCAACCCGCAGACGATGTTCCAGACCCGCCAGGCTATCGACGGGATGCTGTCGACGGAAGCCGATCCCAAGGTGATTGCAGCTCTCACCGATGCGCGTCAGATGATCGATGATGGGCTCACCCGCGCTGTTCCGAACATCAAGGAGGCGGATGCGTCCTTTGCCGAGCTTGCCCGCCAGCGTGAAGCGCTGGGCCGGGGACAGCAGATTCTCGACAGCGGCAGGACAGCGCCGCGACCGGCAGAGCTTGCTACCGAGATCGAGCACGGCGCACAGCCGCAGGGAATGCAGATCGGACCTTCGGCGGTGCCCCTCAGGCTTACGCAGGGTGCTCGTGCTGAGATCGATCGTATCGTTGGTACGAACGCGAACGACATCGTTGCCCTGAACCGGCTGATCAAAGGGGAGGGTGACTGGAACCGCGCACGTCTCGCCTCGCTGTTCGGTCAGGAGAAGGCTGACCGCGTCATCACGGTTCTCGAAAACGAGAAGGCTTTTGCCGATACCGCGAATACCGTCACGCGCAACAGCGAGACAGCAGCTCGACAGGCTGCTCAGTCGGAGCTTGGCGGCGCCGGTGTCGGTTTCGGTGCCGAAGAGGCGTTCAAGGCCGGGGGCGTTCGCGGTGCAGCCAGAGCTGTCGCGCTAGATAAAGCAAAGAAGGTTGCGGCGGCCTTGCTCCCGCAGTCGGGAGACCGCGCTCGAGAAAGCTTGGCGAGCACGCTCGTCAACCAGAACCGGGATGCGGTTATTCGGGCCTTGATGGCGACGGGCGGAACTGCGCAGGTTCCAGCGCTAGTGAACCCGGTCGTTAAAGCGCTTCTGCTCGGAGGCGTTCCCGCGGGGGCGCGATGACGGGTCGACCCACATAATCAGGGCGACCAGGCCCATGATGAACAGGGCACCGACGAGGAAGCCATCTACAAAGCCAGGGCCGCCCCAATCGAACAAGGAAAGCAGCACGGACCGGAAGGCATAGAGGATGCCCGCGGTAATCACGATGCATGCGATCTGAACGAAGCGAAGTGCCATTGCCTGCCATCCGTGGTTGAGGCTCGGAAGATAAGCGAAATCGTAAACCAATGAAAGGGCTCCCATCTCGGGGGCCCTTTTCCGTGCGCGAGGATATTCAATGCCAAGAAACGGATCTGGCGTCATGTCGAAGCCGGCCGGCACCACAGCCGTGCCAAATACGACGATCGAGAGCGCCAAATACAACGCCACGATCGATGACATCATTCAGGACCTCAACAATGCCCGCCCGATCACGTCAGGTGGTACTGGGGCGACATCCGTGGCCGCTGCCCAGACAGCACTATCCACGGTCGGGTACAGTGCTCAAACGCTGACGGCTGCACAGCAAGCCCAAGCTCGATCGAATGTCTCTGCGGCACTCAATGGCCAGCTTTATGGCCTGACGCTCAGCAACAACGCGGGCGATGTCACTAACGACATTGACATAGCGGTCGGGGAGGCGGCGAGCACAGAAGCCAGCCCCGTTCTAATGGTCCTCGCATCGACCATGACCAAGCGCACCGATGCTGCCTGGGCTGGAGGTTCCGGCAATGGCGGTTGGCTGGACGGCGCAGCCATGCCCAACGGTACGGGACACGTATTCCTTATACAGCGTTCGGATACGGGTGCGGTCGATGTAGGGCTGTCGGCATCCCTATCGCCTTCGTTGCCCACGAATTACGACCGCAAGCGGCGTGTCGGCTCGATCATGCGTGAGGCTGGGGCCATCGTACTTTTCGAGCAACGAGGGGACAATTTCAGGCGCGGGGCAGTCTCAATCAGAAGCAGCACGGCCGCAGCCGCCGACGTTCTCCTGACGATGCCAGTTCCGGTTGGGATTGAAGTCTTCCCGATCCTTCGAAGTGCGCTCCGCGTCAACACCAGTTCGAACGTCGCGAACTCGATCGGCTCGGGCTACCAGTCATCGGCTGCCTATGTGTACCAGCAGGAGATCGGCACTTCCGCCGCCGGAACAACCGATAGCCAAATGATCCCGCCGGTGTGGGTGACCAATCTGAGCGCTCAGCTCCGCTTCTCCGCATCGATCAACTCCGGCTCAATCATTTCCAACGACCTACAGCTCTATGGTTGGGTCGACACGAGGGGACGTAGCTAATGCCGTACATAGAACGATCCGAGGGCTCGATTGTCGGTCTCTATGCGGAATTGCAGGAAAACTACGCGACAGAGTGGCTTGCCGACGACGATGTCGAGGTGCTTGCGTTTTGCAGTCCCGCTGCTCCACCGGTTACTAGTGTTTCCGCTCGCCAGTTCAAGCTCCAGCTACTGGCCGCCGGCCTTCTCGATCAGGTCGATGCGTGGATAGCAACTCAGTCGAAGGCGGTTCAGATCGCCTACGAGTATTCCGGCACGTTCGTCCGCACAGAGCCGATGATGGCGGCTGGCTTTGCCGCCATGGGTTTCACGGACGAGCAGATCGACGGATTCTTCGTGGCTGCTTCGAAGCTTTAAGGATCGCGCAATTCAATTACAGGAAGACCTGGCAGCCAAACGAAACGACGGCAATGGCCAATGGCATCGTTAGCGCCATAACCACGCTCTGCCAGTTTATTTGATACGCTTCAGCGCGCGATTCCAAGTTCATTCGAGTTACTCCCCACATGAGTTGGAACCTAGCGAAGTCGGGGGCAATGTCGTCTCAAAATAAGTTTCTGGCTGTAACATTCAGCAGCGGGCTCAAGGCGCGACAACCGTAGTTCTAATGGCGGCATTTTGCGCACTTTCGCATTTTCGGGGGCTGAGGCCGCCCCCGTGTGGGAGAGGCGCACTGGCCTTGTTTGGGGTTCCGCATGGCAGTGCGCCTCTCCGCTTGCGGAAGAGTTTGCAAGCTATGCGAAAATATCGCCCCATGGTGAAAGTGCGACGCCACGTTAGCATTAGTACGATTAGATAATTTGGGGGAATTAAGAGGTCCGCAGGGGTTCGCGGACCTCCGAGCATTGTTACAGAGGCCGAATTTGGGCCGCGCCCATAAGAGCACAACCAACCATCCATCGCACGTACTGCAATAGTGGTATCAGAACCTACCGCTAGTAGAAAACTCTAACGGGATAGGCGTAGCGGCCGACCGAGAGTCGAGTGCGGGAACTGCAACACTCACTTTCCGACAAATCTGGAGCTTTCAATGGACCGTACAGCGTTCTTCGCTGCGCTACGCCGTCGCACGTCTGGTGTTTTCGGCACGTCTCTAAGCCAGTCGCAAGTGGACGGCATCAACGGCATTCTCGACGCCTCCGCCACCCATGGGGACGGTCGAGACAAAACGCTCGCGTATGCCCTCGCCACAGCCTACCACGAGACTGGCGCCCGCATGGTCCCGGTCAGGGAGGGCTTCGCGAAGGATGACGCCAGCGCCCGCCGTGTCGTCGCCAAGCGCGAGTATGGCAAGTCAGCGGGGAAATATGGCCATGTCTACTATGGGCGCGGACAGGTGCAGCTAACGTGGCTGAAGAACTACGACACGTCGTCATCCGACGCTGCCTATGATCTCGTCGCCTATCCCGACAAGATGCTCGATCCAGTCATCTCTGCTCGCGTGATGATCAAAGGCCTGCTGGACGGCCGATGGAACGGAGCAGGGAAGGGCATTGCCACCTACCTGCCCACAAACGGCCCTGACGACCTCAAGAACGCACGCCGCACGATCAACGTGACCGACAAGTGGGAACTGATCGGCGGCTACTACACGGCCTTTCTGTCGGCAATCAAAGAGGCTGGCGGCGTTCCTGTCGTCACACCCGCTCCAGCGCCTGCACCAACTCCCAAGCCTGTCGCCACCATCGAACCGCAGCCGGTCGCTAAAGGCAACTGGCTCGACGCTCTTCTCAAGGCACTTTCTGCCATCTTCACGAGGACAGAAGCATGACCGTCTGGATCCGCATTGCTCTGTATATTTTCGCCGGCTGGCTGGCGTCCTCGGGACTGATCAGCGAGAAGGTCGAGGGCATCCTCACGACAGACCCTTCCGTCGCCGACTCCATCAATCTCGCTGTATCCGCGGCCATCGCCGGTTTGTCTGTCGGTTGGTGGAAGCTCGCCAAGCGAATGGGCTGGAAAACCTGATGTTCGGCTTTGGTCTTCTGGATTGGCTCAAGCTTGGCGCAGGAGCCGCGCTAGGGGCATCTCTAGCCTTCTACCCCGCCAAGCTCATCGGACGCAGTGAAGGGCGCGCCGCGATCCAAGCAGAGGCTGCCAAGGAAGCCTTGGACCGCATCGATAACCTGGAGAAGAGCAATGCGAGTTTCCGCAAGCTTTCGGATCGCGACCGTTGTCTTGTTTTCATGCGCGATAGCGGGTTGCCGGACAGCGCCTGCGACTAACGGGGCAGGCTATCAGTTCATCCGGTTCCAGAATGCAGAGGCGGCAAGGGCGGCGTCTCAGGACGTTCTAGCGGGCCCTGCCATCTCGTCAAACAATAAGCAGTGCCGGGCTGATGTCGCCTGCCGGAAGTAAGCAAGGGTCCGACCCTCACAGGCAGATCGGACCCTCCTAGTGCCGCCTCGGGGCATATGAGCGCGGCCGCGGCCGAATAATCGATCGGAGCTCTCCGGTCAATCATGAAACCAGTGCAAGGCATGCGCATTTGAAGGGGCATAGGGGTGGCGGCAGAGGCAAGCGATATGACGGTGCAGATCGAGAAAACGCGGTTCAATCTTTGGCATCTAGGCGGGATAGTCCTCGCAATGATCATGAATGCCGCCACGGCTGGCGGAATCTGGGTGAGCCTGACGAGAGACGTTTCCGATCTGCAGAAACAGGTGTCCGAGACCAGCGACACCCTTCACCAATTCCAGGCTGACCTCAACGCCACAAAGACCCTCCTACCTCCGATCCAGTTCAAGCAGGAGCAACAGGAGCTTATAGGCGCCGAGAACAAAGCGGGGATAGGCGAGACGAACAAGCGGATAGATCGCGTCGTCGAATCCTTCGGGGGTAAGCTGGATACCGTGATCGAGAGCATCAACAAGATTGCAACTCGGGTCGAAGTGTTGGGCAGCAAGCTCGATGACGCCAACAAGACCGACAAGACGGTCTACCGGACGCCGATCGTCAGGCCCTGAAATGAAAACCCCACCTCGGAAGGTGGGGTGTCAACTACCGGAGCTTGGTATCGCGAGGCAGCCCGCCATCCCTCTCGGGGTGGACTTGAGGCGCATTACGGTTTCCCGCAAGCGCGATCACGCAAAGATATGGTTGGTTAAATGTGCTTAGTCAAGGGGCCCAAACCAGCGCGAAAAGCATGGCTTCTCGCACTTTGGTGAGTTCATTCTCTACCAATATGATTTGCAAATACTTTCTCTTACCGGTTGCACGGTCTCGCTCAGTGTAAGGCAATGAGAGTCTTTCAAAGCCCACGGTAGCCATCATGTCCGCCTTCGCCCATTTGAACCTCCCGGCATAGGGAGACGGCGCTTCCATGGGCAGTTCGATTCGCACTTGATAAAGTAAATGATCTTTCGGAGGGGACGCGCTGAGCGGAACGACCGTACAAAGATTGTCCCGGTGGGGCAGACGAGGGGAGACAACCACGGCTAGTCGCTCTTTGACCATTTCCGGGGGACGGAAACCTGTCCTGTAGTCGCAAATGACGATTGTTCCGACCGTCGGAGGAAATTTCAAAGCCAAGTAAGCTGCTCGGGTTGGTTGATCTCAATGAGTCGCGACGTTACTCATCATCGTTAGCGGAAAGCAAGCTGCCCGCTTCGGTGGGCCGAACCGATTCGGAACCCGCATTCACGTGGATATTGGCGGCTTCCGCTGCCGTGATGAACCCGGATGGCGCGACTACCTCGTCGACGCCGACAAGGTCGCACGATGGGCGAGCGGAAGGCACACAGTATTCCGCGCGGATGGTGGCAATCCAAGTGGAACACAGTTGAGAATCGGACTACACGCCGGATTCTATTTGCTTGCTGTTTATAGGAATCCAGATGGCTCCGGGTAAGTTGGTCGGCACTTCGGTCGAGAACAAGATGACTATCCCTACTGATCAATTGGGATGGCCAGGGTCGAACGGAGTCTTGACCGTCTCTGCCATGTTCAGCGATGATCGTTTTGCGGGCAAGGATCGGCACAATGATTCAAGCACGAGGATTTTCGAGTGTAAGGCCCGACTCTCAGATAAGCCTGGCGAGACACGCAACGTCATTGGCAACTTCGGTAAAGAGGATGGATCAACTCACCTGTTGTTCGGCAACCCGTCCGCGAAAATCCAATTAACGGCTCGAACGACAGACATATTCCTTGAGATTAACAGCGCTGGGGAAATCTCTCTAGCAACGGCCGAAATCACTGCGAATCATCCGCTTCACGCGAAGTATCTTTTTGAAGACGCGCTCTCCCCTTGGCTGGATAAAATGAGTTTCACTCATCAGGTTCCAGTTCAGCTCTCGCAGATCGTCATCCGCGATGTCGTAAACGAGGTGCAACACATTTTTTTCGTCTCACCTCCACGCCATTCGTATATCAAGGAAGGCGAGGACCAAATAGAAGAACGCATGATGCCTATCTACGCACTTTATCGTGAGTGCCAGAATGTATCGACGCCGTTCTATAAGGTCTTGAGTCTCTTCAAAATAATGGAAGGGCTGCTAAATCCGTTGCGGTCGGAGGTCCTTCGAGAGCTACGGAGAATGCGTAGAGATCAGACGGTGCCAAAGTCGGTAGTGCCGGACCATCCAGACATTGCTGAGTGGTTGAAGCCTCATATTGGCAAGCCAATCGGCGCTTTTGTTAACGGCTTCCTCACTAACGAATACCGGAACGCAATCGCGCATTTTGAGCTTCGCGATAAAAGTGTGATGAACGTGGGCAGCGCCCAAGCGCGTAGCAAGGCGCTTGACGTCGCGTTTCTAGCGGACCTTTGCGCGCGGATTTTGATCCAAACGCATGAGGCGCTGTTGGCGCGATTAAACGAATCTGGAAACGGCCCTGGTTGAAAGATGTGAAGAAGGGAAGCCTCGGGTTGGGCTTACCGCTGAGGCTCCCTTCTTTTCCTGCCAAGCCGCTCAGCTACCAGAGGACAACGAATGTTCTCCGATCAAGGAGTAGGCTCAGCGGCGTTCCCGGCCTCTAGGTTGTAACGGCTTCAATAATCGCCCGACCCGATAACCTTCTCTTCCCATTTCACCCCGGCTTCGATTTTTTTGCGTTTTGGCACACTAAAATTGCATGCTGTCAAGCGGTGGGCCGAAAGGGAGTTCATCGCTAGCTGCCATGAATTCATCGAATTCCTTTAGGTCTTGAATGCTCGGGGCCGGCAAGTGAGCTATAGCTCGGATCTCATCCGCTATGTCCCGCCGGCTGATATTGTCCAGAATAACCGGGCCCGTCGTCATCTGAAAATCGAGCGCCCCGCAATATGAGTTGATGCGACCGTAGCCAGGGGCGTATGCAATGGCCTTGGGCTTTCCGCTTACCTCGTGCTTCGCAAGCGAAACGCGAATGAACTCCATGCGCTTGAAGGGGATGTGAGTTCGTCGGATGTCCTCTTCAATTGTGCCGATAAGGGCCGGATTGGCGATGATTTCACGCAACTCTCTCGCGCGGGACTCACGCCCGTGATGCATGAAACCTTTACTGTCCTCCAGCGCATTGATCTTCAATTCAAGACCGCCGTTGCGATACCACTTCACTGTTTCAGTCGCCCGTTGGCGCCAAGTCCTCATGAGCTCGTATGCGGCAAATATCCACATTTGAGATTGGGCGGAGACGAACATGGCCAGATCAATTGGGGTTCTGTCCTCCCTCCTGTATCTTTGGAGCAGCTCAGTTTCCTGTTGCATGATGAATTGATCAACGATGGCGAGGTTGGTCACCTGCATGTTAAGGAACATGTCACCACCCAGGAGATGTAACCCTCGCAGTGCCTGCGGGATCTCGTTGAAATCGATCTCGTCGGGATTCCTATAGGGCATCTCACCGTAGTAGTCGCTGTCGTCAATACCTTCTGCTTGCTCGTTCAGGTCGTCATTCACACCAGTTTACCTTTCCATCTGGGGCTAGCGCGAAGCTCATCGCGACAAGTGCCTCACCATCAAGCGCGCGCCCTTGTGCCCACACTTGCACCGCATGAGGCCTGCGAGTTGACCCAGCGTCAATCCCTTCCCAACCTGCCAATGTATTCCCCGTTGATCGATAGGTTTCCGCCTGGCCCGCGCGTTTGTCCCTTGGTGAACAAATTAGAAAAATCCTAAAAACGTGTCTTGACTGGCCGGAGTTAATGCTCACCTGATTCGGCCAGAGGTGGCGGCATGACTGCATACGTAGGTGAACACATCAGCATTAGAGACTGCATCGTCTGCGTCGAGAAGCGCAAGGGCATAACCATGCGCCGGCACGCAACGTTGTCGGATCTGGCGTACAGCCTGCTTTACCGGTGGCCGGAAGAGCACCGGGGCAAGGAGTGGGACCGTGCCAAGACCAAGTGCCTGGAGGCCATGGAAGGCATCCTTGATCCGGAGAAGGCTCGTGCGGCATTCGTAGCCGCTGCAATCGCCGCTGAGATGCTGATGGTCAAGGAAGAGTACATCCAGGTTCGGGGCGAGAAGCGGCCCAAGGCCAAGCGCGGGCAGGGGGCGTCAGCCTCTCCGAACCTCTGATCGGTTCTAGTAGACTGGCCTTCCGTATTGGTCCATGCCCACTCCCAAACCATAGGCATTGGGCTGCACCTGAAGCGAAGGGTCCGGCTGCCGAACGGGCCGGCCATACTCATCCATCCCGACGCCAAGCCCGTACGCGTTCGGTTGGTAATTGCCGCCAGCGCCTGTCATCCGGTGTGGATGGGCCATCCGGTAGGCAAGAGCATCTTGAACGGCGCCGTTTGTGCCTGTGCATGCCGTCAAAGCAGCCAGACTTGCGACTGAGAGTATTGCCTTCATTCCCTGTTTATCGAAGATGCTCATTCTCGGCCCTTAGCCCATTGTATTCGAGCAGCCTATCATAGTACTCCTCAACCCTCTGCATCGCCTCCCTGCCTTCGGCTTCGTAGCCTTGATGTGGTAGTAGCCTCTTAGCCACCCTCGGCCCATGAGCTGACCAGAGCCATTTGCCTTTCATCGGGCCGTGCGGCTGTAGCTGAATCCTCCCAACGTCAATCTCTCCGTCATACCCGGACCAGTCGTTGTCCGTCGGCACGTCGTGTTCGTCGATCTTCGTTCGGCGCCATTTGTATTTGGGTTGGTACGCTGACACGCGCATAGCGCCTCTCCTTGAAGAGGTTGCCGACAGCCGCATGTTGTCGATGATTTTGGTTTCTGCTCCCGCCCGAGCACAAAGACATGTGGCCTTGAGGGCTGGCCGCGTAAAGCTCGGATTCAATCACCTGACCCGGACATGAAACCGCTTCGGCCCCTCAAAAGCCTGAGTTGTTTTCTGCACCATTTCCTATCAAATAAACTGCTCCG
The DNA here is from genome assembly GCF_056398905.1 of Rhizobium sp. 01T417. Classification (NCBI taxonomy): domain Bacteria; kingdom Pseudomonadati; phylum Pseudomonadota; class Alphaproteobacteria; order Hyphomicrobiales; family Rhizobiaceae; genus Rhizobium; species Rhizobium sp. 01T417. The sequence goes on along the minus strand of NZ_JBFTQH010000001.1, from coordinate 425,186 downwards.
GTGAGGATCGCTCAGGCAGAGGGGGAATTCCATGAATGCGCGTTTTCTTGCTGCAACCGTTCTCAGTTTCTCTTCGTGTCTCGACGTTGCATCCGCAGGGGGATGGGGGAATGGTCCGAGCTTCGAACAAATGGAGAAGGATCTCAACCAAGCTCAGAAAAACATCCAGGACGCTGTCAATACGGTCACTCCTTTCGTCAAAGGCGCCGCCCAGGGGATCATTCAAGGCGGCGTTAAACAGATGACAACACCCGGACCAACGAGCATGCCAGCGGACAAGGAGCAGACCGACGAATCTGACGAGGCTGCAGTAGCGAAGGCAGATAGCTCAGGCGATCAAGCGGCGGCTTCTGCCTCTAATGAGCTTCCAAATGAGGGGCGTGCAACAACCTTCTTTGGAGCATTTGGCGAAGCGTTTGGCAAAAGTGCGGGCGCCTGGATAACGTTCGGAATGGCCCATGAAGCAGGCAACCTGTCGACAAGCCAATCGGCCGGCGCGGCCATCGCTGCGAGTGCGGCCCAGGTAGATACGATTTTTGAAAAGGGTGGCCGTGCGGCTGGCGAGGCTATAGGCAGGAAGGTGGATTCTGCGGTCGATCTGTACAGGAGAGAGACCGGATACGACTCACGCAGCGATCCTCGATTCAATCCCCTTGGCTTGAATGACTAATTAGAAGGACCACTACGGTCCTCCGCGATTTCGCGCCGGCTTCAAGGATGCTCGTCGCGTTTGCTGCTGTTTCCCGGCCGGACATGTTTAGGTAAATTCTTCCCGTCAAGAGAACAATGGAACAGCCGACAAGATGAGTCCGACTAGGCCAAGAACAAAGGACCACGCGCCAATCCAAGCGGGAACGTGGACCGCAGGGTCGGTTGCGAAGAGGTACCATCGAATCTTGCCAAACCAGCCGGCCCGCTCCAAAGTCAACTCAATCTCCTGGTCGGGTTCAACTTCGAAAGCAGCTCGCAGATCGATATCCATCTGGACAACGCTCTGGTCTTTGTCCAATCCAAGGACACATAGAATGGCGCTATGCCGAGGACTGGTTACCCGCATGATTGCGAAGCGCTTTGCGCCATTCCGATGGCTATAGTGTATTCGGATACGATCCCTGCCGATGTCCTCTTCGGGAGCCTTCTGCACTATAAATTTAGTCATCGGACCGACCCAGCCTTGCCCACAAGTCGGACGCCAGGTCCGCCATCGCTCAGCCCTTCGTCGACGATGACCACGCCGGCCCCTTTGAGCGCGTCGATTACGGCATCCAGAGTATCGGTCCTTACTCTAATGCGCTCCGCTCCTGATCCCTCCATGTTCCGTACCGTGTTGATACCGATCTTCGCAGCATCAGCCAGAGCTTGCTGATCCATGTTCACGAGGGCGCGAGCGGCACGAATTTGATTTCCTGTAATAGCCAAAGATGGTCTCCCGAAATCGCTAGTTGGATAAAATACACAAATAATAGTTGACAGCAAATCATTTACGTATGATGGTTAATAAACACTAAATAGTGTTGTTGATACCCAACTAAAGGATACGACAATGCCGAAAACACCGATTCCGGTCACCGGCGAAGCTATGCCTACCAAGCGTCCAAGTTCAAAACAGCACGCATTTCAAGTTGTCCGGTGGATAGAAGGGAAGATTTTACGCTCTTGCGCCACAGCGTTTGTCCGAGCTCCAGTGTTTCGGAATCTCTCGCGCCCAGTTGATCGGCTCCTTTCAATGTGGAGCGACAAAAGGGAAAGGGAGCAAGATATGACTGCCGCAGCTCGCAATGCATATAAAGGGGAGGCCAGCCTTTCCGATGAAGCCCGGCTTGCCCGGAGCTTTGCAAAGATGGAAGCGGCGGTCGAAGAGGCCGTTTCCGCGGCTGATGCCCCGTGGGTGAGAGCCAAGCGTCTCGGCGTCGAGCTTTCTAAGGTGCTTGCTGAAATCGGCGGGAATGATTTCGCGTACATCCAGCCCTCAGGAATTCCATTAGCTGTATTTTTTGGATCTCTGTCGGCGAACGAAAGCGACCTTGCGGACCTTGAGTTAGTGATCGAGGCCCATCGGAACGCTCTCCAAGCTTGGAAGGACACATCCCGGAACGGTGATCTAGAAGCAGATGGTCCGGCATATGACGCCTTCTGCGAAGCAGAGATGGCGTTTGTAGCCTACAAGTGCATGTCAAACGTCGAAGCCCAGCGCAAAATCTTCTATGCAACGGAATGCAGAGAGGTCACGGAAGCCCTCAAGAACGACTATGACAGCGATGGTAGGTCGTTCCTCTCAATATTCCTCGAGTCTGTGCGCCAGGAGCAGAATACAGGCGATGAGTTCGGGCGTGATGCAGCCGAATACGACCCAGTGGAATCATCGAGAGTCAACCCAAGGCCCATCGCTGCCCTTTATGCAGAATGGGAGCGGCAACTTGCTACCGCGACAACGGATCGATCTGTGGAACAGGCTTTTCAGCTCAAGAAGCTCATAATGCCTAAACCTGCGACGACCTTGCAGGAATTTGCCATGAAGGTGCTTGTCGACACCGGGTACGGCGAACACATTCTGGACGACACTATGATCCAGGAGGCGAGAGAACTGGTCGCGTCTACCCCGTCCGCCGTCGCCGAAGCTAAGACGAAGCCAATCCCAACGGACAAACGGATCATCAGCGCGCTCTGCGACCTCGAACATGAAATCTGCAGCCTTCGCAGCATGGTCAACATCCTCGGCGATTTGCTTGATGACAATCTGGTTGATGTAGAGACGGGCTCGCAGAGCAATCAGGGCCTCTTCAAGATTTGGCTTACGGGCGGCACGATGAACATGCTGTCTTTCTCGTGGAATGATGTGATTGGCCGCGCCAACCGCCTTGAGCGCTCTTTCTACGCGGCTATTGATGGGGAGGGCGGTCAATGAGTGACTTCGTTGCTCCGGCAATGCCTGCCAATCGCATCATGTCTAACGGGCTACGTGTCCATCCGGTTCAAGGCGACGCAATGTTTCCGCTCCTGCGCGGTGGCCGAGACTACGTCCTCATCGCGCCGGTCACTTCTTACAAAGGCGAGGGCATCTATTTGCTCGATGTGGGGCTCGGGGTCGATCTTTTCCGCGTCTGCAATGTCTTTGATGGCAAAGGAGGTCTCCGACTCTCTCGAGAGAACCCGATCTATCAATTGCACGATATAAGCCGCGAGCGTTTCGAGGAGCAGGTGGTTGGAATTGTTGTGGCAGACATCAAGGTCCGCGACGAACGATTCCTGCATCACTGAGACTAACCAACTATCCCCGCCCGCCCCGCTTCGCGAATGGAGCCGGCCGTATTCCTCACCAAATGCCCGTTCCAGCGGCAAAAGCGAGTGGGGAGAAAAGTGGGGAAGCCCACTTTTGTTCTTTGAATTGCGCAGCAAAAGCAATCGGATAAATGGGAAACTTGGCGGAAGAGGTGGGATTCGAACCCACGGTACGGTCTCCCGCACGCCGGTTTTCAAGACCGGTTCCTTAAACCACTCGGACACTCTTCCATGCAGTTGATTTGAAGCGGGCTCGAAACCCGCGCACCTGCGGTTGCCTGACGCCATCAGCTCAGGCTATGCAGCGTTTAAAGCCGTTCGGCGGCAGCGTCAACTGGTTCTGTACGGTACCCGAAGGGCCGCGGAGGGGAGAAGCTCCCCGTTGCTGAAACGCCCAGCCGGGCTGAACCGACTGCGTTATTCAGAATCTTAAATTAGTGAATTATTAACCATATTAATTAGAATTGTCCCTATCTTGGCGAAATGCTTCGCAAATTTGCCATGAAGGCCGCATGATTAAAGTCTCGTTAGGTTGGTGGGATTAGGGGTGTCTTGCCCGGATCGGGCAGATTTCTTAACCATAACGGTCTTGAGCGGCGTGGGACATATGAAACGAGAGTACGGGGCGGCGTCATTCGCAACGGGAATGCGATGGGTAGGGCTGTCGCTGATCTGCGCAACGGTTACGGCTTGCGGTTCCTCGCCTACGCCCACAAAGCGCACTCACGGCAAGGAGTATTTCTCGGAGAAGGAATACGGCGTCAAGGCCAGCCCCCGTGTTGCCACCGGCAACAACATCCCGAAGGGCGGCGGCCGCTATATGGTCGGGGACCCCTACGTGGTGAAGGGGAGGTGGTACTACCCGAAGGAAGATTTCTCCTACAACAAGGTTGGTGTTGCGTCGTGGTACGGCTCGGCCTTTCATGGCCGTTTGACGGCGAACGGCGAAGTCTATGACCAGATGCACCTTTCCGCCGCGCATCCAACGTTTCCGCTGCCGAGCTATGCACGCGTGACGAATACGGAAAACGGCGCGTCCATTATCGTGCGTGTCAACGATCGTGGTCCGTATCACGAAGGGCGCATTATCGACCTGTCCAATAAGACGGCGGATATGCTTGACCTGCAGCACAGCGGTACCGGAAACGTCCGCGTCCAGTATGTGGGGCGTGCCCGGATGGATGGGCATGATATGCCTTATCTGATGGCCTCCTATGTGCCGAAGGGCAGCCGCATTCCGGGCATCAACCCGGGTGGCGGGCAGATTGCCACCGGTGTCATGGTCGCCTCCAACAGCAAGCGCATAACCGCAGACCAGCTCCTGAGCTTCGGCGGTTTCGCGCCCGAGCCGGAGAATGTTCCTGTGCCGGTCTCGGCGACGTCCTATGCCGGCTCGACTCCGAGCGCGCGCTACAATGCTGCGCCTGTCCCGACGCCGATGCCGTCACCGTCTTTTGGCGGCGTCGCGCCCCTGGCGGAGCCGGCGGCCACTCAGATGATCGTCCTCCCGGAATTTGGCCCTTTCCCATATGAACGCCCCTATGGAGGGCAGCGCTCTCTCGCAATGGGGTATCAGGAACAGGGCGCCAAGACTGTTACCGTCGAACTCGCTTTCGACGCCGTGATGGTTCGCAACGACGGCCTCACGCAGGACTCGATCCTGGCATCCGTCAAGCGTCAAAAGACAGCCGCCGCGCGCGGCGAGTAACGGCGGCCATTGCGTCGCTCCAGGTCCGTTGTTAGCATCGTCGAGCTCGACCGAGCTGTGGGGTTTTTCGGTGTTCAAGCGTTTCGTTGGCCTCTGTGTTTGCCTTCTGCCTTTCGCAACGGTTGCCGCTGCCGCGAGCGGTGATGCCAACGCTTCATTCGTGACCAAGGCGGCCCAAGCCTACATGGTCGAGGCGTCTACCCGGACCGTGCTTCTTGCCAAGAACGAGAATCAGACCTTCTCGCCGGCGTCACTCGCGAAGCTGATGACGGTGGATCTCGTCTTCGACGCCCTTTCGAAGAACCAGATCACCCTCGACACGCAGTATCCGGTTTCGGAATACGCCTGGCGAACTGGGGGGGCGCCGTCGCGCACGGCAACGATGTTTGCCGCGCTCAAGTCGAACGTCCGCGTCGAGGATCTGATCAAAGGCATTGCCATTCAGGGCGCCAACGACAGCTGCATCGTTCTCGCTGAAGGCATGAGCGGCAGTGAGCCGGCCTTTGCGGCTGCTATGACGCGGCGTGCTAAAACGCTCGGTATGGAGCGGTCCATCTTCGGGAATTCGACCGGGCTGCCTGACGGCAAAAGCAGGACGACGGCGCTCGACATGGTGACGTTGGCGGCGGAACTGCAAATGTCCTATCCGAACCTCTATTCCTATTTTGCGCAGCCTGATTTCGAGTGGAACAGGATTTTCCAGCGCAACCGCAATCCTTTGCTTGGTTTCGGCATGGGTGTTGATGGCCTGGCGACCGGCTTTGCCGAGGGAGAGGGCTATTCCATCGTCGCCTCCGCCGAACGCGATGGCCGGCGGCTCTTCATGGCCCTGGGCGGCATTGCCTCCGACAAGGAGCGCACCGAAGAGGCCAAGCGCGTGCTCGAATGGGGGCTGACCGCCTTCGAAAGCCGTCAGATTTTCGCCGACGCCGAGGTGATCGGCGAAGCAAGCGTCTACGGTGGAACCTCGCGAAGCGTTGATCTCGTCGCAAAGACGCCCGTGAGTGTCTATGTACCGATCAGCAATCCCGAGCGGCTGTCGGCGCGCATCGTCTACCATTGGCCGTTGATGGCTCCCATGGAGGCCGGCCATGAAATAGGGTCGCTGCGCATCTTCGCGGGCGGTCGCCTGTTGCGTGAGGTACCCCTTTATACGAAGGAGACCGTGGAGGTTGGCTCTTTGAGCAGCCGTGCCGTCGACGCGCTGATGGAACTCGGCGAGACGCTGTTGTTCTCCTGGCTGTGGGATAAGCCCGAACCCACCTGATCGCCGAATTCGCTATTCAGGGTGAGAGTTACCGTCGAGCGGTTTCGCTTTTCGCTGCCTTCCGTTAAATGTACGGCAGTGGTGCGGGTGACCGCCGTAATGCAGGAATTAGTCATTGCCATCCGGTACTGGGTTGTTTGTAACGTTTGAAGGCGGGGAGGGCGCGGGCAAGTCGACGCAGATCCGCCGCCTTGCTGAGTCTCTCCGTGCCCGCGGTCATGACGTGCTTTTGACACGGGAGCCGGGCGGTTCTCCGGGCGCCGAGGCTGTGCGTCACGTGCTTCTTTCGGGTGCTGCCGAAGCCTTTGGAACCCGCATGGAGGCAATCCTCTTCGCAGCGGCACGCAATGATCACGTCGAGGAAGTCATCCGGCCGGCTTTGATGACCGGCAAGGTGGTCCTTTGCGATCGCTTCATGGATTCGTCGCGGGTCTATCAAGGCGTGACCGGGAATCTTGAGTCGGAATTCATCGAGGCGCTGCAGCGCGTCGCGGTCAATGGTATCGTTCCCGACTGCACGCTTGTCTTCGATCTGCCGGCGCTGGCGGGTCTCGAGCGCGCCCGGAGGCGAGGCGTTGCTGGCGACGTCGCCCCGGACCGCTTCGAGAAGGAGGAGCTCGAAACCCACGAGAAGCGCCGAGAAGCGTTTCTCGATATCGCCGCCCGGGAGCCTGACCGTTGCCACGTCATCGATGCAACGCGGTCCGAAGAGGTCATTGCCGCCGAGGTTCTGGAGACCGTCTGGCGGCAACTGCCGCATGCGACAGCGACCAAGTTAGCGGAAGCAACTCATGAACGATGAACGACCGGGATTGCTTGACGGTGCCATCTGGCCAGCCGAAAACATGAAGCTATTCGGCCATGATGACGCCGAGGCCTTCCTCGCGCAGTCGTATCGGTCGGGCAAGGGCCACCATGCGATCCTGATCGAGGGACCGCCGGGCGTCGGCAAGGCAACGCTTGCCTTCCGCTTCGCCAATCATGTCCTGACGCATCCGGATCCGGCCGGCGCGCCGGATCGGTTGGAGGATCCGGATCCAGCCTCTCCTGTCAGCCGCCAGATCGCCTCGGGCGCCTCGCATAACCTGCTGCACCTGGCGCGGCCCGTCGATGAAAAGACGGGGAAGATGAAATCCGCAATCACGGTCGATGAGGTCAGGCGGGCAGGGCGCTTCTTCTCGCAGACGTCGGGCACCGGCAATTGGCGCATTGTCATCATCGATCCTGCCGATGACATGAACCGCAATGCCGCGAATGCGATCCTGAAAATCCTCGAGGAGCCGCCGAAACGCGCACTGTTCCTGCTTATCTCCCATGCGCCCGGCAAGCTGCTTCCAACCATTCGTTCGCGCTGCCTGCCGCTGAAGCTCGCGCCGCTTGACGACAGTGCTCTCGGTGCGGCGCTCGCCCATCTCGGTATCGAGGCCAACCGCGACTTGCTTGCGGCGGCAAATGGCAGCGTAGGCGAGGCGCTGAAGCTGGTGAACTACGGCGGCAGCGATATCATCGCTGCTTACAACGATGTATTGGGTGCGCAGGGGGCATCTGCCCGCAGGGCTATGCATCGGCTGGCGGATGCGCTTTCCGGGAAGGACAGTGACACAATCTTTGAATTTTTCACCGGCCACGTCGGCGAGGACTTGATGCAGAAGGCACGGGCTGCGGCGATGGCAGGGCAGGTGGCTGCCGCGGAGAGGCTGGCCCGCCTGCATTCAGACATTGGCGAGCGGCTGACCGTTTCGGATGCCTACAATCTGGATCGCAAGCAGACGATCCTCAGCATCCTTGGAGATATCAAGCAGCCCGGCCCCTGATCAGGTTGCCAGCAGCTTCCATGCGACGACGGCAAGCGTCAGCGCCAGCACGATGCGGATTGTCCGTTCGTGGAGCTTAGGTGCGATCAGGCTGCCCGCGATAATCCCGGGGATCGAGCCGACCAGCAGGGCAAACAGCATTCCCCAGTTGATCTCGCCGATCACCCAGTAGCCCATCCCGCCGATCAGTGTCAGCGGGACGGCGTGAACGATATCGGAGCCAACAATTTCTCGAACATCGAGGCGCGGGTAGAGGACCAGCAGTACCGTCACGCCGAGCGCCCCTGCGCCCACCGACGTCAGCGTCACGAGGGTGCCTAGCACCAGCCCGAGGACCATTGTCCAGATGGCGATCGTGAGCGGCTTGGGCGGAGAGCGCTCTCCAATCGAGCGAAGCGCGAGCGCGAGGACTTGCTTGCGAAAGACCAGCATAAACGCGGTCATGACAAGCAACCAACCAAGGGCCATTGTAATCGTGTGGGCGACCTCGACGCTCCTACGATCGACTCCCGCCATCAGCCAGAGCGTCAGCAGGGCGGCCGGGACGCTTCCGGCAGCCAGGCAGCCTACAATGCGCCAATTCACCCTGCCATGCATGCCGTGAACTGCTGTTCCGGCTGTCTTGGTCACAGCTGCGTAGAGCAGATCGGTTCCGACGGCTGTCGCTGGATGAACCCCGAAGAGAAGTACCAGCAACGGCGTCATCAGCGACCCGCCACCGACACCCGTAATGCCGACCAAGGCGCCGACAAGAAGCCCGGAGAGGGAATAGAGGGGATTGAAGCTGAAAAGGTCGGTCAAATAGGAGACCTCGAGCCCTGCGCGTGAATGGTGCTGCCGAGTGCTGAATATGTCACGTCGCTGATGCCCGCCCTTTGAATTTTCTTTGGGTAGAATGCGCCCAGAATCGAGTCAAGTGCAGGCACGCCGGCGAACGGCAAATCGCCTGCTTTCGAAACTTGCTGTTTCGCTTCGCCATGACTTGCGCTAAGAGCGGCTGACAAATTTTATAGAGTAAGCCGGACACGAATGGCCGCCATGACAGAGAAGACACCGTTTTACATCACCACCGCGATTTCATACCCGAACGGCAAGCCGCACATCGGCCATGCCTATGAGCTGATTGCGACGGACGCAATGGCGCGCTACCAGCGCCTCGACGGCAAGGATGTCTTCTTCCTGACGGGTACCGACGAGCACGGCCAGAAGATGCAGCAGACGGCCCGAGCCGAGGGTATGTCGGCCCAGGAGCTTGCAGATCGCAATTCCAGTGCGTTCCAGTCGATGGGGCAGCTCCTCAACGCCTCGAACGACGACTTCATTCGCACGACGCAGGAGCGTCACCACGAGACGTCGCAGAACATCTGGAACCTGATGGGTGACAATGGCGACATCTACAAGGATTCTTATGCCGGCTGGTACTCGGTTCGCGACGAAGCCTACTATCAGGGAAGCGAGACGGAGCTGCGCGCCGATGGCGTGCGCTACGGACCGCAAGGCACGCCTGTCGAATGGGTGGAAGAGGCCAGCTACTTCTTCAAGCTTTCCGAATATCAGGACAAGCTGCTCGCGCACTACGAAGCCAACCCTGACTTCATCGGGCCTGCCGAGCGGCGCAACGAGGTCATCTCCTTCGTCAAGTCGGGACTGAAGGATCTCTCGATTTCACGCACGACCTTCGATTGGGGCATCAAGGTGCCGAACGACCCTGATCACGTCATGTATGTCTGGGTCGATGCCCTAACCAACTACATTACGGCGACCGGGTACATCGAGGATCGCAACGGTCCCCGCGCCAAGTACTGGCCGGCGGACGTTCATATCATCGGCAAGGACATCATCCGCTTCCACGCGGTCTACTGGCCGGCCTTCCTGATGTCCGCCAAGCTGCCGCTTCCCAAGCGCGTCTTCGCGCACGGCTTCCTGCTCAACAAGGGCGAGAAGATGTCGAAGTCGCTCGGCAACGTCGTCGATCCCGTCAATCTGGTGAACCATTTCGGCCTCGACCAGGTGCGCTATTTCTTCCTCCGCGAAGTCTCCTTCGGTCAGGACGGCAGCTACAGCGAAGAGGCGATCGGCACGCGCATCAACTCCGACCTTGCCAACGGCATCGGAAACCTTGCCAGCCGCTCGCTGTCGATGATCGTCAAGAACTGCGACGGCAAGGTCCCGGAATGCGGTCCGCTGACGGACGAGGACAAGACCATGCTGGCGCAGGCCGACGCGCTGCTCGCGTCGACGCGTGACGACATGAACAAGCAGCTGATCCATCGCGCGCTCGCGTCGATCATCGCTGTCGTTTCCGAGACCGACCGCTACTTCGCCGGCCAGGAGCCCTGGGCGCTGAAGAAGACCGATCCGGCGCGCATGGGCACCGTGCTCTACGTCACGGCCGAGGTCGTCCGCCAGATTGCCATCCTGTTGCAGCCTTTCGTGCCTGAATCGGCCGGCAAGCTGCTTGATCTGGTTGCGGCTCCTGCCGACAAGCGCGACTTCGCGGCGCTCGGCGAAGCCGGCCGCCTCATCGCAGGCACGGCGCTCGAAGCGCCGAAGCCAGTGTTCCCGCGCTACGTCGCGCCGGAAGCGTGAGGACCTCATGCTGATCGATACGCATTGCCATCTGGATTTCGCCGACTTCGAGGAGCAGCGGGACGAGATCGTCAAGCGCGCCCACGACGCGGGTGTCAAGCAGATGGTGACGATCTCGACGCGGGTGCGCAAGCTGGACGCGCTGCTGGCCATCACCGAGAAATATCCGTCTGTTTTCTGTTCCGTCGGCACGCATCCGAATAATGCAGGCGACGAGCTCGATATCCAGACGGAAGATCTCGTGCGTCTGGCCAATGCCCACGAGAAGATTGTCGCGATCGGCGAGGCCGGCCTTGACTATTTCTACGATACGCAAAAGCCGGAGGACCAGCAGACCGGGCTGCGGCGCCACATTGACGCTTCGCGCGAGACGCAGCTGCCGCTCGTAATCCATAGCCGCAGCGCCGACGGAGACATGGCTGCGATCCTGACAGAGGAAATGGGGAAGGGGGCGTTTCCCTTTATCCTCCATTGCTTCTCGTCTGGCGCTGAACTCGCAAGGATCGGCGTCGAACTGGGCGGCTACGTGTCCTTCTCCGGTATCCTGACCTTCCCGAAGTCGGAGGAACTTCGTGATATCGCCAAAACGGTGCCGCAGGATCGGCTTCTTGTCGAGACCGACGCGCCCTACCTTGCGCCAAAGCGCTGGCGCGGCAAGCGCAACGAACCGTCCTATGTCGTGAACACGGCCGAGGTTCTGGCCGAGACGCTCGGCCTCAGCCATGCCGAGATGGCGCGGATCACCACCGAAAACGCATTCCGCATTTTCTCAAAGATGCCGAGGATCTGACAGCGTGGGCTACAGGCGGCGTTTCACCATTCTCGGCTGTTCGTCGTCGCCCGGCGTTCCACGCATCACTGGCGATTGGGGTGCCTGCGACCCGACCAATCCGAAGAATCGCCGCACCCGCGCGGCGTTCATGGTCCAGCAATATGATGACAACGGCGGCGTCACGACCGTTGTCATCGATACCGGGCCGGATTTTCGCGAGCAGATGATCGCGGCCCGCGTCACTCACATCGACGCTGTCCTCTATACTCATGCCCATGCCGACCACATCCATGGCCTCGACGATCTGCGTGGCTATTTCTATGGCGCGCAGCAGCGGGTTCCGATTCACGCCACGCGTGAGACGATGGACCGCATTCGACAAGGGTTCGGCTACTGCCTTGAAACGCCGCCCGGCAGCAACTATCCGCCGATCGTCGAAGCAAAGGTCATCGGAAGCCTCGACGTCCCGGTTCGGATCAGCGGCGGGGGCGGAACGATCTCGATCCGACCGCACCTGCAGCAGCATGGCGACATATACTCGCTTGGCATTCGCGTTGGCGACGTCGCTTATTGCAGTGATATCAGTGACTTTCCGCCTGAAACTGTCGAAAAACTTCAAGAGCTCGACGTCCTCATCATCGATGCCTTGCAATATCGCTATCATCCGAGCCATCTGTCGCTCGAGCAATCGCTCGACTGGATTAAGCGCCTGAATCCGAAACGGGCGATCCTGACCCATATGCATACGCCGCTCGACTATGACACGGTCATGGCCGAAACGCCCGATCATGTGGTTCCGGCTTATGATCAGATGAGCTTCGATATTGAACTGGTCGAACTGGAAAGCGGCTGACGACCTGCATGATGTCGCGCGGTTCTAGAATGAAGTGCGACTTGCTAATGATCCCAATGGGTTATCAATTGCAAGGACGATGCAATGAAGCGCACCTACTCTCAGATTGGATTGGACGAACGCCGTAAGATTGCCCGTTGGAGGTTGGCTGGGCTCAGTATTGACGCCATTGCAGAGAAGCTCGGAAGGCATCGTTCGACGATCTTTCGCGAAGTCCGGCGCAACATATTCGTCGACAAGGAAGTTCCTGATCTCAGCGGCTACTACTGCGTGAACGCGCATCAGATGGCCTGTGATCGCCGTTTAAAGCTGCGCAAGCTCGCGCGCTTCTCGCATGTCCGGCAATCGGTGATCGAGCGGATCGTACACGGCTGGTCACCGCAGCAGATTGCCGGTCGGATGCGCCTGGAGCACCATCCGATCTCGGTGAGCCACGAGACGATCTACAAATTCGCATACTCGGCCGACGGCCAGGCGATCAAGCTGTGGCGACATCTGCCGGAGCGTCGTGCCAGGCGCAGGCCAAGACATGCCAGACGCAAGCACGGTCAACGCTTTAGCTCGGATCTGAACATTATGCGTCGTCCCGACACTGTCGCTGACCGCAAACAGTTTGGGCACTGGGAATGTGATCTTATCCAGTTCCGCAAGAAGTTTGGAAAGGCCAACGTCACGTCGCTCGTCGAGCGCGTTAGCCGATTTGCGATCTTCCTGCGTAACAACGACCGTCAGTCACGTCCGGTCATGGACGGCCTCATACAGGCCCTCAAGGCCCTACCCCATCTAGCCCGTCGCTCGATCACCTTCGACCGTGGCACGGAGTTTACGGATTGGCCGTATCTTCAGGCGAGCATCGGCACCCAAACCTGGTTCTGCGACCCGCAATCGCCGTGGCAGAAAGGCACCGTCGAGAATACCAATGGCCGCGTCCGGAAATGGCTTTCGAGAGAGGTCGATCCATTATCGGTCACAGATGCCGATCTGATCGAGATCTGCAACCGGCTTAACGCAACACCCCGCAAATGCCTTGGCTATCGAACCCCAGCCGAAGTCTTCCGAAAGAAACTGCTCGCGCAGATCAGACATGCCGGCTAGCTTGATGAGCCACAAAAGTCGCGGTTCAGCATGAACTCACAATCTCCCGTAAGGAATAGCGCACGAAGGACGCCTACCAACACCCCGCCTGCTGATCTATGCTCTTTCCTTGTGCGTAGACTGCCCTAGAATTCCTAGGACAGCCGGAGCCGTTGCCATGCGCGCCTTCCTCGCAGTTTTCATTCTGTGTGCCGCGTCCTTCGTTTTGTTTGCGACCGCTCAAGCCGAAGATCCGATCGACGCGACGCGAACGATGATCGAGGCGCAGATCAAGGCGTTCCTGAACGACGACGTCGACACGGCCTATTCCTTCGCCGCACCCGGGATCAAGGCGATCTACCCCGACAAGAACGTCTTCTTCGCCATGGTCAAGAAAAGCTACGAGCCGGTTTACCACCCTGGCAATTATGCCTTTGGGCGCAGCCGCTCGATCGACAATGGCGCGATGATCTATCACGAGGTGCTGATATCAGGCCGTGACGGCAAGGATTGGACTGCCGTCTACCAGCTGGCGCGTCAGCCTGACGGAAACGACAAGATCAACGGTGTGCAGATCGTGCCAAATACCGAAAGCAAAGGCATCTAAAGAAATGCCGCGGAAAGCCTCTCGCGATTTTTCGTTTGGAATTCAGATCAGGCTGGCTGGTTCCAAGGCATCAGGTTGAGCAGCTTCGCCATCCCGCACCAGCCGGATATGCCGGCAAAGGCAAGCGCCGCGCCAAACAGGCCGGCAACGACGAAGCCAGCTGGGCTGATGAAGAAGCCGGCAAGCACCGACAGCAGCACGAGGAAGCCGACGACGATCTGGACCTGACGGAAGATCGTTAGGCGCGGGACGGCTGTGCCGACCACCGGCAGGCCTTCCGCTTTCCAAGCAGTGATGCCGCCCTCAAGATTGAAGACCGGATACTCGCTTCCCTCCTGGGCTACCAGCCGCTCGCAGGCTTGCTGGCCGCGACCGCCCTTCAGGCACTGGAATACGACTTTGCGTCCGGCCGGGACGGAAAGGACTCGGGTGAGGTTTCCGACCTCGGACAGAGGCAGGGAAAGGGCCGAAGCGATATGCTCGCTGCGGAACTCCTCCGGCTCGCGGACGTCGATAAGGACCGCCTCGCCCGCACCTATCCACTCTTTCGCCTGGCGCGGTGTCACCACCTTCATCGACTGCGTCATTGCTCAAACCTTCCTGCAGAAGCGGTTGTAGAGAATTTCCATGATCTCCAGAGCCGCCGGATCGTTTATAAAATAATAGAGCGTACGGTGGTCCCGCCGGAAATCGACGAGGCCTTCCTTCTTCAATTTCGCCAGATGCTGCGACATTGAGGTCTGGCCGATGCCTGTCCCCTCGACCAGCGTACCAACGCTCTTCTCGCCGGCGGCAAGAAGACAGAGGATCAGCAGCCTGTGCGGGCTTGCAAGTCCACTCAGGAACTCCGCAGCCCCTTCCGCCTTGCCGCTCATCTCCAGCGTGAAGTCCGTCATCGGCGCCTCTTTACATTTCGTATTTTACTGATATCACATTTTTACGAAATGAAAAGCAAGAAATACGGAAACAGAATGATGAGCAAGGATTACAAGCAGATCACCCGTGATATCGCCGCCTATACCGGAGAACTGAGAAAGCTGGCGCCGGAGGCCATGCAAGGCTTCTACGCACTAGCGAAAGGCGCAAGCGCCGATGGCGCCCTCGACAAGAAGACGAAGGAACTGATCGCGTTGGCGATCGGCGTCACTCAGCGCTGCGACGGCTGCATCGGCTTTCACGCCAAGGCATTGAAAGAACTCGGCGCCACTCGTGAAGAGGTCGCCGAGGTCATGGCGATGAGTGTTTATATGGGCGGTGGCCCAGCGTTGATGTATGCCGCAGACGCGCTGCGCGCCTATGACCAGTTTGCCGAAGCTTAAGGCGGCTCAGACTGGATCGAGATCGCCCCTCGCCCATTCCTCCATGGTCTCGGCCATGAAATCGGCGAAACGGCCTTCGGCGATTGACTTGCGGATGCCCTGCATCAGCTCCTGGTAATAGGCGAGATTGTGCCAGGAGAGCAGCATGCCGCCGAGGGCCTCATTGGCACGCACGAGGTGGTGCAGGTAGGCACGGGAGTAGTCGCGCGATGCCGGGCAGTTCGATTGTTCGTCGAGCGGCCGCATATCCTCTGCGTGACGGGCATTGCGGATGTTGACCTTGCCGCGACGTGTAAAGGCAAGCCCGTGACGGCCAGAGCGGGTCGGCATCACGCAGTCGAACATGTCGATGCCGCGAGCGACGGACTTCAGGATATCGTCAGGCGTACCGACGCCCATGAGATAGCGCGGCTTCTCCGTTGGCAATACCGGAAGGGTCTCCTCGAGCATCTTCAGCATGACCTCCTGCGGCTCGCCAACGGCGAGACCGCCGACCGCGTAGCCCTTGAGATCGAGATCGGTCAGTGCCGCGGCCGACCGGACGCGCAGCGCGGGTACATCCCCGCCCTGCACGATGCCGAACATGGCTTTACCCGGCTGGTTGCCGAAGGCGACCTTGCAACGCTCCGCCCAGCGCAGCGACAGCTCCATGGCGCGCTCGATTTCCCGCGGTTCCGCCGGCAGCGCCACGCACTCGTCAAGCTGCATCTGGATGTCGGAACCGAGCAGTCCCTGGATCTCGATCGAGCGCTCCGGCGACATGTGATGCAGGCTGCCGTCGACATGCGACTTGAAGGTTACGCCCTGCTCATCGAGCTTGCGGAGACCCGAGAGCGACATCACCTGGAACCCGCCGGAATCGGTCAGGATCGGATGCTCCCAGCGGATCAGCTTGTGCAGACCACCGAGCCGGGCCACGCGTTCCGCTGTAGGGCGCAGCATGAGATGGTAGGTGTTGCCGAGGATGATGTCGGCGCCCGTGTCGCGAACCTGGTCGAGATACACGGCCTTAACGGTACCGACGGTGCCGACGGGCATGAAGGCCGGCGTGCGGATCGTGCCCCGCGGCATCGAGACCTCGCCCAGGCGAGCACCGGCGTCAGTCTTCTTGAGGGTGAACTGAAAGTTCTCGGTCATTTAGTCTTTCCGGAAAAGAAGGCTGGAATCGCCATAGGAATAGAAGCGGTAGCCCGTCGAAATCGCGTGCTGATAGGCTGCATGCATGGTCTCGAAGCCGGCAAAGGCCGAAACGAGCATGAACAGGGTCGATCGGGGCAAATGGAAGTTCGTCATCAGCATGTCAACCGCCTTGAAGCGGTAGCCTGGCGTGATGAAGATACCCGTGGCGCCGGCCCAGGCCCGGATCTCGCCATTGTCCTGCGCAGCACTTTCGATCAGCCGTAGCGAAGTCGTGCCCACACAGATGATGCGCCCGCCCCTCGCCTTCACGGCATTGAGGCTCGCAGCCGTTTCGGCGCTGACATAGCCGCTTTCGAGATGCATCTTGTGGTCGTCGGTATCGTCCACTTTGACTGGCAAGAAGGTGCCGGCGCCGACATGTAGCGTCACGAAATGGCGCTCGACCCCAGCCTTGTCGATCGCGTCGAAAAGCGCGGGCGTGAAGTGAAGTCCGGCCGTGGGAGCGGCGACGGCGCCTTCCTCGCGCGCATAGATGGTCTGGTAGTCGGCGCGGTCGCGTTCATCCTCGGCGCGTTTGGCGGCGATGTAGGGTGGCAGCGGAATATGTCCGACGGAATGGATGGCCTCGTCGAGCATCGGCCCAGACAGGTCGAAGGCAAGGGTGACTTCGCCGCCGTCGCCTTTTTCCTCGACCGTGCATTCGAGCTTGCCGAGCAGGCAGCTGGTGCCGTCATGGCCAAATGAGATGCGATCACCGATCTTGATGCGCTTACCGGGCTTGGCAAAAGCCTTCCAGCGGCTGGTGCCGGTGCGCATATGCAGCGTTGCCGAAACCTGCTGACCGCCGGCGCCCTCACGATAACGGATGCCCTCGAGCTGCGCCGGGATCACCTTGGTGTCGTTGAAGACGAGCGCGTCCCCTGCCCTTAGAAAGCTGAGCAAATCGCTAACCCGATAGTCCGACAGCTGCACTTCGCCCGCCGGGTCGACGACGAGCAGGCGCGCGCTATCGCGCGGCTCGGCGGGCCGCAGGGCGATCCGTTCATCCGGCAGGTCGAAATCAAAGAGGTCTACGCGCATCACTCAAATCCAGGCAAAGCGAAACCCGCCCCACGCTTTCGCGCAAGGGCGGGTTTCAGCAAAAATCACAATCAGACGTCAGCGGCAACCCGCATCGAGACGATCGAGTCCGGATCGACGACCGGCTCGCCCTTCTTGATCTTGTCGACGTTGTCCATGCCTTCGATGACCTGACCCCAGACGGAGTACTGCTTGTTCAGCCAAGGAGCATCGGTGAAGCAAATGAAGAACTGCGAATTGGCAGAGTTCGGGTTCTGGGAGCGGGCCATCGAGCACGTGCCTCTGACGTGGCTGACCGCCGAGAACTCAGCCTTGAGGTCGGGCTTCTCGGAACCGCCCATGCCGGCGCGGCTCGGGTTGAAGCTCTCGCCGCCCTTCTTGCCGAACTTCACGTCGCCGGTCTGCGCCATGAAATCGTTGATGACGCGATGGAAGACAACGTTGTCATAGGCCTTCTCGCGAGCGAGTTCCTTGATGCGGGCGACATGTTCCGGCGCTACTTCCGGCAGCAACTGGATGACAACCTTACCCTTGGTGGTTTCCAGGATGATGGTGTTTTCGGGATCCTTGATCTCGGCCATTCTTCTTCTCCTACTTGTCTTGAAACTTACTTGCTGCCGACGGTGACCTTGATCATCCGGTCGGGATTGCTGACTTCGCCGTTCTGGCCCTCGCCGCGCTTGATTTTGTCGACATTCTCCATGCCGGAGACGACCTTGCCAACAACCGTGTACTGGCCGTTGAGGAACGAGCCATCAGCAAACATGATAAAGAACTGGGAGTTCGCCGAGTTCGGGTCCTGCGAGCGGGCCATACCGACAGTACCGCGCACGAAAGGCGTCTTCGAGAATTCGGCCGGCAGGTCAGGCAGGTCGGAGCCACCGGTACCGGCACGGCTCGCATCGAAGCCCTTTTCCATGTTGCCAAACTTCACGTCGCCGGTCTGGGCCATGAAGCCTTCGATGACGCGATGGAAGGCGACGTTGTCATACGCGCCCTTCTTGGCGAGCGCTTCGATCTGCGCGACGTGCTTCGGCGCGACGTCCGGCATAAGCTGGATCACGACCGGACCGTCTTTCAGCTGGATCGTCAGCGTGTTGCCGGACTGCGCGAATGCAGCGCTCGCGAACGAGGCAAGGGAAAGCACGGCTGCAAATGCGAAAGAGAAAAGTTTCATAATGGCTCCGTTGCGGCGAAAAGGTCGCCTAGGATTTGCGCTTGGATTGAAGAGCTTTCAAGACGGCAGCCGGCACAAAGGCGCTGACGTCGCCTCCCATGGCAGCGATTTGCCGGACCAATGTGGCGGTTATGGGCCGCGAGGCCGTTCCGGCTGGCAGAAAGATCGTTTGAATGTCGGGCGCCATCTGGCGGTTCATCCCGGCCATCTGCATTTCATAGTCGAGATCGGTGCCGTCCCTGAGGCCGCGGATCAGTAGGGTCGCGCTATGGGATCGCGCCGCGTCGACGACGAGATTGTCGAATGCAACGACTGAGATGTCGCCGGTCTTTTCAGGCATTGCTTCCGCGAGCGACTGGCGAATGAGATTCGCCCTCTCATCGAAGGAAAAGAGCGGTGCCTTGCCGGGATGAACGCCGATCGCGACGATAACCTTGGACGCAACGCTCAGCGCCTGGACAAGAACATCCAGATGTCCGTTGGTGATCGGGTCGAACGACCCCGGATAAAAAGCTGTCGTCATTGGCCTAGCCATTTGTTTCGACGCCCTTTTGTCATGGATGACGGTTGCCCGCAAGTCATTTGCCCATCGCTGAACGGCGGATGAATGCAGCATTCAAGGCGGCTTCAGACCGGCTCGCTATAGTTGAGACCGTCAACACCCGATGTCATTCCGGCATCGGTCAGCCCCGGAAAACGCCCATGCTGATCATCCTTGTTGTATTCGCTGTCATCGTCTCGCTGCTTGCCGAATTTTTCTACGGCTACGTGCGGGAAATGCAGGATGCAAGTTGGGTGCGGCCAAGCGTACGGGAACATAATGCAATCGTGCGTAAGACAGGAAATGTGGCGTTTAAACCGATTAAGGATTCTGAATGCCAGATGAACGGCGCATTCAAGGTCGCTTCAGAACGGCCTTGCTAAACGACCCGTCAATGTCCCTGGAACCATTTTCGCACGCATGCGTTCACTCAACCAGCGTAACGCGATACGCGCCGGACAAGGAAGAAGATATGCCCAATAAAATTACCATGATTAATGCTGTCTGGATGGTAATGATGACTGGTATGCTTGCAGCGACTGTCGCGCTTTACGATCACAAAGTGGATGCGTCCAAGGTATATGGCCCTTATGCGTCGGCTCGTGCGGCGGTAATGAGCCAGTACTAAGGGACGTGAACGCAAAGCCCAGGAGGATTGCTCATGTTCACGATACTAGCTGTGCTCACCGCCCTTATCAGCATAATGTTTATCGTGTCCGTGGCTTCCACCATCTCTGCCCTTCGCCATGAAAGCGAAGAACTGAAGAAGACCGATGGAAAACACAGCTGGTTCTAGCCGCTGTCGAGATCTGGGATTGCATGTTTTCAATCGAAATAGGCCGGATGAACGAGGTTTGTCCGGGCTATTTCGTGCCTAGAGATGGCGCTGGCGGCCCCCTCCTGCCGGCATCCGCGCGAGCCTTCCTAATCCCCGATGCGACGAACCATGATGACGTCATCAATCTCCCTGCCCTCAAGATGAATCCGCCAGGAATCCGCCCGGCCTGATGGAAGCCCTCGCGTTCATAAAACCGTGTGGCAGCCTTATTCTCAACGCTGACCACGAGCTCCAGCAGTCGGTTTCCGTTCTCTCGCGCATAGCTTAACGTCGCTTCTAGCAGAGCCTTGGCATAGCCGCCGCCCGTTCACTTCGACGCACATAGACCATGATGAGCGTTGCCCGATGCACCATCTTACTGGCACGCTGGCGGCTCAGCCCCATCATCCCGACGGGCTCACCCTGCTTAAGGGCCACGAGAACAGGCCCGTCGACCAATCGCCTACGCCATTCATCGTCTGAGAGCGCTTCCCAGTCGCCGACGGTGCTGGCAAAGGCTGCGGGTTCGGTCCGCAGCGCGCTTCCAGCCGAATGGCTTTGAAGATGGCAACATCGTCAATACCGAGAATCCGGATCACTCTGCCCTCCATTTCGGCTGCAGCACCGCCAGCCGGTTCCCGCAGTCAAGATGCCCAAAAAGAAAACCGGGCAGTCGCCCGGTTTTCAAGATCAAACGCCTAGAACATCACGCTTCCGTTTCAGGCTCACCTTCCGGAACCGAGGCAATGTCGTCGCCATTCTCGGCAACGTCTTCAGCCTCCTCCTCTGGCTCGCTAATGCGCTCGACGGATACGACCTTTTCATCCTTGGCAGTCGAGAAGATGGTGACGCCCTTCGTTGCTCGGCTCGCGATACGGATGCCCCCCACCGGAACGCGGATGAGCTGGCCGCCATCGGATACGAGCATGATCTGGTCGCCTTCGTTGACCGGGAAAGCGGCCACGAGTTCGCCGATCTCCCCCGTCTTCGACGTATCGGTGGCGCGAATGCCCTTGCCGCCACGGCCGGAAATGCGGAAGTCGTAGGAGGAGGATCGCTTGCCGAAGCCCTTCTCGGAAACCGTCAGGACGTACTGCTCGCGCGCCTTCAGTTCCTCATAGCGCTCGTCGCTCAGTTGACCTTCCTCGGTCACTTCCTCGCCAACCAGCGAGATTTCCTCGGCGTCACCCGTCGCGAGGCGGCGTTCGCTCGCGGCCCGCTTCAGGTAGGCTGCGCGTTCCCAAGGTTCGGCATCGACATGACCAACAATCGTCATCGAGATGATGCGGTCGCCGTCACCGAGGTTGATGCCGCGAACGCCGATGGAGTTGCGGCCAGCAAAGACGCGGACGTCATCGACGGGGAAGCGAATGCACTGACCGAGCGCCGTGGTCAGAAGCACATCGTCATGCTCGGTGCAGGTCTCGACTGAGAGGATTTCGTCGCCTTCTTCCTCGAGCTTCATCGCGATCTTGCCGTTGCGGTTGACCTGAACGAAGTCGGAAAGCTTGTTGCGGCGAACTGTCCCGCGCGTCGTCGAGAACATGACGTCGAGCTTATCCCAGCTGTCCTCATCCTCCGGCAACGGCAGGATCGTGGTGATGCGTTCGCCGGGCTCCAGTGGCAGCATGTTGATGAGCGCCTTGCCGCGCGCAGTCGGCGTGCCGATCGGCAGGCGATAGACCTTTTCCTTGTAAACGATACCGCGCGAGGAGAAGAACAGAACCGGCGTATGCGTGTTGAGAACGAATAGCTGGCTAACAAAATCCTCGTCGCGCGTCGTCATGCCGGAGCGGCCCTTGCCGCCACGGCGCTGGGCGCGATAGGTCGTCAGCGGCACGCGCTTGATGTAGCCGAGATGGGAGACCGTCACGACCATGTCTTCGCGGGCGATGAGATCCTCATCGTCCATTTCAAGGCCGCCGTCCATGATCTCGGTGCGGCGCGGCGTGCCGAATTCGTCGCGAACGGCTGCAAGCTCTTCTTTGACGATCGTCTGGATGCGAACCCGCGACGACAGGATTTCAAGGTAATCCTTAATCTCTTCGCCTATCTTGTTGAGTTCGTCACCGATTTCGTCACGGCCGAGTGCGGTCAGACGGGCCAGACGCAGTTCGAGGATGGCGCGCGCCTGCTCTTCCGAGAGGTTGTATGTCAGGTCCTCATTGATGCGGTGACGCGGATCGTCGATCAGGCGGATCAGGCTTTCGACATCGGCGGCCGGCCAGCGGCGCGTCATCAACTGCTCGCGTGCGGTCTGCGGATCCGGCGMCTGCCGGATCGTGCGGATGATCTCGTCAATATTGGCGACAGCGATCGCCAGGCCGACCAAGACGTGAGCGCGCTCGCGGGCCTTGCGGAGAAGAAATTTCGTTCTCCGGCTAACGACTTCCTCTCGGAAGGAGACGAAGGCGCGCAGCATATCGAGTAGCGTCAGCTGTTCCGGCTTGCCGCCGTTCAGCGCCACCATGTTGCAGCCAAAGGAGGTTTGCAGCGGCGTGTAGCGGTAGAGCTGGTTCAGGATGACATCGGCATTCGCATCGCGCTTCAACTCGACGACGACGCGATAGCCCTGACGGTCGGATTCATCGCGTAGGTCGGAGATCCCTTCGATACGCTTGTCGCGCACCAGTTCGGCCATCTTCTCGATCATCGTCGACTTGTTCACCTGATACGGGATCTCGGTGATGATGATCTGTTCGCGATCGCCACGCATCGGCTCGATGGTGGCAACGCCGCGCATGATCACCGAGCCGCGACCGGTCTCGTAGGCCGAGCGAATGCCGGCGCGACCAAGGATCTTGGCGCCGGTCGGGAAGTCCGGACCCGGAATAATCTGCATGATGTCAGGCAGTTCGATCGCCGGGTTGTCGATCAGCGCAATGCAGCCGTCGATGACTTCGGACAGATTGTGCGGCGGAATATTCGTCGCCATACCCACGGCGATGCCGCCTGCCCCGTTCACTAGGAGGTTCGGGAACTTTGCGGGAACAACGACGGGCTCGGACAGCGTGCCGTCATAGTTATCGCGGAAGTCGACCGTTTCCTTGTCGAGATCGTCGAGCAGCGAATGCGCGGCCTTCTGCAGGCGGCACTCTGTGTAGCGTTCGGCCGCCGGCGGATCGCCGTCGACGGAGCCGAAGTTGCCCTGGCCGTCGATCAGCGGAAGGCGGAGCGACCAGTCCTGCGCCATACGCGCTAGCGCGTCGTAGATCGCTGCGTTGCCGTGCGGATGGTATTTACCCATCACATCCCCGGTAACGCGGGCGCATTTGACGTATTTCTTGTTCCAGTCGATGCCGAGTTCGGACATGCCGTAAAGGATGCGCCGGTGCACGGGCTTCAGGCCGTCGCGGACATCAGGCAGGGCGCGGCTAACGATAACGCTCATGGCGTAATCGAGATACGACCGCTGCATTTCCTCCATGATGGAGATGGGCTCGATGCCTGGCGGGAGCTTCCCGCCGCCGGGGGGTGTTTGCTCAGTCAAAACAGATCACGATCTCTTCTAGAATCACTTGAAGATTTATAGCGGAAAGCCTGTTCCTACGCTAATTTTGGCACGCGTTTTGAACAGACTTTTGCGGTCTTATGAGGGCAATGGGAGCCTCTGGGACGGTTATTTGCACCGCCCTAATAACACCATTTGCCAAAATGGTCTCTCCGCATCACAATCGCGCAAAAACCAAGTGTTTATATGGGCTCACGGAGAGACAATGGCAAGCGTCGACCAACTGATCAACGCCTTCACGACGCTGCTTGTCACGATCGACCCGCCTGGTCTTGCTCCACTCTTTCTCGGGCTCACGACCGGCATGAGCCGCAGCCAGCGAAAACAGGTGGCACTGCGCGGCTCGATCATCGCCTTTGTCATTCTTGCCGCTTTCGCCCTGTTCGGGGCCAGCGTGCTCGGGGTGCTCGGAATCTCGATCGGCGCCTTCCGCATTGCCGGTGGTCTTCTGTTGTTCTGGATCGCCTTTGAAATGGTATTCGAGAAGCGGCAGGACCGTAAGGAGAAGACGAGCACAGCCGCAATCACCGTCGATCATATCCATAATATCTCGGTCTTTCCGTTGGCGATCCCTCTGATCGCCGGTCCCGGTGCCATTTCGGCGACGATCCTAATTGCCGGATCGATGCAGGCTTCGCTCGAGCGGGCGCAATTGATCATTGTCATCGCATTGAGCCTGCTGCTGCTGTTTCTCTCGCTGCTCATCGCCGAAAGACTTGATCGCTTCCTCGGCGTAACGGGGCGCGCAATTCTGACACGCCTTCTCGGTGTCATCCTGGCGGCGCTTGCCACGCAGTTCGTCGTCGACGGTTTGAGATCTACCCTCATCACGACGCCAGCCGGCTAGGTCAAAAAGCCGGTTACCTGCACGGCTTCCATCGCGGCAAGCTCGGGGGACGTCCAATCCCGGAGATTGAAAAGCAGACGGCGCACCTTGCGGCGCGCCGTCCAACTTATGCCACGAATACTCTGCGATCAGAACGGGATATCGTCGTCGAGATCGCGCGAGAAGTTTCCACCGCCGCCGCCACCGCTGCTGCGGCCAGATGATTGCGACGGCGCGCCGTAATCGTCGCCGTAGCCACCGCCGCCACCGAAATCGTTGCCGCCGGCATTACTGCCGCGACCACCGCCGAAGCCGGAGCTTGCGCCGCCACCCTCGCCGCGACCGTCCAGCATCGTCAGCGTCGAGCCGAAGCCCTGCAGAACGACTTCCGTCGAATAGCGGTCCTGGCCGTTCTGGTCTTGCCACTTACGCGTCTGCAGCGCGCCTTCGATGTAGAGCTTGGCGCCCTTCTTCACATACTGCTCGACGACCTTGCAGAGGCCTTCGTTGAAGACTACGACCGTATGCCATTCCGTCTTTTCGCGGCGTTCGCCGGAGGTGCGATCACGCCAGGTCTCGGACGTCGCGATGCGAAGGTTGGCGATCGGCCGGCCATCCTGGGTCCGCCGGATTTCGGGGTCAGCGCCCACGTTCCCGATCAGAATTACCTTGTTTACGCTGCCAGCCATACTTTCACCTTACCTGCCGCCCTGCCCGGCGGCGCTTGAAACAATCGGTGCACCTTAAACCATAGAGCGCCGGCGATGGGTGTCCATCGCCGGTTCATCCACAAGGAATTTTGTTCTTTATTTGTTCTAGTTTATCCCTATGATCCTGTCAACCGAATCGAAAACCTTGCAGCAGACGGACATTCAGCCTCGACTCGCCAGCCGGCATCACTAAATAAGGGGCTTGTTCCAGCACAGAAGCAGAAGACGATGAGCGAACTGAAGACGATTTCCATCCGCGGCGCGCGCGAGCACAATTTGAAGGGCATCGATCTCGATCTGCCGCGAAACAAACTCATCGTCATGACCGGCCTTTCGGGATCCGGCAAGTCGTCTCTTGCCTTTGACACGATCTATGCCGAAGGACAGCGACGCTATGTCGAAAGCCTTTCGGCCTATGCGCGCCAGTTCCTTGAAATGATGCAGAAGCCTGACGTCGATCAGATCGACGGCCTGTCGCCAGCGATTTCGATCGAGCAAAAGACGACCTCGCGCAACCCACGCTCGACGGTCGGTACGGTGACTGAGATCTATGACTACATGCGCCTGCTCTTTGCCCGCGTCGGCGTACCCTATTCGCCCGCGACCGGGCTGCCGATCGAGAGCCAGACGGTCAGCCAGATGGTCGATCGCGTGCTGGAATTCGGAGAAGGCACGCGTCTCTATATTCTCGCCCCGCTCGTGCGCGGGCGTAAGGGGGAGTACAAGAAGGAACTGGCAGACCTGATGAAAAAGGGTTTCCAGCGCGTCAAGGTCGACGGCCAATTCTACGAGATCGCCGACGTGCCAGCCCTGGACAAGAAGTACAAGCACGATATCGACGTCGTGGTCGACCGTATTGTGGTGCGGCCGGATACGGCGTCGCGCCTTGCCGACAGCTTCGAGACCTCGCTCAAGCTCGCCGATGGCCTCGCCGTTGCGGAATTCGCCGACAAGCCGCTGCCGCCGGAAGAAACTGCCGCCGGCGGCTCCGCCAACAAGTCGCTTAACGAAACGCATGAACGCGTTCTCTTCTCCGAGAAGTTCGCCTGCCCGGTATCGGGCTTCACCATTCCCGAGATCGAGCCGCGGCTTTTTTCCTTCAACAATCCAGCCGGCGCCTGCCCGACCTGCGACGGTCTCGGAGCGCAGCAGAAGATCGACGCCAACCTGATCGTGCCGGAGCCCGAGCGCACGCTGCGCGATGGCGCCATTGCGCCGTGGGCGAAGTCGACCTCTCCCTATTACAATCAGACGCTCGAAGCTCTCGGTAAGCACTATGGCTTCAAGCTCGGCGCCCGTTGGAACGATCTTTCGGACCAGGCGAAGGATGTCATCCTGAATGGTACCGACGAAAAGATCGAGTTCCACTATGCCGATGGCGCGCGGTCCTATACCACGCACAAGAATTTCGAGGGCATCATCACCAATCTCGAGCGTCGCTGGAAGGAGACGGATTCCGCCTGGGCGCGAGAGGAAATCGAGCGCTATATGTCGGCAGCCCCCTGCCCGTCTTGTGGCGGTTTCCGCCTGAAGCCGGAGGCGCTTGCCGTCAAGATCAATACGCTGCATATCGGCCAGGTGACCGACATGTCGATCCGCGTCGCCCGAGACTGGTTCGAGGTCCTGCCGCAGTCGCTGAGCGCCAAGCAGAACGAGATTGCCGTTCGCATTCTCAAGGAGATCCGCGACCGCCTGCGCTTCCTCAATGACGTAGGCCTGGATTATCTCAGCCTGTCGCGAAACTCCGGCACCTTGTCGGGCGGCGAGAGTCAGCGCATCCGGTTGGCGTCGCAGATCGGTTCCGGCTTGACCGGCGTATTGTATGTCCTCGACGAGCCATCGATCGGTTTGCATCAGCGCGACAACGCCCGGCTGCTTGATACGCTGAAGCACCTTCGCGATATCGGCAACACCGTGATCGTGGTCGAGCATGACGAGGACGCGATCTTGACCGCCGACGATGTCGTCGACATCGGTCCCGCCGCCGGCATTCATGGTGGCCAGGTGATCGCCCATGGCACGCCACAGGAGATCATGGCGAACCCTAAGTCGCTGACCGGCAAATATCTGTCCGGTGAACTCGGCGTTCCGGTTCCCGACGAGCGCCGTAAGCCCAAGAAGGGCAAGGAAATCAAGGTCGTCGGCGCCCGCGGCAACAATCTGAAGAATGTCACCGCCTCCATCCCGCTCGGCGTCTTTACGGCGGTCACCGGCGTATCAGGGGGCGGTAAGTCCACGTTCCTGATCGAGACGCTGTATAAATCGGCTGCTCGGCGCGTCATGGGCGCCCGCGAAATCCCGGCTGATCACGATCGCATCGACGGCTTCGAACACATCGACAAGGTCATCGATATCGACCAGTCGCCGATCGGCCGCACGCCGCGTTCCAACCCAGCGACCTACACGGGCGCGTTTACCCCGATCCGTGACTGGTTTGCCGGTCTGCCGGAAGCGAAGGCGCGCGGCTACCAACCGGGACGCTTCTCGTTCAACGTCAAGGGCGGACGCTGCGAAGCCTGCCAAGGCGACGGCGTCATTAAGATCGAGATGCACTTCCTGCCTGATGTGTACGTCACCTGCGACGTCTGCCATGGCAAGCGCTACAACAGGGAGACGCTCGACGTTACGTTCAAGCACAAGTCGATTGCCGACGTGCTCGACATGACCGTCGAGGAAGGCGTCGATTTCTTCGCTGCCGTCCCGGCTGTGCGCGACAAGTTGCAGGCCCTGAAGGATGTCGGCCTCGGCTACATCAAGGTCGGACAGCAGGCGAATACGCTGTCCGGTGGCGAGGCGCAGCGCGTCAAGCTGGCAAAGGAACTGTCGAAGCGATCGACGGGCCGCACCCTCTACATCCTCGACGAGCCTACGACCGGCCTGCATTTCCACGACGTCGCCAAGCTCCTGGAGATGCTGCAGGAGCTGGTCAACCAGGGGAATTCGGTCGTCGTCATCGAGCACAATCTCGAAGTCATCAAGACGGCGGACTGGATTCTCGATTTCGGTCCGGAAGGTGGCGATGGTGGTGGGGAGATCGTCGCCGTCGGCACGCCGGAAGCTATCGTCAAGGAGAAGCGGTCCTATACCGGGCAATTCCTGAAGGAGCTGCTTGAGCGGCGTCCCACACGAAAAACTGTAGTGGCAGCCGAGTGATGTTGAGAGCGGCGTCGCTCGATGACCTGCAGGCGGTCGAGGCGCTGACCGCCGAAGCCTATGCTCCATACACGCGTCTCCTTGGCCGCCCGCCGATTCCCGTTACCGAAGACTACACACCGCGCATCGGTCGCGGTGAGGTCTGGTTGCGGGAGGTGCAAGGAGAGCTTGCCGGCCTGGCCGTCGTTGAACGGCACCCAGACCATGTGATGCTCTTCAGCATTGCTGTCTCCCCGAAATTTCAGGGCGCCCAGTACGGCCTTGCCATTCTGAGATGGGTGGAAGAGACGGCGCGGGAATGGGGGCTTCCGGAAGTTCGTCTCTACACGAATGCTCGCATGGAACGGAATATTGCGCTCTACCGGGCGTTTGGCTTTCAGGAAACGGGTCGCCGCGAGAATCGGCATAGGCCAGGATGGGTGATTGTCGATATGGCAAAGCAAGTCGGCGGACTGAGATAATCAGAGGAGGAAGGAATGACGAAATCCGGCAACATTCGCGTCGGCATCGGCGGCTGGACCTTCGAGGCATGGAGGGACCACTTCTACCCTGGGGATCTGAAGCAGAAGGACGAACTGAACTATGCAAGCCGCAAGCTAAAGGTCATTGAGATCAACGGCACCTATTACAGTTCGCAGAAGCCGGAAACCTTCGCCAAATGGGCCGCGGATGTGCCTGAGGGCTTCATCTTTTCGCTCAAGGCCAGCCGTTTTGTCACCAATCGTCGTGTGCTCGCGGAGGCTGGCGAGTCGATGGAGCGCTTTCTCACTCAGGGCCTGACGGAGCTCGGCCCCCACCTGGGCCCAATCCTCTGGCAGTTCGCCCCGACGAAGAAGTTCGATCCGGATGATTTCGAAGCCTTCCTCAAGCTGCTGCCGAACAAGCAGGATGGCTTGCCTCTGAAGCACGTCGTCGAGGTACGCCATGACTCGTTCAAGGTGCCGGAATTCGTGGCGTTGCTTTCGAAATACGGCGTTGCGCCTGTCTGCGCGGAACACTTCGATTACCCGATGATCGCGGATGTAACTGCCGACTTCGTCTATGCGCGCCTTCAGAAAGGTTCGGACGATATCAGGACCTGCTACTCGCCGGGCGACTTGAAAGACTGGGCTACGCGCCTCGAAACCTGGGCGGATGGCAAGGTACCCGGCGATCTGCCTCTCATCGATGGCGATCGCAAGGTTGCAACCGAACCGCGGGATGTCTTTGCCTTCATGATCCATGAAGGCAAGGTCAATGCGCCCTTTGGGGCGATGGCGCTACAGGAAGCGGTGTTGCGATAGGCTTGTCGTCAGAGCGGACGAACCTCAATCGCCAGCTCTTCCGCGGTCAGTCCTTTGCCAGCGCGCATGCCGGCCTCTCCATGCATGTAGACGCCGGCCGCGGCCGCCTCGAACGCAGGAACGCCCTGGGCCATCAGCGCTCCAATGACGCCTGCGAGAACATCGCCGGAGCCGGCGGTTGCGAGCCAAACCGGTGCGTTGGTGTTGATGCAGGCTCTGCCGTCAGGCGAGGCGATGACGGTATCGGCGCCCTTGTAGACGATGGCGGCATTCGCCCGTGCCGCGGCAGCCTGCGCTTTTTCGACCTTTCCCATGGCTGTGTCAGCGGCGATATCGGGAAACAGCCGGCCGAACTCCCCCTCATGTGGCGTTAGCACCAGCCGCGGCTCGCCGGAGAACTGTGAAAATAGTTCATCCGGGGCATCCTTAAACGACGAAAGCCCGTCTGCGTCGAGCACGAGATGGCGGTCGGAAAGTGCGGCGACGAAGCGCCGCGCCTTGTCGCCGACTCCGAAGCCTGGGCCGAGAACGAACGTCTGCAGCCGCTCGTCGTGCAGCCAGTTGCCGAGTGCGGCCTCCTCTTCGATCGGATGCAGCATGATCGCCGTAAGGTGCGCCGCATTCTCTGCGACTGCATCTCCCGGCGCGGCGATTGTCACGAGTCCTGCCCCGGCCTTCAGCCCCGCCATCGCCGACATTCGGGCGGCGCCGGTCTTGCCTGTTTCGCCGGAGAAGACGACGAGGTGACCGCGTTTGTATTTATGTGTTTCCAGTCCGCTTGAAGGCAGCACCTGGCGCCAACATTCCGGCTGGTTCTCGGCGATTTGCAGTTTTTTCTCGGCGCGAACGATACGGGCGGGTATGCCAATGTCGAAGACTTCCAGTTCGCCGCACAGTTCGCGCCCGGGCATCAGGAGATGGCCGGGTTTCCGCGTCATGAAAGTAACGGTCCGAACGGCCGTGAAGGCCGCCCCTCGGACAGTTCCCGTACGACCGTCCACGCCCGATGGCAGGTCGACGGCAATTACCGGCACCTGCGCCTGCTTCACTCGCTCAATCACGTCAGCGACGCTCTTCGGAACATCGCGGGCAAGGCCAGCACCGAACAAGGCATCGATGATTACGTCGCCATTCCGTGGCTGATACGTCTCAAGCGGCTGTACTGCGTTCGGAAAACTGTCCCTGGCCCGGGCGGCATCGCCGTTGAGCTTCTCCGGTTCGCCCATCTGGAATACGACGACGGCAACGCCGCTATCAGCTAGCAAGCATGCGGCAACATAGCCGTCGCCGCCGTTGTTGCCCGGACCACAAAGAACGACGGCGCGAAGAACCGCGGGAAAATCACGCAACAAACTGGCGGCGACGGCGGCACCTGCTCGTTGCATAAGGGCATAGCTATCGATGCCGGACGCGGCGGCTGCCGTATCGACAGCTGTCATTTCTTCCGGCGTGAGGAGTAGATTGGAGATTCCCGCGGTCATCGCCGCATTCAAACAGAAATCGCCTAAATAACAACCTGTCGAATGATCGGCGAAAAGATCGAAAAATGTGCAAACGCACAAAGGTTAGGCGAATGGCGAGTTTTGTCATCGACTATTAGCGCGGGGGAATATTGCGAAAAATGAGCCGGATTTGCCGATTGCATGTCGATTGTCGAAGAATTTCAGCCCAAAACCAGTGAAAATCTGCCCGATTATGGGTTCCTGCGCCTGATCTGCGTCAATTTCTGAAAAATCCGCTTCCCAACTGGCACGATAACTGCATCATGACGGAAAGCAGGTCTGAGCCTGCCATTAACGGGAGAAGCGGAGAGTCATTTTCTCATGAAAAAGATCGAAGCGATCATCAAGCCCTTCAAGCTCGACGAAGTGAAGGAAGCCCTTCAGGAAGTTGGCCTGCAGGGTATTACAGTTACGGAAGCGAAGGGCTTCGGTCGCCAGAAAGGCCATACGGAACTCTACCGGGGCGCGGAGTATGTCGTCGATTTCCTGCCGAAGGTGAAGGTGGAGGTTGTCCTCGCGGACGAAAACGCGGAGGCCGTCATTGACGCGATCCGCAAAGCCGCCCAGACCGGCCGCATCGGCGACGGCAAGATTTTCGTCTCCAACGTCGAAGAGGTTATCCGCATCCGTACCGGCGAAACCGGCATCGATGCCATCTAATCTTTATCGCCTTCGGGTGAACCAAAGTATCGTCATCTCAAATAAAGGAACTATTTAATGGCGACCGCAAGCGAAATTCTTAAGCAAATCAAGGAAAACGACGTCAAGTTCGTAGACCTTCGCTTCACCGACCCGAAGGGCAAGCTGCAGCACCTCACGATGGATGTGGTCTGTGTCGACGAGGACATGTTCGCTGACGGCGTCATGTTCGACGGCTCTTCGATCGTCGGCTGGAAGGCCATTAACGAATCCGACATGGTGTTGATGCCAGACCCCGAAACGGTTCACATGGACCCGTTCTTCGCGCAGTCCACCATGGTCATTCTGTGCGATATTCTCGATCCGGTCTCCGGCGAAGCCTACAATCGCGATCCGCGCGGCACCGCCAAGAAGGCTGAAGCCTACCTCAAGGCATCCGGCATCGGCGACACGGTCTTCGTTGGTCCAGAAGCTGAATTCTTCGTCTTCGACGACGTCCGCTACAAGGCAGATCCCTACAACACCGGCTTCAAGCTCGATTCCACGGAACTGCCGTCCAACGACGACACCGAATATGAAACCGGCAACCTCGGCCACCGTCCGCGTGTCAAGGGCGGCTATTTCCCGGTTCCGCCGATCGACAGCTGCCAGGACATGCGTTCGGAAATGCTGACGGTTCTGTCGGAAATGGGCGTGGTCGTCGAAAAGCACCACCACGAAGTGGCGGCTGCCCAGCACGAGCTCGGCATCAAGTTCGACACGCTCGTCCGCAACGCCGACAAGATGCAGATCTACAAGTACGTCGTGCACCAGGTCGCCAACGCTTACGGCAAGACGGCAACCTTCATGCCGAAGCCGATCTTCGGCGACAACGGCTCGGGCATGCACGTGCACCAGTCGATCTGGAAGGGCGGCAAGCCGACCTTCGCCGGCGACGAATACGCAGGCCTGTCCGAAACCTGCCTCTACTACATCGGCGGCATCATCAAGCACGCAAAGGCGCTGAACGCCTTCACCAACCCGTCGACGAACTCCTACAAGCGTCTCGTTCCGGGCTATGAAGCTCCGGTCCTGCTCGCCTACTCGGCCCGCAACCGTTCGGCATCGTGCCGCATTCCGTTCGGCACCAACCCGAAGGCCAAGCGCGTCGAAGTCCGCTTCCCCGATCCGATGGCAAACCCATACCTCGCTTTTGCCGCCATGCTGATGGCCGGTCTCGATGGCATCAAGAACAAGATCCATCCTGGCAAGGCCATGGACAAGGACCTTTATGACCTACCGCCGAAGGAACTGAAGAAAATCCCGACGGTTTGCGGCTCGCTGCGCGAAGCGCTGGAAAGCCTCGACAAGGACCGCAAGTTCCTAACCGCCGGCGGTGTATTCGACGACGACCAGATCGATAGCTTCATCGAGGTGAAGATGGCAGAAGTCATGCGCTTCGACATGACGCCGCATCCGGTCGAATACGACATGTACTATTCCTCCTAAGAAGAGAGAAAGCCCCGGTTCGCCGGGGCTTTCGCCTGACCGGATGTCACAGTTATTTGATAGCGGATGTGACACTCATGTGACGAGATCCCGCAAAAATCTTGATTTGAGCGGGGCCAATCACCAAATCAGGTGATGAAAGGAAGTCGTACCATGAAAGAAAGAGTAGCAAAGTTCAGTATCGGTGAAGTGGTTCGGCACAAGGTATTTCCGTTTCGCGGCGTGATCTTCGATGTCGATCCGGAATTCGCGAATACGGAAGAATGGTGGAACTCCATTCCCGCCGAAGTGCGCCCCAGCAAGGATCAACCCTTCTACCATCTGCTGGCCGAGAATGATGAAAACGAATACGTTGCCTACGTATCCGAGCAGAACCTGATCAACGATGAAAGCGGCGTACCGCTCCGTAACGAACAGATCTATCAGATTTTCGATATGGCACCGACGGGGCAGTTCAAACCCAAGATGAACTTGGCCCACTAACGTCCGCTAATATCATTCAAAACCCCGCTCCTCCCGCGGGGTTTTTCTTTGCTTGAGTCGTGTAACAAAAAACCCGGCGCAAGGCCGGGTTCTTTGCAAATCCGATGGCTCAGAATTACTGAGCCTTGGCAGCCTTCTGGGCCTCTTCAAGCTTCTTGCGGGCTTCGTCAGCCTTCTTCTGCATGCTGTCCTGCAGGCTCTTCTGGCTCTCAGCAAGCTTGGAAGCGGAAACCGGTTCGCCATCAAAGGCGCCGGTGAAGCCTTCGAGCGAGATCTTGATCGGGTTCGGCGCGCGGCGGAAGTTGATCGAGGTGAGAACCAGATCGGTGCCCTTCTTCAGGCTGGCGACCATGGCGTCAGTCAGCGGGATCTGGGCGACACAACGGTCGGGCATGCACATCAGGTAGTCGATCTTCTGGGCCTTGCCGCCGTCGATCTGCATCGCGACACCTGGCGGGATCAGACGAGCCGGCGGAACCGAAACCTGAAGGCTCTTGTTGTTGATCTTGCCGGAAACGCTGATGAGGCCAACGCCCGTGACGAGCTGGCCGCCGCCTGCGAGAACAACGTTCTGAACGACGCAGACATCATTGTCTTCCTGCTTGCTACAGGTCTTGTACCAGCCGAGACGCGGGGCGCCGGCAGCAGTAGCCGGGTCGGCGGAGGCCGCTGCATCCTGCGCGAAGGACGATACGGGAGCTGCTGCAGCACCGAGCATCACTGCCAGAACGGACAGGGCTGCCCGCGTTTTGTTTTCAGCCTTGAACATCATAACGAATTCCGTCTCCTGAAATCCCTTAGGGACGACAACGTGCCATCCTCACCAACAGGGTTGTTCGCAATCCACCTCTTAGAACAATGAGGCAAATGCATGACCCCCCGACTTCGGGTTCCCCTGTTACATTGCGTCGGGCCAGATATCCAGTATTTCTTTGACCTTTTCGGGGTCATCCGAAAGAATTCGGCGCGGATGGTGAACTGCGGTGGCTGCATGATAGTCTTGCGCCGAATCGTGCCGTTCCCTGAAAGGACCTCAACGATGCTTCGGATCGTTCTTCCCGTCATTTTTACACTCGTTGGCAGCGCGGCTCTCGCTGAGCCGGTGCATGGCATCGCGATGCATGGCGTGCCGGCCCTGCCCGCCGATTTCAAGCACCTTCCTTACGTCAATCCCGATGTGAAAAAGGGTGGGAAGATCAGTTATGGCGTCGTCGGGACCTTCGACAGCCTCAATCCCTTCATCTTGAAAAGCATGCGCACGACGGCGCGCGGCATGTGGGATCCGGAGTACGGAAATCTCGTTTTCGAGACGCTGATGCTGCGCTCGCGCGATGAACCCTTCGCCCTCTACGGCCTGCTGGCAGAGTCCGTCGAATGGGACGAAGACCGGACGTTTATCCAGTTCAATCTCAATCCAGCCGCCAAATGGTCGGACGGGCAGCCGGTGACCCCCGATGATGTGATTTTCACTCTCAATTTGCTCAAGGAAAAGGGGCGCGTTCCCTTCAGCACGCGATTGAATGCGGTCGAGAAGATGGAGAAAGTGGGCGACCACAGCGTTCGTTTCACCTTCAACGACAAGGCTGATCGCGAATTCCCGATGATTTTGGCCGGCTCCACGCCGATCCTGCCGAAACATGCCATCGATCCAGAGACATTCGATCGTTCGACGCTCACACCTCCCGTGGGATCTGGTCCTTACAAGATCAAGTCTTTGAAGCCGGGCGAGAGCATCACCTTCGAACGCGATCCCAATTACTGGGGAAAGGACATTCCGGCCAAGGTTGGGCTCGACAACTACGATCAGATAACGGTGCAGTATTTCCTGCAGGACACCACCCTGTTCGAGTCTTTCAAGAAGGGTGACATCGATATCTATCCGGACGGAAGTCCCGGCCATTGGGCAAGTGCTTACAATTTCCCGGCAGTGACCTCACGCAACGTCGTCAAGGATACGTTCGAACCCAAGCTGCCGAGCGGCATGTTCGGCTTCGTCTTCAACACCCGGCGGCCGGTCTTTGCCAACGCGAAGCTTCGCGAGGGGCTGTCGCTGGTCTTCGATTTCGAATGGGCGAACAAGAACCTCTTCTCGAACGCTTATATCCGCACAGAGAGTTTCTGGCAGAACTCGGATCTGTCGAGTTTCGGGGTGCCGGCGGACGAACGCGAGCTGAAGCTTCTCGGCCCGATCAAGGATCGAATCGAACCAGCGATCCTGGATGGCACCTACAAGCTCCCAGTCACCGACGGATCGGGCCGCGATCGCAATGTCCTGAAGCAGGCAGCCGCGCTCCTCAAGGAAGCAGGGTATACGATCAAGAATGGCAAGATGAGCGACGCCGACGGACGTCC
The DNA here is from genome assembly GCF_056398905.1 of Rhizobium sp. 01T417. Taxonomy (NCBI): domain Bacteria; kingdom Pseudomonadati; phylum Pseudomonadota; class Alphaproteobacteria; order Hyphomicrobiales; family Rhizobiaceae; genus Rhizobium; species Rhizobium sp. 01T417. Next base: position 389,202 of record NZ_JBFTQH010000001.1, on the reverse strand, counting down.
GCTTGCTTTCGAGATCATGACGCAGAACACCGACCAGGAGAAGCTCGCAGTCTCCTATCAGCGTTCACTGCAACTGCTCGGCATTGCCGCGACCATCCGCACGGTGGACGATTCCCAATATCAGAGCCGCACGAGCAGCTTCGACTATGACGTGATCATCAAGTCCTATACGTCGTCCCTCTCGCCGGGCATCGAACAGCTCGGACGTTGGTCTTCCGCGGCCAAGGAGCGCGAAGGCACAGACAATTTCGCCGGAGTTTCCGACCCTGACATCGATACGCTGATCCAGCACATCCTTATGGCCCGGTCGGCTGAAGACTTTACCGCGGCGGTGCGTTCTCATGATCGGATGTTGCTGTCGGGGCACTATGTCCTGCCGCTTTACCATGTTGATCAGCAGTGGGTTGCGCGCAACAAGCGCATCGCTCATCCGGACTCCGTGCCGCTCTATGGCTACCAGTTGCCGGCATGGTGGGATCAGAGCGTCCAATAGCAGGTTCCTTTTTTCTGCCTGGTTGAAGTCGCCCGCCGCAGGGACTAGATGGCGGGAAGGTTTCGATTTGAGAAAGAAGGAAAAGCCCATGGAACGCATTACCATCGACGTTGTCTCGGACGTCGTCTGCCCGTGGTGCTATCTCGGTAAGGCCCGGCTCGAGCTTGCGATCGCTGAAGTTCAGGACGAGGTCGGCGTGGATATCAACTGGCGCCCCTACCGCCTCAACCCCGATTATCCGCCTGATGGCGTCGACCAGAAGAAGGCGCTGGAGGAGAAGCTTGGCGGTGCCGAGCGCGTTGCCCAAGGACACAAGATGCTGACTGAGCTTGGTCGTGAAGTCGGCATCAAGTTCGATTTTGACGCGATCAAGATCGGCCCGAATACGCTGGATGCGCATCGCCTGATCCATTGGGCAATGGTTGAGGACCGCGACAAGGCGGACAAGGTCGTCAACGAACTGTTCAAGGCGAACTTCGAGGAAGGCCGCAATGTCGGCGATCATGCCGTGCTGCTCGACGTTGCCGAGAAGGCAGGCCTTGACCGCACGGTCACTGCGTCGCTGCTCGCCTCCGATGCCGATAAGGTCCTGGTGGTCGAAGAGATCGAGGCGGCGCAGAAGATGGGCGTGAACGGTGTGCCGTTCTTTATCTTCGATCAGCAATACGCCGTCAGCGGCGCTCAGACGCCGGACGTTCTGGCAGGCGCGCTTCGCGACATCGCCAAGGCGAAGGCGGAAGCGCGCGCCGGCATGAACTGAGCCCTTACCCCTTCGCCATTTCCGCAAGCTGCGTCATGATAACGGCTGCGCCCTGCAGCCGCTTTTCCGGCGTCGGCAGATCGCGTGTGAGGAAGACGCTCTGGTCCGGCCGAATCTTTGCCATGGTCCCCTGCTTGGCGATGTAGCCAACCAGGTTCGCTGGATGCGGAAACTCCTTATTGCGGAACTGGATGACCACCCCCTTGGGACCTGCATCCAGCTTCTCCACGTTGGCGACCCGGCAGAGCGATTTCACATACACGATCTTTAGAAGGTGCTGGACCTCGATCGGCATGGGGCCGAAGCGATCGATCATTTCTGCGCCGAAGGCATCGATTTCCTTCAGTTCCGTGATCTCGCCGAGGCGGCGATAGAGTGCCATGCGCAGATGCAGGTCCGGCACGTAACCGTCGGGGATCATCACCGACGTGCCCACAGAGATCTGCGGCGACCAGCCGGTATCCTGGATTTCGTCGACGCCCTTCACCTCGGCCACCGCCTCTTCCAGCATCTGCTGGTAGAGCTCGAAGCCGACCTCCTTAATGTGGCCGGACTGCTCTTCGCCGAGCAGGTTTCCTGCGCCGCGGATGTCGAGATCGTGGCTGGCCAACTGGAAGCCGGCGCCGAGCGTGTCGAGCGACTGCAGCACCTTGAGGCGCCGTTCCGCCGTCGCCGTCAGCACCTTGTTGACCGGCAGCGTGAAGAGCGCAAAGGCGCGCACCTTCGAACGTCCGACGCGACCACGCAGCTGGTAGAGCTGCGCCAGGCCGAACATGTCGGCGCGGTGCACGATCAGCGTATTGGCCGTTGGCACGTCGAGTCCCGATTCCACGATCGTCGTCGACAACAGCACGTCATAGCGGCCCTCGTAGAAGGCGTTCATGATGTCCTCAAGCTCGCCGGCGGGCATCTGGCCGTGCGCGACCGCGACCTTCAGCTCCGGTACATCCGACCGCAGGAAGGCATGCACATCCTCCAGATCGGCAAGCCGCGGGCAGACATAGAAGCTTTGGCCACCGCGATAGTGCTCGCGCATCAGCGTTTCGCGGATGACAAGCGAATCGAAGGGCGAAATGAAGGTGCGAACCGCCATGCGGTCGACCGGCGGCGTCGTGATCAGCGACAGCTCGCGCACCCCAGTCATCGCGAGCTGCAGCGTGCGCGGGATCGGTGTCGCCGAGAGCGTCAGCACATGGACATCGCTTTTCAGCTCCTTCAAGCGTTCCTTGTGCTTGACGCCGAAATGCTGCTCTTCGTCGATGATCAGCAGCCCGAGATTGGCAAACTTGATCCCGGCACCAAGAAGCGCATGGGTGCCGACGACGATATCCGTCTTGCCCTCTGCTACTTCCTTCTTCGTTAACGCCAATTCCTTCGACCCGACGAGGCGTGAGGCTTGCTGGATGCGAACCGGCAGGCCGCGGAACCGCTCGGCGAAGGTCTTGAAGTGCTGGCGCGCTAGCAGTGTGGTCGGCACGACGACGGCAACCTGTATGCCGTTCATCGCCGCAACGAAGGCAGCACGAAGCGCCACCTCAGTCTTGCCGAAACCGACGTCGCCGCAAACGAGGCGATCCATCGGCCGACCGGCTCCAAGGTCGGAGCGCACAGCCTCGATGGCATTATCCTGATCCTCCGTCTCGTCGTATGGGAAGCGCGCGGCAAACTCGTCGTAAAGCCCTTCCGGCGTCGTTAGCACGGGCGCATGCCGCGTCAGTCGCTCAGCTGCGATACGAATCAGCGCATCCGCCATATCGAGCAGCCGCTTCTTAAGCTTGGCCTTGCGCATCTGCCATGCGCCGCCGCCGAGCTTGTCGAGTTGCGCTTCCGTCCCCTCTCCGCCATAGCGCGACAGAAGGTCGATGTTCTCGACCGGCAGGAACAGCTTCGCGTCGTCTGCATATTGCAGTTCGAGGCAGGCATGCGGTGCGCCCGCCGCTTCGATCGTTCTCAGGCCGACAAACCGACCGATACCGTGCTGTGCGTGGACGACGACCGAACCTTCGTCGAGCCCGGCAACTTCGGAGATGAAATCGGCGGCGCGCTTGCGTCGCTTCGAACGCCGCACCATGCGGTCGCCGAGAATGTCCTGTTCGCCGATGACGACGAGATTGCCGACTTCAAATCCGGATTCGAGGCTGAGCACGCCGGCAGCCGCCTCGCCTTTGGCAAGGCCATCCATCTCCTTCAGCGCGCCGACCGGCTTCACGCGCTCGAGCCCGTGTTCGCTCAGCACCTGCAGCAGACGCTCCAGCGAACCTTCCGACCAGGCGGAAATCAGGACCTTCGCGCCAGCCGAGCGCTTGTCGGCAATATGCTTCACGACAGCGTCGAACACATTGATCCGCTCGGCATTGCCGCCACCCTCGGCATTCGAGCGTGCCCAGCGCTCGCCTTGCCGCGCGTCGAGATTGATCACACGCCGCGCCTCTCCCTCATGCTCGTTAAAGGGCGAGATTCGCATCGCGTTGAACGCGTCGAGCGTGCTGGCGAACGTCTTTCCGTCCAGGTAGAGTTGGCTGGGCGTCACGGGCTTGTAGGGTGTCCCTTGCGCCATCTGTCCCTTGCTGGGCTGCCCGGAACTGACGCGGGCGTCATAGTAGTCGAAGACGAGCTTGGACCGTTCCTCGGCGGCCTGGCGCACAGTATGATCGGTGACCATCCGGAAGTCTTTGAGATAGTCGAATACCGTCTCCAGCTTCTCGTAGAAAAGCGGCAGCCAATGCTCCATGCCTGGGTAGCGTCGGCCCTCCGATATGGCGAGATAAAGCGCATCGTCGCGTGTCGCCGCGCCGAAGGAAGAGAGGTAATTCTTCCGGAAACGGCTGATCGTACCGGGCGTCAGTGTGACCTCGCTCATCGGGTTGAGGTCGAGGGAGCGCACCTGCCCTGTGGTGCGCTGACTTGCCGGGTCAAAGCTTCTGATGCTTTCCAGCGTGTCGCCGAAGAAATCGAGGCGAACAGGCTCCTCGGAGCCCGGCACGAAGACGTCGAGAATACCGCCGCGCACCGCATATTCGCCGACCTCGCGAACCGTTGCGACGCGGTCGAAGCCGTTGCGTTCAAGGCGCCCGGCAACATCGTCCATGCGCACCGTATTTCCGGGGCGAGCTGAGAAGGCAAGGCTTTCGATAATCTCTTGTGGGGCGACTTTCTGCAGCATTGCATTGACTGTCACCAGCACGATCGCGGCATGTGGCTCCTTCTGATGCGCGATCAGGCCGCCCAGCGCCGCGAGACGGCGTGCCGACGTATCGGCGCTCGGGGAAACGCGGTCGTAAGGAAGACAGTCCCAGGCCGGCAAGGTCAGAACCGGGATCTCCGGCACAACGAAGCCCAGCATCTGCTCAAGGTCCACCATCCGCTGGCCGTCGGAAAGCACGTAAGCGACCGGCTCTCCGGCGCGCGCCAGATCGGCCAGCAACAATGCTTCCATACCTGTCGGCACATTGCCGATTGTCAGCGGCTCGGCGACGGCTGACAGCTTCCTTACGTCAAAACCTGAGGTCATTAGACATTCCTGGGCAGGGCGTCGGCTGGATATTCGAAATCGGGCTTGTAAGCGGCAAGGCGCGCAAACATCGGCGTCTGGAAACGCTCAGGCACCGGCCATGTTCCCATGATCCAGCGCACGAGATCGTTGTCCTCTTCGGCCATGATGGTTTCGAACTCGTCGAGTTCGGTCTCGGACAGGGTGGCGATCTCCTTCTCGGCGAACTGCCCGAAGACCAGATCCATTTCGCGGATGCCGCGATGCCAGCAGCGAAAGAGGATTCGGCGGCGGCGCGGATCAAGATCGGCGCTCGAGAGTGACACACCCGTCATGGCTTTACCTTCCTGTTGATGCGCCTCTATAGACCCTCGAAAGCAGCTTGTCAGCCTTGCCAAGGCCGCATTGTTCATCGCATTTTGCGGCCATGCGCCCAGCCATTCTCGATCCGCTGTTTTCGCCCGTTTCCGCCCTGCCCGGCGTCGGCCCAAAGATCGCCGAATTGCTGGTGAAGCTGCTTGGGCGCGAGACGCCCGAAGATACGCGCGTCGTCGATCTGCTGTTTCATGCGCCGCACTCGCTGATCGACCGTCGAAACCAACCGGGTATCGCCCGCGCCCCGCAAGGTGCAATCGTCACCGTCACGGCGCGGGTCGATCGTCACCAGGCGCCGCCGCGCGGCAAGAGCAACATTCCGTATCGCGTCACGCTGCACGACGAAACCGGCGAACTGACCCTTGTCTTCTTTCGCGGCCAGGCGGCTTGGCTGGAAAAGCAGCTGCCGTTGGACGAGGAGGTAACCGTCAGCGGCAAGATCGACTGGTTCAACGGTCGCGCGTCGATGGTCCATCCCGACTACATTGTGAAGGCCAGCGAAGCCGAGAACCTGCCCCTCGTCGAGCCGATCTATCCGCTCACAGCTGGTCTTTCGCCGAAGACATTGCGCAAGATCATCGAAGCGGCGCTGCCGCGCGCGCCGGAAATGCCGGAATGGATCGACTTCGCTCTTGCGCAAAAGCAGGGTCTGCCCTCGATATCAGACGCTTTCCATGGACTACACGAACCGCGCGATCCCTCGGATATCGATGCACAAGCCCCTGCCCGCCGCCGGCTTGCCTATGACGAGTTTCTCGCGGGCCAACTATCGCTGAGCCTCGTTCGCCAACGATTGCGCAAGGTTGCCGGCCAGCCCGTACACGCCACCGGTCAAGTCAGCAGGCAGATCCTGCAGGCTCTGCCGTTTTCGCCGACGAACAGCCAGAATGCGGCGGTCGCCGACATCCTGAAGGATATGGCCGGCGAGGACCGCATGCTCCGCCTTCTTCAAGGCGACGTTGGCTCCGGTAAGACCCTGGTTGCCCTCATGTCGATGGCAGCCGTGATTGAAAGTGGCGGTCAGGCCGTCCTCATGGCGCCGACGGAAATTCTAGCCCGCCAGCACCATGCGACGATCTCCAAATTTGCCGCTTCCGCAGGCCTCGGAATCGAGGTTCTTACCGGCCGCACCAAGGGCCGCGAACGTGAAGATATTCTCGAGAGGATCGCATCCGGAGAGGCGCAGATCGTCATCGGCACCCACGCCCTCTTCCAGGACAGCGTCAACTACCGCAACCTCATGTTGGCTGTCGTCGACGAGCAGCACCGCTTCGGCGTCCACCAGCGCCTGCGGCTGACTGCGAAAGGCATCACACCTCATATGCTCGTCATGACCGCGACGCCGATACCGCGCACACTGGTGTTGGCTGCCTTCGGCGACATGGACGTCTCCAAGCTGACGGAGAAGCCGGCCGGACGGAAGCCGATCCAGACAATCACAGTGCCGACCGAACGTATCGGCGAGATCGTCGGGCGCCTTAAGAGCGCCTTGGCGGAGGGCAAGAAAGCTTATTGGATATGCCCGCTTGTAGAGGAGTCCGAGGAGAGCGACCTGATGTCGGTCGAGGAGCGTCATGCAACGCTCGTTTCGTCGCTCGGCGGCGCCATCGGCCTGATCCACGGCCGCATGAGCGGCCCGGAGAAGGATGCCGTAATGATGGCGTTCAAGAACAGCGAAATCCGCCTCCTAGTCGCAACAACAGTGGTGGAAGTCGGCGTCGATGTTCCCGATGCGACGATCATGGTGATCGAGCATGCCGAGCGCTTCGGCTTGGCGCAGCTTCACCAGCTTCGCGGACGCGTAGGGCGCGGTGACGAGGCTTCGACCTGCATCCTGCTCTACAAGGGGCCACTGGGCGAAACTGGTCATGCGCGCCTGTCGATCATGCGTGAAACGGAAGACGGATTTCGCATCGCTGAGGAAGACCTGAAACTGCGCGGCGAAGGCGAATTGCTCGGCACGCGCCAGTCGGGAACCCCAGGCTTTCGCATCGCGAGCCTCGAGGCACATGCCGACCTGCTGGAAATCGCCCGCCGCGATGCGGCCTACCTGATCGAGCGCGACCCCGATCTCACCAGCGAGCGTGGCAAGGCAGTACGCTCCCTGCTCTACCTTTTCCGCCGCGACGAGGCGATCCGCTTCCTGCATGCAGGGTGAGCCGAGCCCGGCCCACAGCGCGCCGAAACCGTCTTACAGCGTCCGGAACATCACGAGAGCGTCAACGTAGCCTTTTGTCGGGTGCTCGAAGGCGCCGGGCAAGCGGCCGACCGTCTCAAAGCCCAATGTTTCCCAGAGACGAACGGCGCGTTCGTTGGCGCTGACGACGAAGTTGAACTGCATCGCCCGGAAACCACGCTCGCGGGCGCGGACGAGCGAGTGCTCGTGCATCTGTCGCGCCACGCCCTTGCCTGCCGCGGCAGCAGCGGTCATGTAGCCACAATTGCAGACATGTGCACCACCGCCCGCCTGGTTGGCGCGGAGGTAATAAGTACCGAGGATCTCGCCACTTTCGTCTTCGGCGACGAAGGTCTCTTTGTCCGGCCCCAGCCAGTAAGTGAGGGCATCGGTCTGGCTCATGTCGCGATCGAGCGTGTAGGTCTCCCCCGCGCGGATCGTCGGCTCGATGATGGTCCATATGGAGGAACGGTCTTCCGCGGTGGCTGGTCTGATCAGCATTGCGTATGTCATCCTTCAACCGCCATCGCATGGCAACATGGCGGAACCAACAGACGTGATCTCGCGTACGGGCCAAGCAGGAGCGGAAGTTACATTTCGATCGGCGCCGGCAGCGGCTTGCGTGTCCGCTCCTGTTTTTTCATGCGCCCGGCAAGCTCTTCGGGCGTGACGAGACCACCTGAGATCAGGAGCTTCGCCGCGTCCTCCGGTGACATGTCGAGCGGCACAATCTTTTCGCGCGGCGTGAAGATCAGAAATCCGGCCGTCGGCACCGGGGTCGGCGGCAGGAACACGCAGACCATGTCCTGACCCATCGCCTTGAACTTTGTCGCGATCTCGCCTTTGGCATCCGTCGAAATGAAAACGAGCGCCCAGAGGCCGGGGCTGGGATATTCGATGAGGCCGACCTTCTTGAAGGAGTTCGTCTTGTCCTTCAGCACCGTCTCGAAAATCTGCTTCACGCTCTGATAGATGCTCCGCACCAGCGGCACGCGGCGAACAAGCGATTCGCTGAACTGAACGATGCTCTGGCCGATGAGGTTCTTGCCGAGGAATCCGATGAGCGTGATCGCGACGAGTGCTATCAGCAGGCCGGACCCTGGCACCGCAAAGTTAAGGTAGTTATCCGGGTCATAGCGCGCCGGTAGGTAGGGTTTGACCCAGCTATCCGCCCACCGCACGACCGACCACGTCAGCCAAAGCGTAATCGCGACCGGCGCACAAATAATCAGCCCCGCCAGGAAGTCGTTCCTAAGGCGAGTGGCTATAGGCAATCGGGGCAGTTTTTCCTTCATCGCGTACTGATAACTCCGTTGAGCAGGCCGGCTATCAGAAATCAGCTCCCCCGTGCTTTCCTATCAGAAAGCTGCCAGAAACTACCAAGCCATACAAGCCTCCTGGAGGCGAACAAGCGGTCACTCCACCGTGACCGACTTCGCCAGATTGCGCGGCTGATCGACGTCCGTGCCCATGAAAACGGCCGTATGATAGGCAAGCAGCTGGATCGGCAGGGAGAAGATCATTGGCGCGATGATCTCGTTGACATCGGGAAGCACGATCGTCGCCATAGTCGGCAACTTCGATGCCGCCGCGCCCGCCTCGTCGGTAATGAAGATGATGCGTCCACCGCGTGCGGCAACTTCCTGCATGTTCGAGACAGTCTTGTCGAAGAAGCGGTCAAACGGCGCAATCACGATAACAGGCATGTTTTCGTCGATCAGCGCAATCGGTCCGTGCTTGAGTTCGCCTGCGGCGTAACCTTCAGCATGGATATAGGAGATTTCCTTGAGCTTAAGCGCCCCTTCCATCGCAAGCGGGAAGCTCGTGCCGCGACCGAGATAGAGGACATCCCGGCACTTCGAAAGTTCGCGCGACAGGCTCTCCATCTGCGGCTGGATGAGGTTCAGCACGCGGCTCATGATGCGCGGCATTTCGGCGAGATGGCGGACCAGCTCCCTTTCCTGCTCTGCGCCGATCGTTCCCCTCGCCTTGCCTGCGCCGAGTGCGAGCGCGGCAAGGACGGCCAACTGGCAGGTGAAGGCTTTGGTCGAGGCAACGCCGATCTCTGGGCCTGCCATGATAGGGAAGACTGCATCCGCCTCACGGGCAATGGTCGATTCCTTGACGTTGACCACTGCGCCAATCTTCAGCCCGCTCTCCTTGCAGTAACGAAGCGACGCCAGCGTGTCCGCCGTCTCGCCTGACTGCGAGATGAAAAGCGCAGCCTGCGAAGGCGACAGAGGCATCTCGCGATAACGAAACTCGGAGGCGACGTCGATCTCGACGGGCAGACGGGCGTAACGCTCGAACCAGTATTTGCCTACAAGCCCCGCGAGATATGCGGTTCCGCACGCGGAGATCGCCAGGCTGGTGGTAGCCTTGAAATCGATCGCGTTGATGCTGTCGCTGATCGTGTTGCTGAAAAAATCTACGTAGTGGCTGAGGGCATGCGAGATGACCTCGGGCTGCTCATAGATTTCCTTTTCCATGAAGTGGCGGTGATTGCCCTTGTCCACCACATAGGCGGTCGTCTGTGATATCTGACGGGCGCGCTTTACCTCGTTACCTGCGAAGTCGAGGATTGTCGCGCCGTTTCGCGTAAGCACGGCCCAATCGCCATCGACGAGATAGGTGATCTCGTTGGTGAAGGGGGAAAGCGCAATCGCATCCGAGCCGAGGAACATTTCGCCGGAGCCATAACCCACGGCAAGCGGCGGGCCGGACCGTGCCGCCATGAGCGTGCCCGGATCGCTTTGGAGCATGATCGCAAGAGCATATGCGCCTGTTACCCGGTTCAGCATCTTTAGCATCGCGGCGCGCGGCTGGAGGCCGTCACGGAGATACTTCGCAATAAGATGGGCGACGACTTCCGTGTCGGTCTGCGTCCCGAAGACGGCCCCTTCGGCGATCAGCTCTTCACGCAGTTCGGAGAAGTTCTCGATGATGCCGTTATGGACGACCGCGACGCCCTCGACGAAATGCGGGTGAGCGTTGGTCTCGTTGGGAATGCCATGCGTAGCCCAGCGCGTGTGCGCAATGCCGATCGTTCCCGGCAGAGGGTCACCGTCCAGGCGCTTCTCGAGATTGAAGAGTTTACCCTCGGCGCGACGACGAGCCATCTCGCCGTTATGTATCGTCGCAACGCCCGCAGAGTCATAGCCGCGGTACTCGAGCCGCTTCAGCGCATCCACGAGACGCCCCGCAACCGGGCTGCTGCCAACGATTCCAACAATACCGCACATAAACACCCCCAAAGCCTTCTGTTCAGAGGCCACTCGTAACGATTCCGTCTTTTTTCTCAATGGCCTCGGCGGTCACTTTCGGTTTCCACGCGTTACGCGGAAGCCTATGGTTTGGCCTTCTTTGCAGCCTTAATCGCGAATGCGCGTTCGCGGAGCACGGCAGCCCTGCCCGGCTTCAGCTCCTGGTGCGCCCGGCCAAGGGCCAGCGCATCGGCAGGAACATCCGCAGTGATGACACTGCCAGCGGCTATGCAGGCACCGTCGCCAATGCTGACGGGCGCCACAAGCGAGGAGTTTGATCCAATGAAGGTGTTCGCGCCGATCAGCGTCTGATGTTTGTTTACGCCATCATAGTTGCAGGTGATCGTGCCTGCACCGATATTCGCGCCAGCTCCGACCTTCGCGTCGCCGATGTAGGTCAGGTGATTGACCTTGGCGCCCTCACCGATCTTCCCATTCTTGACTTCGCAGAAGTTGCCGACCTTCGAGCCGTTGGCGAGGTCGGCGCCGGGCCGCAAGCGGGCGAAGGGACCAACGATTGCGCCGGCACTGACATGCGCGCCTTCGATATGTGAGAAGGCATGAATGATTGCGCCGCCGTCGATCGTCGCGCCGGGACCGAATACCACATTCGGCTCGATCAGCGCGTCCTGCCCGATGGTTGTATCGTAGGAAAGAAACACAGTCTCCGGCGCGATCATCGTCACGCCTGATATCATCATCTCGTCGCGTCGGCGTTCTTGCCAGAGCCGCTCAATCACGGCGAGCTCCGCGCGATTGTTGCAGCCAGTCATCTCAATTTCAGGAGCATCGACAGCCGTAACGCGGCCCCCAATGGAGTGAGCGATTTCCACCAAGTCGGTCAGATAGTATTCGCCCTTGGCATTGGCGTTGCCGATGCGAGACAGGAGCTCGAGCGCCTTACGGCCGTTGATCGCCATCAGGCCGCTGTTGCACCATTTCACGGCACGCTCGGCATCGGCGGCATCTCGTTCCTCACGGATGGCGATCAGTTCGCCGTCCTTGACGAGCAGCCGGCCGTAGCCGGTCGGCTTGTCGGTGTGGAAACCGATGACTACGACATCGCTGCCCTCGGCAAGGCCCTGACGTGCTGCCTTGAGTGGCCCTTCGGTCTGCAACGGCACATCGCCGTAGGTCACGATGATATCGTCATATCCGCGAGCAATAGCATCGTGCGCTGCCAACACCGCATGACCAGTGCCGAGCCGCTCCTTTTGCAGATAGGTCTCGATTTTGACACCTTCGACCTCGGCCGCCTTCGCCACTTCGTCGGCGTCACGCCCAACGACCAGCGCGACCGATGAGATGTCGCTTTTTGCCACGGCATCCAAGACATGGGCGATCATCGGGCGGTTCGCGATTGGATGCAGCACTTTCGATTTCGACGACTTCATTCGCGTGCTGTCACCCGCAGCGAGAATGATGGCGAGGCAAGTGCGTTCCATGATGTGCTCCGAGAATCCGTTATGTGCGGCCTTTGCTGCCTCATAGCAGCAAGACAAAGGCAGGACAAAGATCAAAAATGGATCAGGCGGATTCTCTGCTCATCGCCGCATAGGCCTCGCGGACGTGATCCCGGCCGTCGACAATCACGGCCTCCATCGCTTTTCGAGCGCCATCGATGTCGCCGGCAACGATCGCCTCCACGATGCGCATATGCGTGTCCGCAATATCTGAGAAGCCGTTCTGCGAGGGGGGCGTACTGATACGAAACATCCCAACCAACGCAGCTTCGATCAAGCTCCCTAGTGTTCGCATGAACGGGTTGTGAGAGGCATCGGCTATGGCGAGGTGGAAATGCAGATCGGCCAAGGCGAGGCTTTCGCTGGTATGACCCGGGGCTGCCATCTCCGTCGCTAGCGCGCGCAGATTTTCAATATCCTCCTTGCTCGCCCGCTCCGCTACGAGACCCGCGGCAAATGGCTCGAAGGCCATCCGAATGTCGTAAAGCTGCAACAGGAATTCTTCCGTCACGCCACAGTCGAAATGCCAAGCTATGATCTCGCTGTCGAACATGTTCCAGAAGTTTTTCTTCGTCACGCGTGTTCCGACACGGGCCTTGGCGATGATCATGCCTTTTGCCGCAAGCGTCTTCATCGTTTCCCGAAGGACCGTCCGCGAGACCTTGAAGTGTTGCGCGAGTTCGGCATCGCCCGGCAGAATGCTTCCGACAGGATAGGTTCCGGCAACAATCGCCCTGCCAAGGCCATCCACGACCTGGGCGTGGCTCGTTCGCGATTTGCGCGCTGTTCTTCCGGTCTCAAGCAATCTGTTACGCAACGAATACCTCCCCGTTCAGGCATACCTCTTATTCATACTGGAAAGGAAGAGAATAACCTTCTGCATTAGAATAAATGCAAAAAGCAATAGGCCGATCAAGATCTTCGTCCACCAGCTCGACAGCGTCCCGTCGAAGGTGATGTAGGTCTGAATGAGGCCTTGTATCAGGATACCGATGAAGGTACCCGCTACGAATCCCGCCCCTCCGGTCAACAGCGTCCCCCCAATGACAACTGCTGCGATCGCATCCAGCTCAACGCCGACTGCTGCCAGAGAATAACCGGCTGACGTATAGAGCGAAAAAACGATTCCGGATAGGCCAGCAAGAAAACCGGATAATGCGTAGATCTGTATCGTGGTGCGGCCCACGGCGACGCCCATGAGTTGCGCTGTTTGCGAACCGCCGCCTAGTGCGTAGACATTGGTCCCGAAGCGGGTGCGGTGCGCCAGGAATATGCCGCCGACAAAGACCAGAAGCATGATGCCGCCGATCAGCGTCAAACGCCCCCCACCTGGCAGCTTGTAATAGAGGCTCGTCAACGTGGTGTAATAGTCGTGATTGATCGGAATGCTGTCGATCGACAGAACGAAAGCCATGCCACGCGCAAGAAACATGCCTGCGAGCGTCACGATAAAGGCCGGCATTTCCAGATAGTGAATGATAGCACCCATTACGGCGCCGAACACGGTCGTGATGATCAGGACCAATGCGAACGCGACGAGCGGATGGATGGTCGTGTTCTGGAGGACGACTGCCAGGAACACACCGGTAAACGCAATGACAGAGCCAATCGACAGGTCGATGCCGCCGGAGATAATGACAAAGGTCATGCCGACTGCTGCAATCCCGAGAAAGGCGTTGTCGGTCAAAAGATTGCCGATTACGCGGGTCGACAGAATATTGGGATACTGCAGCGTGCAGATCGCATAAGAGAGAACGAAGATCACGACCGTTGCCAGAAGCGGCAGATATTTCGAGTTCATTGAACCTGCCCTTCCGTGACGCGGCTCGATCGCCGGCTCAGGACCACGGCGGCCAATTGGACCGCAGGCGACTGAATGACGAGGATCACGATGACGATCACCGCCTTGATGATCAGGTTGAACTCAGGCGGGAAGCCCGAGAGAAGAATGCCAGTATTGACCGCCTGAATGATCATTGCACCGATCAGAGAACCCAGAATGCTGAAACGCCCTCCAAGCAACGAGTTGCCTCCGACCACGACCGCCAGGATCGCGTCGAGTTCAAGCCAGAGACCGGCATTGTTCGCATCTGCGCCCTTGATATCGGCTGCGACAATGATCCCGGCAATCGAGGCGCAAAGGCCGCTCAACATATAAACGGCCATCAGCAGCACAGGCGTGCGCACACCCGACAACGTGCTTGCACGTCGATTGATACCGGTTGCTTCAATCAGCATGCCAAGCGCTGTGCGTCTCACGAGGAGGATCACCAGGGCCCCCACGACCAGCCAGATGATAACGGGCATGGGTAGGAAAGCAAATGCGCCGCTGCCGAGTGCGATCAGCCCTTCATCGTTGAAGGTCATGATTACACCCTCGGTGACGAGCTGCGCGATCCCGCGTCCAGCGACCATCAGCACAAGCGTGGCGATGATCGGCTGGATGTTAAGCAACGCGACCAGGAATCCGTTCCATACACCGCAAAGCAGTCCGACGCCGATCGTTACCAGCAGCGTCGAAGCAAGCGAATGGCCGGACACGATGGATGATGCGGCAACCGCGCCGCAGATCGCGATCACGGCACCGACCGAGAGGTCAATCCCCTTCGTAGCGATCACGAGGGTCATGCCGATTGCCAACAAAGCGACCGGCGCGCCGCGGTTCAGTACGTCGATCAGGCTGCCGTAAAGCCGGCCATTCTGAATAACAACATTAAAAAACTGAGGGAACATAATGAAATTCAATAGGAGAATGACCGCAAGCGCGATAATTTGCGGCGCAAGCCGGGTCAACAAGGCATTGAGTGACGACTTCATGCGTCCTCCGTCTCTTTCTGGGCTGCGGCGATTGCGTCGACGATGCGCGCGGTGCTGACATTGTCACCTGTCAGCTCAGCGACATGTTCGCGGTCACGAAGCACCAAAATACGTGAGCTATAGGCGATAAGCTCTTCCAATTCCGAAGAAATCACGATCAGCGACATGCCATTCGCGCACAGTTCTTCGATCAAGCGGATGATCTCGGCATGCGCTCCGACGTCGATGCCGCGGGTCGGCTCGTCGAGAATGAGAAAGTCGGGATTGGTGGCCAACCAGCGTGCAAGGATCGCTTTCTGCTGATTGCCGCCTGACAGCAGACGGATGGGCTTTTCCCTGTCCGTCGTACGGATGTCGAGTGCGCTGATGTAGCGGTCGGCCAAGGCGTTCTGATCGGCGCGAGAAATCGGTCGGGCCCAGCCTCTACGCGCCTGCAGCGCCAACGCAATGTTCTCGCGAATGGACAGGTCGCCGATGATCCCGTCCGTCTTACGATCCTCCGGACAAAAGCCGAAGCCGTTGCGGATCGCAGCACGCGGGTTCGACAGACTAACCTGCCTACCGTCGACCTTAGCGGTTCCGCTGTCGGCATGCTCGATCCCGAACAGCAATTCGGCGGTCTCCGTGCGTCCCGACCCGAGCAAGCCGGCAACGCCCACCACCTCGCCGACACGGACCTCGAGATCGAACGGCTTCACCTTGCCGCGCTTGCCATAACCCTCGAAGCTGTATTTCACGGGACCGGCAGCAACGGAGTGCGCCCGGGCGGTGGCCTCGGCCTTTGCCAGTTCATGGCCGAGCATCATTGAAATCAGGCTCTGGCGAGACAGCTCGGATGTCTCACGGGTGCCGACGAGCTTGCCGTTTCGAAGGACCGTGATGCGGTCACTGACCTCGTAAACCTGTTCGAGAAAATGTGTAATGAAGACAATTCCAAGGCCGCGGTCTTTCAAGTCACGCATGATGCGAAAGAGCATCGCGACTTCTTGCGTGTCGAGGCTTGCGGTTGGCTCGTCGAGGATGAGAACTTTGCCGGATAAATCGACAGCCCGCGCGATCGCCACGACCTGCTGCACGGCGACCGAAAACCGATCGAGTTGCGCGGTCACATCGATGTCCATCCCATACTGATCAAGCAGCAACCGCGCCTGTCGGTTCATCGCACGCACATCGATCATGCCGAAACGCTTCGGCTGGCGGCCAAGATAGAGGTTCTCAGCGACGCTCAGATTGGAGAGGAGATTGACCTCCTGATACACAGTCCCGATGCCCAGTTTCTGAGCCGCGAGCGTATCGGACGGATTGATTTCAGCGCCGTCGAGAACGAGCCGGCCTTGGTCGCGGTGGTAGGCACCGGTGATGCATTTGATCAGCGTCGACTTTCCTGCGCCGTTTTCGCCGAGAAGCGCATGCACCTCGCCCTTACGCAGCGAGAAGTCGACCTTATCGAGCGCAATGGCACCCGGGAAGAATTTCGAAATACCGGAAGCGGCTAGAACGGTCTCAAAATCGTGAATCATGAGTGCGGCTTTTCCTGATACAGACCTTGCGGTGCCGCGGCATTGAAGGACATGAGGTCCTGATTGGCAGGCGGCAGTTCCGCACCGGTCCATGATGGACCGGTGCGGTTCGAGCGTCAAAAATCAGTAGCCGAGGTTCTTCTTCGACTCGTAGACCTTCGTCGGGTCGTCAGCCGGCGTGTAGAGCTTGGATTCCGTCTGGATCCACTTCGCCGGAGCCTTCTTGTCCTTCAGGTATGCGTCGAGGACGTCGAATGCGGGACCAGCCATGTTCGGCGTGAGTTCCACGGTCGCATTTGCTTCGCCGGCTGCCATGGCCTTGAAGATATCTGGCACGGCGTCGATCGAGACGACCAGAATGTCCTTGCCCGGCTTCAGACCGGCTTCCTTGATCGCCTGGATGCCGCCCACGGCCATGTCGTCGTTGTGAGCGTAGAGGGCGCAGATATCCTTGCCGCCGTTTTCGGCCTTCAGGAAGCTTTCCATGACTTCCTTGCCCTTGGTGCGGGTGAAGTCACCGGTCTGGCTGCGAGCGATCTTGAAGTTTGCCTTGCCGGCGATGGCTTCTTCGAAGCCCTTCTTACGAGCGATGGCGGGGGAAGAGCCGGTCGTTCCCTGGAGTTCGACGATCTTGCAAGCCTTGTCGCCGACGGTCTTTACCAGCCAGTCGCCGGCAACCTTGCCCTCATGAACCTGATCCGAAGTGACAGCGGTCAGGTAGAGGTCTTCAGGCGCCTTGATCGTCCGGTCGAGCAGTATTACGGGGATTTCAGCTTCCTTTGCTTCCTTCAGAACAGCGTCCCAGCCGGTCTCGACGACGGGCGCCAGGAAGATAGCGTTGACGCCCTGGGCGATGAAGGAGCGGATCGCCTTGATCTGGTTTTCCTGCTTCTGCTGAGCGTCAGCAAATTTCAGGTCAACGCCACGCTTCTTGGCTTCTTCCTTCGTGACGGTCGTTTCAGCAGCGCGCCAACCCGATTCAGAACCGATCTGCGAAAAGCCGACGACCAGTTCCGCAGCCGATGCAGAACCGAACATGCAGGCAGCCAGAATCGTAGCACTCAAGAGTGCAGTCTTCAATTTCATTATATCCTCCCAAAGCCGCCTCCACGCGGCACACCGAGAAAAAATCATATAGTATTACTTTTGTAAATGCACTTTCTGGTATGCGGTGCAAATAAAAAAAGGCGCTCAAAACGAGCGCCTTTTCGCACGTGCTAATTGCCTGACGAAATCACTTCGGCAGCTTGTCGTCGACGCCTTCGACGTAGAAGTTCATGCCGAGCAGCGTGCCGTCGTCAGCCTTTTCGCCAGCCTTCAGCCACGGGGTGCCGTCCTGCTTGTTGATCGGGCCGGTGAAGGGGTGAAGCTCGCCCGACTTGATCTTGGCTTCGGTATCCTGAGCCATCTTCTTCACGTCGTCAGGCATGTTGGTGTAGTCGGCCATCTTGAGGATGCCGTCTTTCAGGCCGTCCCAGCTCTGCTCGGACTTCCAGGTGCCGTCGAGCAGCGCGTGAACGCGCTTGGAGTAGTAGTTACCCCAGGTGTCGACGATCGCGGTCAGCTGAGCCTTCGGGCCGGCTGCGATCATGTCGGAGGCTTGGCCGAACGCATGAATGCCGCGTTCCTCGGCAACCTGCATCGGAGCGGTGGTATCCGTGTGCTGCGTCAGCACGTCGACGCCCTGGTCGACCATGGCCTTTGCTGCATCGGCTTCCTTGCCCGGGTCGAACCAGGTGTTCACCCAGATGACCTTCAGCTTGAAGTCCGGATCGATGGAGCGGGCACCCTGTTCGAAGGCGTTGATGCCCATGACCACTTCCGGGATCGGGAATGAGGCGATGTAAGCAGCACCGTGGTTCTTCGACGTCTTGGCTGCGATCTGGCCGAGGATGTAGCGCCCTTCGTAGAAGCGCGAGTTATAGGTCGCGAGGTTCGGGCCGGACTTGTAGCCGGTGCCGTGTTCGAACTTCACGTTCGGGAACTTGGCGGCGACCTTCACGGTGGCATCCATGAAGCCGAAGGACGTCGTGAAGATCAGCTTGCAGCCCGAACGCGCCAGACGCTCGATCGCACGCTCGGCGTCGGGGCCTTCCGGTACGTTTTCGAGGTAGGGCGTGTCGATCTTATCGCCGAATTCCTTCTGGATCTGCTGGCGACCGAGATCGTGAGCCTGGGAATAACCACCGTCCGTGTGTGACCCAACGTAGACGAAGCAGACCTTGGTCTTGTCAGCGGCCTGCGCGGACGAACCGACGCTCAGGACCGCGGCAGCTGATGCGGCAAATGCAAATGCGAGTTTTTTCATGATAACCCCTGTTAGTTTGTAATTTCCGGAAGCGCGTCTCATTCTTCTGTTTAGCGCTCCGGCACGAACGGTTTTCCCAGCGACGCAGGCGTGTTGATCAACGTCGTACGGCGATTATGAGAAATGATGACAAGGACCACAATAGTGGCAGCATAAGGGAGCATCGACAGAAATTGGGCCGGAATTCCAACGCCAAAAGCCTGTGCATGAAGCTGCAAGATCGTGACCGCGCCGAAGAGGTAGCCACCCGCAAAAACCCGCCATGGACGCCAGGATGCGAAGACGACGAGGGCGAGTGTGATCCAGCCACGGCCGGAAGACATGTTCTCCACCCATTGCGGCGTATAAACGAGGGAAAGCTGCGCTCCGGCGAGCCCCGCGCAGGCACCACCGAACATCACGGCGAGGTAGCGCGTGCGGATGACCCTGATGCCGAGAGCGTGCGCTGAACCGTGACTGTCGCCGATCGCGCGCAGCTTCAGGCCGGTGCGGCTGCGGAACAGGAACCAGCTCACGCCGAAGAGCAAAGCCAGCGACAGGTAGAATGTCAGATCCTGCCTGAACAGGACGGATCCGATGAGCGGAATGTCGGAGAGGTAGGGAATGACGATCGGCGCGAGGCGAACGCCCGGTACGCCAACATAGCCCTCACCCAGCATTCCCGACACCCCAAGGCCGAGGATCGTCAACGCCAGGCCAGTCGCCACCTGGTTTGCGACCAGCGTGAGGGTAAGGAAACCGAACAGCAGTGAAAACAGTGCGCCGGCGACAATGCCGCCCAGCAGCCCGATATAGGGAGACCCCGAAATCTGAGCGCTGGCGAAGGCCGCGACGGCCCCCATGATCATCATGCCCTCGACGCCGAGATTTAGAACACCGGATCGTTCGGCGACGAGTTCGCCCAAGGCTGCAATAACGAGAGGTGTGGACGCTGTGATGACGGTCAGCAGAATAGCTTCGAAGATGCTCACGCGACGCCTCCCCGGACCCGCAACCAGACGATACGGATCTTGTAGTAGATGAGCGTGTCGCAGGAGAGCACGAAGAAGAGCAGCAAGCCCTGGAAGACGCGGGTGACCTTGTCGGATACGCCGAGCGAAAGCTGCGCCGCCTCGCCGCCGAGGTAAGTCAGCGCGAGCACAAGGCCGGATGCGATGATGCCGAGTGGGTTCAGGCGTCCGAGAAACGCAACAATGATCGCCGTGAAGCCGTAGCCTGGAGAAATCGCAGGCTGCAGGTGTCCGATCGATCCCGATACTTCGGAGATGCCGGCAAGTCCTGCAAGTGCCCCCGAGAACAGAAAGCTGAACCAGATCATCTTCTTGGACGAAAAGCCGGCGAAGCGCCCTGCCCGCTCGGACTGGCCGAGCACCACGATCTCGAATCCTCTCAGCGTGTATTTCAGCATGAACCAGACGAGAAGCGCTGCGACAATCGCGAACACGAATGCCCAATGGGCGCGGCCCGACTCTTCCCAGATCGCCGGCAGTGTGGCTTCGGGTGGAAACGGCACGCTTTCGGGAAAGTTGAAGCCTTGCGGATTGCGCCAGGCGCCGCGGATCAGCCAATCCAGAAACAGCTGCGCAATATAGACAAGCATTAGGCTCGTCAGGATTTCGTTGGTATTGAAATGCGCCTTCAGCAGCGCTGGAATGGCCGCAAACAACGCACCGCCGATCGCACCCATGACAAGCATCAAGGGCAGCACGAGAGGCGAGTGCCATTCTGTAAACACGATCGGCAGGATCGAGCCAGTTATCGCGCCGATCGTAAATTGACCCTCGGCGCCGATATTCCAGTTATTGGAACGATAGCAGACCGCCAACCCGACGCCGATCATGATCAGGGGCGCTGCCTTAACGGCAAGCTCATGCAGCGACCAGACTTCCAGCAAGGGTTCGAGGAAGAAGGCATCCAGCGCTTCGACGGGGTTCTTGCCCAAAATGGCGAACATGATCCCGCCGGCAATCAGCGTCAGCACCAATGCCAGTAACGGTGAGACGAAACCATAGAGCTTCGACGCTTGCGGCCGCTTCTCGAGCTCAATGCGCATTGGCCGTCTCCGACGCGGTCTTGCCTTCGTGCAGGCCGCCCATCAGAAGGCCAATCTTCTCTCGAGACAGTTCTCCCGCCGGGAAGGGTTGCGAAAGTCGCCCCTCAGAAATCACGGCAATCTCCGTTGCGACTTCAAATATTTCGTCAAGATCCTGGCTGATGACGACGACTGCCGAGCCGTTGCGCGCCAGATCGACGAGGGCCTGACGAATGCGACTCGCGGCTCCCGCGTCGACGCCCCACGTCGGCTGATTAACAACGAGAACCGCCGGTTGTCGGTCGAGTTCACGCCCAACGATGAACTTTTGCAGGTTTCCGCCAGAAAGCGATCCCGCCGCAGGGTCCTCTCCGCTCTTGCGCACGTCCATCGCGTCGGCAATCCGCTTTGTCGCGGTCTTGACGGCACCGCGACGGATCACCTTGAGAAAAGAACCACCGAGGAAGCCCCTGCGGTCGGATTGGCTTCGCGCCAGCACAAGGTTGTCGGAAAGCTTCATGGCGGAGACGGCCGCATGGCCATGGCGTTCTTCCGGCACGAACCCGGCGCCAAGCAGACGCCGTGCCGTGATACCCTGGGTGCCCACCGCCTTCTTGCGGATGGTGATCGCATCCGGCGAGCTCACGGGATACTCTCCAGAGAGCGCATCGAAAAGTTCGCCCTGGCCGTTGCCGGCGACACCCGCAATCGCCAGGATCTCACCCGACCGAACCGTCAGGGATACGTCCTTGAGGGGCATGGCAAAGGGCGTGCGGGCGGAGACGGAAAGATTGCTGACGGAAAGCTGCACGTCGCCCTTGTTGCCGCGATCGGGATGAGTGACGGTTGCGACGTCGCTGCCAACCATCATGCGGGCAAGCGAGGCAGGCGTTTCCTGGCGTGGATCACAGGCGCCGGTGACGCTTCCGTTGCGCAACACGGTCGCCCGGTCGCAGATGCGCTGGACCTCCTCGAGCCGATGACTGATGTAGAGGACCGATTTGCCCTCCGCCTTCAGCTTGAAGAGTGTTTCGAAAAGCTTGTCGGCCTCCTGCGGCGTCAGCACCGAAGTCGGCTCATCGAGGATAATGAGTTTGGGGTTTTGCAGCAGCGCACGCACGATCTCGATGCGCTGGCGTTCGCCGACGGAAAGATCGGCGACGTGGGCATGAGGGTCGAGCGGCAATCCATAGGCGCGCGAGAGCGCCCTTGCTTCTTCCGCAATCCTGCCGATCGGAATGCTGTCATCAAGGGAAAGCGCGATGTTTTCAGCAACCGTCAACGCCTCGAAGAGCGAGAAGTGTTGAAAGACCATGCCGATACCGAGCTTGCGGGCATCACCCGGCGAACCGATCGAAACCGGCTGGCCCTCCCACAGGATATGGCCCTCGGTCGGTTCGAGTACGCCGAACAGCATCTTGACGAGCGTCGATTTGCCGGCGCCGTTTTCACCAAGGAGAGCATGGATTTCGCCGTGGGCGATATCGAGGTCGATGTGGTTGCAGGCAGCAAAGCTGCCGAAGAGTTTCGTCAGTTGCTGGACAGACAATAACGCGCCGGAACCCGGCACATCAGATAACGACACGTTCCCCTCATTTCTCTCTGCCGACCCTGCCCATTCGGGTCATTATGGGATCAGCAGCGTAGTTCCGGTAGTTCTTCTGGACTCCAGATCCATGTGAGCCCGTCCGACTTCACGCAATGGATAGGTTTGGTTGATATTGATACGCACTTTGTTGCTCAAAACAACATCAAATAACGCGTTTGCACAATTGGTTAGCTCTTCGCGTGTTGCGATGTAGGCGAAAAGCGTGGGCCGTGTTGCAAAGAGCGATCCCTTCTGCGCGAGCATGGCAAGGGTGAAGTTCTCGATCGGTCCTGAGGATTGGCCGAACGAGACGAACATGCCGAACCGTCGCAGGCAGTCGAGCGATTGCGGAAACGTGTCGCGGCCAATCGAGTCGTAGGCGACGTGGACCCCTGCCCCACCGGTGATCTCGCGCACGCTCTCTACAAAATTCTCGGTGTTATAGTTGATAACGTAATCGTAGCCATGCTCGAGTGCCAAACGCACCTTGCTATCTGACCCCGCGGTGCCGATCACCGTTGCCCCGAGCGCCTTGGCCCATTGGCCTGCGATGAGGCCGACGCCACCGGCGGCGGCGTGAAACAGGATCGTCGTATCCGGGCCAACCTTGTATGTCCGGTTGAGCAGGTATTCCGCAGTCATTCCCTTCAACATCATCGAGGCTGCGGTTTCCAGGGGAATTCCATCCGGCACCTTGACGAGGTGCTTGGTCTCGACGTTCCGCTCGACGCTGTATGCGCCATCCGCACCGGCATAGGCGACCCGATCGCCAATTTTGAAATCCTCTACATCAGGCCCGACAGCGATGACAGTGCCAGCCGCCTCCTTACCCGTCACGAAAGGCATATGCGGCGCCTTGTAGAGACCTGTCCGGAAGTAGACGTCTATGAAGTTAAGGCCGATGGCTGCATGCTTGATCTGCACTTCGCCTGCGCCGGGCGGCGGCAGGTCGATATCGACATATTCAAGAACCTCGGGTCCACCGGTCCTGCTGAATGAGACCGCCTGCGTCTTTGCCATCGTCTTCTCCTAGGCTCTACGTCCAAGCGCCGGGAAGAACTGCAGCACGGCGCCGACGCAGTAGAGGTAGATACCGCTAAGGATAAAGAGGACAAGCGCCCACTGCGGGATCACGAAATGCGTCAGAAGCGCATACATTCCGAGCGCCGACCATAGGAAGAAAACACCGAGGTTGAGCGGACGCAGGCGCTGGACGCGGACAGGATGGAGAAAATTGATCGGCAGGAAGGTCAGGATGACGGAAACGATGACGACGACAAGTGCTGTGATCGCGCTGGCATCGATGACGAAAAGCGTAAAGACGATCATGTTCCAGACTACTGGGAAGCCAGAGAAGAAGTACTCGTCCGTCTTCATTCCGGTATCCGCGTAGTAGATTGCACTCGATACGACGATCATGCCTGCCGCCACGAAGGACCATGGTTCGCCGATCATGCCACTCTGGTAGAGGGCAAAGGCCGGCAATAGAACGTAGGTGACATAGTCAATTATATTGTCGAGCGTATCGCCCGACCAATTTGGCAGCACCTCCTTGACGCTCACCTTGCGAGCAATCGGTCCGTCGATACCGTCAACTAGAAGCGCAAGGCCGAGCCACCAGAACATGTCGATGAACCGGTGCTCGGCAGCAGCGACCACGCCGAGGAACGCGAGAAAAGATCCGGATGCCGTCAGAATATGGACGGAAAATGCGCGCATCTCCGCGTAAGGTACGCGCTTGTAATTGAAAATCTTCATGTTTCCCCGAGCAGCCTATGGCGTCCGCGCATGGCAGACGCGGTTTTTGGCTTAATATGCATCCTTTGCTTCGCTTCGCCAGCGCAAAAGCGACGAAGCGACGCAAGGGGCAGGAATCCTGACGATGACACGCATATTTCGTGTAAGTCGCATGAGAAAGAATGGAATACCTTTAATCCCGACACTATTTGTAATATCTCGCTGGCATCGATAACATTGTGCGATGAATACGGGATCCGATACCGAAATGAACGCCCCTGCAAAGACCGAAGACTTCGCCTCCCCGATTCCGGCCGGAGTCTATGCCGAAACTGTGCTTAGCGTGACGCATTATACGGACCGCTTGTTCCGGTTCACGATGACGCGCCCGCAGGGTTTCCGTTTCCGGTCCGGCGAATTCGCGATGATCGGGCTGATGGTCGAAGGCAAGCCGATTTTCCGCGCCTATTCGATCGCAAGCCCCGCTTGGGCGGAGGAGCTGGAGTTTTTCTCGATCAAGGTCCCGGATGGTCCGCTGACCTCGCATCTGCAGGCGATCAAGCCAGGCGACCAGGTTCTGATGCGCAAGAAGCCGACGGGCACGCTGGTGCTTGACGCGCTGACGCCCGGCCGTCGTCTCTATATGTTTTCGACCGGCACCGGTATCGCCCCCTTCGCGAGCCTGATCCGCGATCCAGAAACCTACGAGAAGTACGAGGAAGTCATCCTCACGCACACGACCCGCGACGTAGCGGAACTGAAGTACGGCTTCGATCTCGTCGAGGAAATCAAGAACGACGAACTTCTGCAGGAGATAGTCGGCGACAAGCTGCGCCACTACGCGACGGTCACCCGCGAAGACTTCGCCTATCGCGGCCGCATCACGGATTTGATCTCGGCGGGCAAGCTTTTCACCGATCTCGGCGTTCCGCCGCTCGATCCATCAATCGATCGCGGTATGATCTGCGGGTCCTCGGCGATGCTGAAAGATACCAAGGAACTGCTGGAAAAGGCTGGCCTCAACGAGGGCGCAAACAGCAAGCCGGCGGAGTTCGTTATCGAGCGGGCATTCGTCGGCTAAATCAGCCAAGATAGAAGCGTTCACGGCCCCGAAATGGGGCCGTTTTCAATTGTGGCCACTGAGATACTTGATGAGGGCGCCCATCGTCCGGTTGGCGTCCTGGGATCTGCCCTGCTGAATGGCCCGTATGACCTCGACGTGCAGAGAGATGGATTGATCCATCCTGTCGGGACTGCTGGATGCAGACCAGAGCCGACGGGAATGGGTCTGAACCGGTCCGAGCGCCGATGTTATGAAACTGTTCGGGCAGGCTTCTTCCAGGATTTCGTCAAAGGTCTTGTCCGCGGCGAAGAATGCCGCCAAGTCGCCGGTCGTGGCGGACATTTCCATCGTCTGGGCACATTCACCCAGTTCCCTGCGCTGCTCTGATGTCGCAAAGTCGGCTGCCAGGGCGGCAGCGATCGGCTCGAGCTCGCGGCGAACCTGCATGACGTTCTCATGGTCCGTCGGCTTGATTTCGGCCACCTGCAGCCCGACACGCGGCTTCACCACGATGAGCCCTTGCCACGCCAGCTTCTGGATCGCTTCGCGCACCGGCGTGCGTCCGTGACCGGCAAGGTCGATCAGATGCTTCTCGGTAACCAAGGCGCCCGGCTGCAACGTCAGCGTCACGATCGCATGTTCCAGGGTGAGATAGGCACGGTGGCTGAGTGAGTTCTGCATCCGCGTATTCGGCTCCAGAAAGTGTATGCGTGTTGCGAAGCGACTGTAACGTTAATGATATATCAGCGTTCTTTCGAACGGCAAGCCGCGGGAGCGCCTGGATCTTCCGGCGATGCGTCTTCTCAATCACGGTGAAATGGCAAATGGCCTTGCAGCGAGTGGTGACGCAAGAGCGCTAGCCAGCGCCTCGCGCCTAACCCTATGAGGCATGCAGAGCAGCGGCCCGGCCGAAACCAGGCGCCTCCGCTCACTCGTGCCTCAATGCGTCGATCGGGTTGAGCTGTGCCGCACTGCGAGCGGGGAAGTAACCGAAGACCATCCCTATCGCGGCGGAGAACGCGAACGCCACAGCGATCATCGTGGGGCTGACCACGAACGGCACCTTCAGCACGGTCACTGCTCCATAACCAAGGCTGACCCCCAGCAAAATCCCTGCGATCCCACCAAACACGGAGAGTGCCACCGCCTCGACAAGGAACTGCAGCAGCACCTGGTTTTCCAGTGCGCCGATCGCCAGGCGTATGCCGATCTCGCGGGTGCGCTCGGTCACTGACACCAGCATGATGTTCATGATCCCGATCCCGCCGACAAGCAGGCTGATCGCGGCGACCGCTCCGAGCAAGCTGGTCAACAGTGTCGTGGTACCGGTCATTGCGTCAGCAATCTGCGTCATGTCATTGACGCTGAAGTCATCGTCACGTCCCGGTACGATCTTGCGCCGCTCCCGAAGCAGGTTTTCGGTTTCGGTCTGAACTTTCGATGTCGACACCCCGTCGCGCGCCGAGATCACGATCATCTGGACATTGGCGTTCGCTTTGCCGCCGACCCGGCGTTGATAGACCTTGACGGGCATGACGACGACATCGTCCTGATCGTTGCCCATGCCGGACTGGCCGCGCTTGGCAAGGACGCCGATGATGCTGCACGAAACCTTGCCGACGCGAATCTGCTGTCCCGTGGGATCGGCGGCGCCGAAGAGTTGCGAGCGTACCGTTTCTCCGAGGATGCAGCGCGGGCGTCCGCGTTCTTCCGCCGCGTCAAAGGTGCGGCCGATCGCCATGTCCCAGTCCTGCGCGATGAAGTAGTCGTTGTTCGTCCCCATCACGGTCGTCGAGTGGCTCTGCCCGCCGTAGATGACGGTCGCGGTCGTCTGATTGAGCGGCGCCGCGGCGCGCAGGCCATTGACCTGATCGCGAATGGCGTCGACGTCCTTGATCGTGAAGCGGCGTGCTTCCGAGCTTGGGCGACCAGGACCGAACTGACCCGGGCGCGCAAACAGCATGTTGGTGCCGAGCCGTGAAAGCTCGGCCGAAACCTGGGCGGTCGTACCGTTGCCGATCGTCACCAACGCGATGACGGCCGCCACCCCGATGACCACGCCGAGCACCGTGAGGAAGGAACGAAGCATGTTCCGGCTGATCGCACGCAGCGCAAGTTTCAGCGTCTCAAAGAACATGATCCGCCCTCCCGCGATGCTCGACCTCGGTCTCGAGCTTGCCGTCTATGAAACGCAGCAGGCGCTGAGCGTAGGCAGCAATATCGGGCTCGTGCGTGACCATGACGATCGTGATGCCCTGTTCGCGGTTCAGTCGCGTCATCAGGTCCATGATCTCTACGCTGGTCTTCGTGTCCAGATTGCCGGTTGGCTCATCCGCGAGAAGCAGCGAGGGCTCGGTCACGATCGCCCGGGCAATCGCGACACGTTGCTGCTGGCCGCCGGACAGTTCCTGCGTCTTGTGATGCTCACGCCCGGAAAGCCCCACAAGCCCGAGCGCCTCCTTGGCCTTGCGGTGGCGCTCGCTTGCATGCATGCCGCGATAGATCAGCGGCAACTCGACATTCTCCAACGCCGAGGTGCGCGGCAGCAGGTTGAACCCCTGGAATACGAAGCCGAGCATATGACGGCGCAGCAATGTCAGTTGGCTGCGGTCGAAGCCCTGTGTTGAGACGCCTTGGAAAATGTAGTCGCCGTCGGTGGGCACATCGAGACAACCAAGAATGTTCATGGCCGTCGACTTGCCCGAGCCGGAAGGTCCCATGATGGCGACGAATTCGTGTTCGCGGATCGACAGATCCACCCGGTCGAGGGCGCGGATGGCCGCCTCTCCCTGACCATAGATCTTCGAGACCTGCTTGAATTCGATAAGTGCCGGGCTCTGCATCGTGAGCCTCGCCTACTTCGCCTGCGTAGCGTCGGTAATCACCGTATCGCTTTCCTTCAGGTCACCGGAAACGATCTGAGTGAATTGCCCGTCGGAAGACCCCACCTGGATGATCACTGGTGCCGGCTTGCCTGCTTTCAGCAGCCATACGCGCCGCTTTGCTCCGGTCAGGGCTTCGCCTTGGTTGCCGCTCCGTGGCCCCATGCGCGGTGGTCGGAGCAGGCCGAAGATGCCGCGGCCGCGGGGAGACTCTGCAGCCGGGGGGGCATAGCGAAGGGCCGAATTTGGGATCATCAGGGTATTCTCGACTGCCTCAACGGTGACATCAGCCGTCGCGGTCATGCCAGGACGCAGCAACAGGTCAGCATTGTCGACCGACAGGATCGCCTTGTAGGTCACAACGTTGTTCGTGGTCTCGGATGCAAATCGAATCTGCTTGATCTCGGCCGGAAAGGTCCGGTTGGGATAGGCATCAACCGTGAACGTCGCCTTCTGGCCGACGGCAATCTGACCGACATCGGCCTCGTCGACATCGACCTGCAGTTCCATCTTCCGCAGATCGCCGGCGATGACGAACAGCACCGGCGCGGACAAGGACGCTGCGACCGTTGCGCCGGGATCGACCGAACGCGTGAGAATCACGCCGTTGATCGGCGAGACGATCTTCGCCTTGGCGAGGTTGACTTCGGCCAGCCGCAGATCGGCCTCCGCAGAGAGCACGGCAGCGACGTTGATGTCCTTTGCGGCAACCGCGGAATCGAACTTGTAGCGCGCATCTTCGAGGCTCTGCTGCGTAGAAACGTTGCTCTGAACGAGGTTGCGGGCTCGCTGGAACGAGCTCTGGGCCGACTCGAGGTCGGCGGTCGCCTTCACGACATTCGCCTTGGCCGAATCGAGTTTCGCCCGCGAACTCTTGACGTCCGCCTCAAGCTTGTTCGTATCGAGAGCGGCAAGAACCTCGCCGGCCTTGACCTCGCTGTTATAGTCGACGTTCACCTCGCGAACCGTTCCCGACAGCTCGCTTGATATATCCACTTGCTCTGTCGGCTGCACGGATCCGGTTGCCGTAACCAGCACGGTCAGGTCGCCGCGTTTGATAGGTTGAGTGGCGTAGCTGTATTGGTTGCCTTCTTGCCGCGCATAGAAATAGGCCACCCCGCCGGCCGCAAGAATCAGCAGAAGCAATACCAATAGGCGACCACGCCAACGGCCCTTCGACTGTTTGCGTGAAGCCGCAAGGACGGTCGCCAGGTCGGCGCTCGCCTTGGTCGGCTTGGTTTCGTGCATAGTCTTGACGTCGTTCATTCCGACCTCGATCAACATGCTGCCAACGCAGCCGCCCGCAAGATGATCATGTCGAAGCTGAACGGCAGATTAGCATCGGCCCGGATTGGCACGAAATGACGGTCGAATGAAATGAAATCTTGGTAATGAAAGTTCAGTTTCCGTAGGCTGAAATGGGACCGAGAGGATTCGCTTTGTATTGGCCGTCGCTCTTAAGCTGGCCTTCGACCTCTTCGATCTGCAGCCGCTGAAACTGCAGAACCGTCGTGGAGAGCTGCAGCCCCTCGCCGGACTGACCGAGCGATGGCCACACCGCAACGGCGACAAAAGCGAATCCACTCGATTTGCTGCAGTCCTTATGCGTTTGATAGAACCATCAATGAACCGGTAGACGCCGCTTGGCGGCCATGAGCAGATCGAGTTCCGTGGCCGATGGCCCGAACTTCTCATAGAGCCGCTTTGCCTCGGTTTCCTCTAGTCGATACTTCCTGGCAAACTCACCGAGGCTGTAAGGTCGCCCGCGCAACACTTTTCGGGTGGTCGTTGTGGGTGTGGTCACGCTGGTCATCGCAGTCTCCTTGTCTGTACAAGGAGCTAGCTAGAGCGTCATGTGACTTTGTGAAGGTATCGACCAGCCTCGGAAAGGATTGATTCGATTAAATCTTTTTCGGTGGAACCTTCTGATCCGTCGCGCATTTATATGCTGAGATTGTGAGCCGAGCCAAGCGGACTCGGCGGCGCGAAAGTATACCCGGATTTTTCCGCTTTCTCCGGGTCGTCAACACTATATTCGAACTTTCCTCCGCCCGGTTCATGACCTCGTTTCCCCCAACTTTTACAAAGCGCCTTCGGGCGCTTTTCTTTTTGGCCCTTTCCAGGGGGCCGCCTTTTCAGGCCCAGTCGCAAGAAATGTGCCTAATGCACAGGGAACGGTGATTTTTTGGTTGACCGCAATGGGGCACCTGCATATGTTCCGCGCACTTCCAGCCGGACGCACCGCTCGGCTTCAGGGAGAGCGTAGCTCAGCCGGTAGAGCAACTGACTTTTAATCAGTAGGTCTCGGGTTCGAACCCCGACGCTCTCACCATGAAATCAAAGACTTAGTATAGTTTGGGACGGCGACTGCCTTGCGTCCTCGCACCACGTTCGTGTCTAATAGCTGCACGGGCGGCCGTTACTAGGTCTGAACCCATCTGCACAGGCTGGATTTACAGAGCGATCGCGTAGATAGGCCGATGACGACCCGATTGATGAGGTCTGATCAGGGTTTGTGGTGCAGGCTGAGGTGATTGTGGAAAGGCCGATCAGCGCCACGGCCGCCAGAAATGTGAGAAATATGTGCGTCCGCGCTCCTCCGGGAGGGCCATTGCTCACCGCCGCGCGCGCAATCTAGCGTGTCATCGCAAGCCCGGGCGAGAATTACGGCGCCCTTTGCCACGGCACAGTTCACGAATCCGCTACCGCCGGCGAGTTCCAGATCCTCTGGGGCATCGCTATGCGGCGTGAGGCACGATGAAGCGAAACTCACCTGATTTTATCCGACAGGTCGCAGATTTTCGTCCTGTTGGTAGTGGGTTGAACTCCACTCCGTGATGTCATCACTCTACTGGCGTGCCGGAAACGCTATTCACTACCCCGGTGCCGCGATGCCTGGATGTGCGGAGATCTTTCCTGCGGGCAAATGCTGCTGCCTTGCCCGCAGATCCGGTGTCCTCGTCCTCGCCCCATTAGCAATGTGACGCCTATCAATGCGAAGTCGCCTTCCTGCTGGCCAACAACAGAATGTAGTCATCCGCTGCATCCGCTATTGCCATCGCCACTTCCGCCGGCGCCCACCCCTTTAGTTGCGCATCGCGGATGATCTGATGGAGCGCGGGTTCAACATCGGCGCGGCAATCGAGCAGGCGTTGATCATGAGTAGTGTCATTACGAACCGATTGAAGATTAATCATAGCTAGAACCCCTCTCATGTGAGGAAGCTACCATGACATAGATTGCAGGTTGAGCAAGCAATTGCTTAAGGAAACGCGCGATTTCGTTGAGAATGAGCTTTTTCGATGACACAAGGGGGGTCGGCAAAGCGATTCACGGTATAATCAGCCATCTGAAACCATCACGGAAGTGTGATGGATTTTGCGGGCGCCATCCGACGAGAGAGCTCCGGACTCGTCTTCCGGAACAAAACTGATCGCATATTGGTATTATTCCTACGCGACTGATATACCGGAAAGTACGACGATTGGTATGCATTTCCGACGTTGTCGTCAAAACGTGATGACCCCGTGATATGGTGTTTTGTTCGCGACTTGCCAGCTGATGAATTTGTGCCTGCCTGGCGGAACCATTCAGCATCTCTCAAGGCGTACTCGACACCACGTCGAGTGTTTTGCAAAAGGACGTCCAGTGGTTGTGGCTGCGTTAAGGGGGGCCGTCGAAGATTGTTCGGAAAGTGTGTTTGAAGGGATGTGAGGTCGATCGCACGGACTTTGCCGCCGTTGTCCTCGTTTTAGGGCGAACACATTTGCGTTGCGCAACCAAACGGATCGCCTATCTTTTCTCTCGGGGGAATTGAGTCTGACTGCCGGCATTGGACATTTGCGCAGCCTTTGCGTTTGACCTGCCTTACGCTGCCAAAAGCATACCTCTTCTGCCATGCACTGCCCCGGCCGTTACAGAGGCCTCAATTTCCGCCTCGAGCGTTGACTTCGTAGTTTCTCTGGAAGGAAAATCATATGGAAGACGCAGGCGTAGGTTGGGTAGCAGCTATCATTATCGGCGGCATTGCCGGGTGGCTGGCGGAAAAGTTCATGAACAGCAACATGGGCCTGTTGATGAACATCATTCTTGGCATTGTGGGCGCGATCGTTGCGAACGCCATCCTCTCTGGGCTGGGCATCGCGCTTGCCGGCTGGCTCGGGTATTTGATTGCTGGCTTCGTCGGCGCGTGCCTGCTCATTGCCGTTGGGCGAGTCATACGTCGCTAGTTAGAAACCAAAAGCCGGGCGCCAACACGCCCGGCCCTTGCCTGGTCAAACACCGTTCGCTCTATCGACGGCTCATCAATCCAAAAAGGTAAGCGACGCCGGCTGTCACGGCGAGCGCGAAGATAGGTTCCTCCCTTACCTTGTCGCGCAGCCGCTCCGTCATGACCGATGCCTCGTCGGCGACGGCGGTCTTGGCGCCGTGTCCAAGCGCCACAACGCTTTCGGACAGGCGTGCAAGGTCTTCGCGCAATGCGGCGACCTGTGCGGAAAGATCGTCTGCCGCGATCTCCGCCTTCACACGCGCGGTTGCGGACTGGGCGGAGGCGGTTTTCATATCGGCCATGGTCTGCTCCTCTTTTTCCGGATGCTCTTCAACGAATTAGTGCTGGGAAAGGTTCCGATGTCCGGTCTCTTTTGCGGCGCCAGGCGCTCCAGTATGACTGCACATATAGCGCAGATGTTTTCGTGCGATAACCCTTCATTTCCTGCTGGCTTTGTTCTAAGGAACGTCAAAAGCTTTGCCCGCGAACGGGCGAATATAATGCGAGGTTTGCGTTTCGATGTTCGATCTTCTGCGAAGAGCTGCTCACACCTGGGTTGCCAAGCTCCTCATGCTGCTACTTGTCGCCTCTTTTGGTATTTGGGGCGTGTCGCGCTCACTGATATCGGGCGGCACGAGCACGACGGTTGTCAGCGTCGGAGACCAGCACGTCGACGTCAACGAGTTTCGCCTGGCCTACCAGCGGCAGGTCGCAAATCTCAGCCAGCAGTTCGGCATGCGCCTGACACCCGAGCAGGCCCGGGCCTTCGGTGTGGAGCAGCAGGTTCTGGCACAGTTGGTCGCCGGCGCATCGCTCGATCAGTTGGCGGAAGACATGAACCTTGGCCTGTCGCAGGATCGGCTTGCGCAGCTGATCGGCGACGATCCAGCCTTCAAGGCGGTGAATGGCCAGTTCGACCGTACCCTCTTTACGTCGCGCCTGCGCAATGCCGGCATCCGCGAAGATGATTACATCAAGGAGCGCAGCAAGGTCGCCGTTCGGAGCCAGATCGTCGATGCAGTATCGAACGGCTTCACGGCGCCGAAAACGCTCGTCGATGCGCTCAAGCTTTACCGCCAGGAAAGTCGCGGTATCGATTACCTGCTGCTGACCAACGCCAATATCGAGCCGATCAAGGCGCCTGCCGAGGATGTCCTCGCCAAGTGGTTCGAAGGCGCCAAGACGCGCTTCCGCGCGCCGGAATACCGCAAGATCGCGTTCCTGAAGCTGCAACCGGAAGACATCGCCGATGCCGCCTCCGTTACGGACGACCAGATCCGCGAGGATTTCGAAAAGCGAAAGGAGAGCTTCCGCACGCCAGAGGCCCGTACGATCGAGCAGTTGACCTTCCAGAACAAGGATCTTGCCAATGCCGCGCTGGCCGCGCTGAAGACCGGCACGACGTTCGATCAACTGGTGACCGATCAGGGCAAGACGGCAGCGGACGTGTTCCTGGGCGAGTTCTCCAAGGACAAGGTGCCGGATCAGGCGATCGCGGATGCGGCCTTCGCCGTCTCGAAGGATGGCGGAACGACGCCCGTTGTCGATGGCACCTTCGGCCCAGTCATCGTCCGTGTCAGCAACATCAAGCCCGAGAGCGTCAAGACCCTTGACGAGGTCAAGGAAGAGATCCGCAAGCAATTGGCCGTTTCCAACGCCTCGCAGGAACTCATCAACGTTCACGATCAGATCGAGGATCTGCGCGGGTCGGGCTCGACGCTGGAACAGATTGCAGAGCAGCTCAAGCTCAAGGCGATCGTGATCGACGCCGTCGATGCGACCGGTCTCGATAGGGACGGCAACGAGGTCAAGGATATTCCGGCCAAGCAGCAGGTTCTTGGGGCTGCCTTCAAGACTGAGGCTGGGGCTGACGCTCCTTCCCTCTCGATCGGCACCGACGGCTATCTTTGGTTCGACGTCCGCGACATCACGCCGGAGCGTGATCGGCCGCTCAGCGAAGTGAAGGATAAGGCAATCGCCGACTGGACCGCCGAACAGCAGAAGCTCGAACTCGCCAAAAAAGCCGAAGAGCTGAAGCAGCAGGCGCAGAAGGGAACGTCGCTGGCCGATATCGCTGCACCGCTCGGCATTACGGTCGAAAGCAAGAGTGGTATCACCCGCGGCACCGACGACGCCGTTCTCGGCAGGGCCGGTGTCATTGCCGCGTTCTCCGGCCCGATCGACACCATTGCTAGCGCCGTTGGTGGCGACCCGACGACGCAGATTCTGCTCAAGGTCACTGAAGTCAACACGGAACCGACGGGTGACGTTCTCAACAACCAGGACCAACAGATCACGTCAACTGCAAACGCTGCCGGCGACGACATTCTCGATCAGATGGTCAACTTGCTGCAGACGCAGTACGGCGCATCGGTCAATCAACCTCTCGCCGAACAGGCGGCAGTCCGCTAAGGGGAACATTAAGCGCATGACCGATCTGAAGCCGCTTTTGGCGAAGGCTGCAAGCCGCGAGCCTCTGACACGTGAGGAGGCCCGCGAGGCCTTCGACATACTGATGTCCGGTCAGGCAACCCCTTCGCAGATCGGGGGCTTCCTGATGGCATTGCGCGTCCGCGGTGAGACGGTCGACGAGATTGTCGGCGCTGTGACGACGATGCGCTCCAAGATGCTGACCGTCGATGCCCCGGCGGATGCAATCGACATCGTCGGGACCGGCGGTGACGCAAGCGGGACCTACAATATCTCGACGCTGGCTGCCCTTATCGTGGCCGGTGCGGGTGTCCCTGTTGCAAAGCATGGCAATCGGGCACTGAGCTCGAAATCGGGCGCCGCCGACAGCCTCGCTGCCCTCGGCGTCAAGCTGGATGTAACGCCCGAGGTGATCTCGCGCTGCATTCGCGAAGCTGGCGTGGGCTTCATGTTTGCCCAGCAGCATCACTCTGCGATGCGTCACGTTGGACCCACGCGTGTCGAACTTGGCACGCGCACCATCTTCAATCTGCTTGGCCCTCTCTCCAATCCGGCCGGTGTCCGCCGCCAGTTGCTTGGCGTTTACGCGCCGCAGTGGGTCGTTCCGATTGCCGAGGTCATGCGCGATCTCGGCTCGGAAAGCGTGTGGGTTGTCCACGGCAACGGCCTCGACGAAATCACCACGACGGGACAGACGAGCGTCGCGGCACTCGAGGGCGGCAAGATCCGCACCTTCGAACTGTCGCCCGCGGATTTCGGCGTAGAACCTTGCCGGCTGGAAGCCATCAAGGGTGGCGACGGCGTGGTGAATGCGGCGGCGCTGCGCGACGTCCTGAGCGGCGCAAAGAACGCGTACCGCGATATCGCGCTCGCCAACGCAGCGGCCTCGCTGGTGATCTCCGGCAAGGCTGAGATGCTGAAGGATGGCATGCGGCTTGCTGCGCAATCGCTGGATAGCGGTGCGACGGCGGCAGCCCTCGATAAACTCGTCGCCGTGTCGAACGACATCGACTAGGATAGAGCCATGACCGACATCCTGAAGAAAATCGAACTATACAAGCGGGAAGAGATCGCCGCCGCAAAGACGAAAGTGTCGCTGGCCGACCTGAAGGCGATGCAGGCGGATCAATCGGCGCCGCGCGGCTTCCACCGCTCGCTCGTTGCAAAACGTGAGGCCGGCCAGTACGGCCTGATCGCCGAGATCAAGAAGGCCAGTCCTTCCAAAGGACTGATCAGACCCGACTTCGACCCGCCGTCGCTGGCCAAGGCCTATGAACTCGGAGGCGCGGCATGTCTTTCGGTGTTGACGGACACGCCAAGTTTCCAGGGCGCGCCGGAATTTCTGATGGCGGCACGTGCCGCCTGTTCGCTGCCGGCGCTGCGCAAGGACTTCATGTTCGAGACCTATCAGGTGCAAGAAGCCCGCGCCTGGGGTGCCGATTGCATTCTCCTGATCATGGCGTCGCTTTCCGATGACGATGCAAACCGTCTCGAGGATGAGGCCTTCGGCCTCGGCATGGATGTACTGGTGGAAGTTCACGATGCCGAGGAAATGGAGCGTGCGCTGAAGCTCTCCTCCCCGCTCGTTGGCATCAACAATCGCAATCTGCGGACATTCGAAGTCAGCCTCGAAGTCAGCGAAAAGCTGGCGCCGATGGTTCCAGAGGATCGCCTGTTGGTTGGCGAAAGCGGCATATTCACGAACGCGGATTGCAAGCGCCTACAGGCGGTAGGCATCAACACGTTCCTGGTTGGCGAGAGCCTGATGCGCAAAGAAGATGTTACGGCGGCGACGCGCGCGCTCCTATTCGCCGAAGCCGCTCAGGCGGCCGAGTGATATGAGCGGCCAATCCGGTCTCACCCACATTGATGCCTCCGGCGAGGCGCATATGGTCGATGTCGGCGATAAGGCCGAAACCACAAGGATCGCGACCGCCGAGGGGCACGTGCGGATGGCGACGGCAACGCTCGATCTCATTCGCGCGGGCAACGCGAAAAAGGGCGACGTGATCGGCACGGCGCGCCTTGCCGGCATCATGGCGGCCAAGCAGACGAGCAACCTCATCCCGCTCTGCCACCCCCTGATGTTGACGAAAGTCTCGGTCGACATCACGGAGGATGCCGATCTCCCTGGCTTGCGCGTCACCGCAACGGCAAAGCTGACGGGCAAGACGGGCGTCGAAATGGAAGCCCTGACAGCCGTTTCCGTCGCCTGCCTGACGATCTACGACATGGCCAAGGCCGCCGATAAGGCCATGGAAATCGGAGGCATCCGGCTACTCGAAAAATCTGGCGGCAAGTCTGGAGACTTTCGTCATCCGGAGTACGGCAAATGAGCTTGCTGCCGGTTGCTGAGGCGCAGGATCGCCTGCTGTCGCGTGCTGAGCCAATCGAGACCCTTGAAACAGTCCCCTTGCCGGAGGCCGACGGTCGTGTGCTCGCGACCGATGTTGCAGCCCGGTTGACCCAGCCGCCTTTCGACGCGTCAGCGATGGATGGGTACGCCTTGCGCGGTGACGACGCCCCTCAGCCCGGCAGTCAGTTGAAGCTCATAGGAATGTCGTCCGCCGGGCACGGGTTTGAGGGCGTTGTCGGCAAGGGCGAGACCGTCCGTATATTCACCGGCGCCCCGGTTCCGTCCGGTGCGGATAGCGTCTTGCTGCAGGAGGATGCGGAAAAAATCGAGGGTGGCATCCGCACGACCTTTGCAGTTCGTCCCGGCCAGCACGTCCGGCCTCGCGGCCAGGACTTTCTCGAAGGCGAAGCGGTGCTGAAGGCCGGCACTGTATTGGACTTCTCTCGCCTGACCGTGGCGGCCGGAATGAACCACGCGACCCTTGAGGTCCGGCGCAAGCCGGTGGTTGCGTTGCTTGCGACCGGCGACGAATTGTTGCCACCTGGAAGCTCGCCCGCTCCCGCGCAGATCATTGCGTCTAGCACCTTTGGCATCGCTGCCATGGCCCGCAAGGCGGGAGCCGAGGTTCTTGACCTCGGAATCGTCCCCGACGACAAAGCCGCGATTTCGGCGGCGGTCGAGCGCGCAAGGCGGGCCGAGGTCGATGTCATCGTGACGCTCGGCGGAGCGTCGGTGGGCGACCATGATCTGGTGCAGGCAACGCTGCTCGCATCGGGCATGAAGCTCGATTTCTGGCGGATTGCCATGCGCCCGGGCAAACCCTTGATGGTCGGCAGCCTCGGCGAAACCCATGTCATTGGCCTGCCTGGTAATCCGGTGTCGAGCCTAGTCTGCGGGATCCTGTTCCTTGAACCGTTGATCCGGAAACTGGCCTCGCTGCCACCAGTCAGACGCGAGGCGACCGTAGAAGCGGCTGCGACGCTTCGTGCCAACGACCAGCGGCAGGACTACGTCCGAGCCACGCTGTCGCGATCGTCATCCGGCGCGCTGGCGACAAAGCCGTTCACCAAGCAGGACTCGTCCATGATGAAGATCTTCGCCGAGTCCGACTGCTTGATCGTTCGTCCACCGCATGCACCGGAACTGCCCGCCGGAAGTCCCTGCCCGGTGATAATGCTGAGGCCTGATCTTCTGGGCTGAGTCGTCGAGCCTGCCCTGATTGTTTCCTGGGAACAGAAAGCAGGATTGAGATGACGAAGGAGGCTGTCAAAGACACACAGGCCATGCTTTCGCGCATGACGCCTGCGCTCATGGATGGCGAGTTCGTATTCTGCGTGACCTCAGACGAGGATGTGGCACAGCTTGCTGTTCCCGATGCTCTTGCATGGTTTCGCGAGCACGAAGGGACCTCCCTGATCCTCTCGAGAGGCCGAGCCGCGGAACTCGGCTTTAATTGCGATGCGCCGATGCGGCGTATCGTTCTTGAAGTCTTTTCGTCGCTGGAAGGTGTCGGCCTGACGGCCGCGGTTGCTTCTGCGTTGGCAGCCCGCTCAATCCCGTGCAACATGGTAGCGGCCTACCATCACGATCATGTCTTCGTTCCAGTCGCCATGGCGGATTTGGCGCTCGAGATCTTGCTTAAACTACAAGAAACGTCGTCGGCCTAAACGCCGTCTTTGATCAGCGGGCGTCCGCCAGAGTGAACACCCCGCCGATCGCCCCCTGCCCGGTCGAACCGTCGCCGAAATCGGGGACAGCGTATTCAGCGACTAGGTTTAGGGCTGCGAGTGGCAGCGACTGCCTGCGTGGATCTCCGATGAGCACATCGACGCCTGCCTTGCGACTGGCCGCAAGGAACGGCAAAACCCTCCCGGCAAGCTGGGGATTGTAGAAGACGTCCCCAGCGAGGATGACATCGACATCCGGCGGTGGGCCGGCAAGCACGTCAGCGCTCGTCACTTCGATCGCGACGCCGTTCGCTGCCGCGTTGAGGCCGATCGCCGCGATAGCGTTCGTGTCGATCTCGGCTGCGATCACGAGGGATGCTCCGCATTTTCGGGCCACGATCCCGACGATGCCGGACCCTGCGCCGAGATCGAGGACGCGGCGGCCACTAACGATGTCCGGATAATTCAGAATATGCCGAGCGAGCAGGGTTCCACCAGCCCAGTTGTAGGCCCAGTACGGCGGCGCATCCTCCGCGTCGCTGGTTCTGAGGCGCGACAGCCCACTGCCGGGATGAGCCGTGTAGAGAACTATCTCCTGCAGGCCGGGTGCGGGTTTCAGGTGAAGGTTTTCGACGATAAAGGCGCGGACATCCCGCGGAAAGAAAGCATCGCGATTTGGTTCAGCCTCAGGATGGCGGTGTCCGCTCATTCCGCTCGGCCGGATCAATAATTCTTCATCGCCAGATGCGGTATGCCGCCATCAGGGAATTCGTCGCCGAAGGCGGCAAATCCGAAGCGTTCGTAGAGTGCTATTTTATCGCTTTGTGCCGTCAGATAAAACCGGTTCTCACGGGCAGATCGGTGCTCGTTCATCGCATAGGTCAACATCGCGCTTGCGACACCATGTCCGCGCCATGCCTTGCCGACGGCGACGCGGCCTATCTTCACATGCTCGTTCGCATGGATGATCCGGAGCGTCCCGCAGACCTCACCGCCTGCAACCGCGACGACATGATGCGCAGTAAGATCAAGCGCATCGAATTCTTCATCGGCGGGTACATTCTGTTCGGCTACAAAGACCGCGCGCCGGAGCTTGAACGCCTCATTGCAAAGGGTACTGAAAACAGGAACCGTTAAAACGATGGTATCTGCCATTGTCCTCTCCGCGGGTTCAAGCGGCGACGCAAGGCTGCGCCGCCGGTGGGATCATTATGCCTTCTTTTTCGAGAACTTGGGCTTAGGGCCGCTGCCCCCCTTGCCCTCGAACTTCGGCTTGCCCGGCTTCTTGCCCCAAGGCTTCGAGTCGCGTCGCTCGTCGCTCCCGCCCTCGCCGCGGGCTTCCTTGCGGAAATTGCCTTTGGGGCGCTCATCCGTGAATTCACGACGCTCGCCAAAGGCCTTCTTGCCGGCATAGGGTTTTGCGGCGGCAGGTTTGCTGAAATCAGGCGTGCCGTTCAGCGGCGTCACGCGGATGCCGCGCTCCATCGTCTTGTTTGGACCGATCGACTGCAGGAAGCTGTCGGCGCTGGCCGCGGAAATCTCGACGTAGGTTTCCTCGGGCTGCATCTTGATCGCGCCGATCTCGCGCTTGGTCAGATTGCCGTTCCGACAAAGCATCGGGATCAACCATCGCGGCTCTGCATTCTGCTTGCGACCGACCGAAATCGAAAACCAGATGCTCGCGCCGAAGTCGTCGCGCGGACCTTTCTGATAAGGCTCCCGTAAACTCTCGGCATGCTCGCGGCGCTTGCCGCCACGGCTGTCCTGGACCGAGACCTCGATGAGATCCTCCGGCGCGGACTGGTTCGAACGATAGAGGTTGACGAAGGCAGCAGCGAGCTTTTCGGCGCCATGCGTATCGAGAAGCCGCTTGACCAGGTCCTGGGCTTCCTCGCTCGAGGCTTCATCAAAGATGGGGTCGGCAAGCAGACGGACTTCGTCACGTGCTGTGACCTCCTCCGCTGACGGTGGACGAGCCCAGGCGGCCGAGATGCCGGCGTTGTCGAGAAGACGCTCTGCCTTGCGGCGGAGGTTCAGCGGCACGATCAGCGCGCTGACGCCCTTGCGGCCGGCGCGACCGGTGCGGCCGCTGCGATGAAGCAGGGTTTCGGGATTGGTCGGCAGGTCGGCATGAATAACAAGGTCAAGACCCGGCAGGTCGATACCGCGGGCGGCGACATCCGTTGCGATGCAGACCCGGGCGCGTCCATCCCGCATTGCCTGCAGCGCATGGCTGCGCTCGTTCTGCGTCAGCTCGCCCGACAAGGCGACGACGTTGAAGTTGCGATTGTGAAAGCGGGCCGTCAGATGGTTCACCGCCGCGCGCGTCGAACAGAATACGATGGCGTTGGTCGCTTCGTAGTAGCGCAGGACATTGATGATCGCGTTCTCGCGGTCGCTCGGCGACACGACAAGAGCCCGGTATTCGATGTCGCCGTGCTGCTTTTCCTCGGTGGCCGTTGCGATCCGGACAGCGTTCTTCTGATAGCTCTTCGCGAGTTTCGCGATGGCTGCCGGAACCGTCGCCGAGAACATCAGCGTGCGACGGTCATCGGGGGAGGAATCCAGAATGAACTCCAGATCTTCGCGGAAGCCGAGATCGAGCATTTCATCGGCTTCATCAAGTACAACAGCCTTGAGGCCGGAAATGTCGAGCGCATTGCGCCTGATATGATCGCAGAGGCGACCGGGAGTGCCGACAACGATATGGGAGCCACGCTCCAGCGCACGGCGCTCGCTGCGGATGTCCATGCCGCCGACGCAGCTGACAATCAGCGCGCCCGTCGCTTCATAAAGCCATTCGAGTTCGCGCTTGACCTGCAGCGCGAGTTCGCGGGTCGGTGCGATCACAAGAGCCAACGGTTCGGCTGCAGGGCCAAAGCGTTCCGCGTCCTCGAGCAGCGTCGGCGCCAGCGCGAGGCCGAAGGCTACGGTCTTGCCGGAGCCGGTCTGGGCCGAAACGAGGGCGTCCGACGCGGCGAGCGCCGGGTCGAGCATGGACTTTTGAACCGGCGTCAGCTCGGTGTAACCGCGCTTCACCAACGCCTTGGCGATCGCCGGAACGACGCCGTTAAAATCTGTCATGTTGTCTATCTTTCGGAAGTCTCACGCGCATGTTGCGCCCTGGCCGGCAATTGCCGGTGGAGAAGTTGGCCGTTCCTACTTGGTCAGGCGGCAAATGTCAAAGCGGATGTCCCTGCCATAGCCACACGTCGATGCCTTCGCTTCTGCCACGAATGCGTGCTTTTGCAGGGCCCTCGAGCCGGCCGGCGCGAAGCGGCGCGCTATCGGCGCCTGCCGCCTTCATCAGTGCGGCGCTCAACGCCAGTTCGACACCACGCTCTGCCGCGACCTCCATCAGGCGGCTGGCGACATTCACGGTGTCACCGGTTGCGGTAATCTGCTGGCGGCTGCCGGTTCCTAGGCGCGAGGCAACGACCGGACCGCAATGAGCTCCAACCTTGAAACCAGTCTTTCGGCCGCTCAGCGCGGGATGTATTGCAAGCCAGGGACGCATTCGCCCGCACAGGCGAACGGCGCAAGCGGCGGCTCGCGCGGCATCGTCATCGGCCGGTTGCGGCAAGCCGAAAAGAATCATCGCTCCATCGCCCATGAAGCTGGTGACCGCGCCGCCGTGCGAGCGCGCCTCTTCGTCGACCAGTTCAAAAAAGTCGCTGAGAACTTCGCGGACATTCGTCGCGCCGATTGCTTCGCTCAAGCCCGTGAAGCCGGAGAGGTCGATGAAGACGACTGCGGCGTCTTGCCGGACCGGCTTTGCGAGAAAGTTGGGATCGCGGGCGAGCCACTCTCCCAGGCCCGGGGCCTCGATGCGCTGCAGGAGATCGCTTTGCGCCGCAAAGTGTGCGGCCTGGCGACGATCCATCCAGATCTCGGCGGCGCCGAAAAGCAGCACGGGTGGCAGCGCCGCTGCGATTGGCAAGGCCGCACTGAACCAATAGCCGTGCGCGAAGGCGACAACGTTCAGGGCGGCCCATGCAAGCGCCGCCGACGCAATGATAGCGTAGCCGATGGCGCTGCGTCGCCACGCAAGCAGGCTGATCAATAGCACCGGCAGACCCACCGCGATCAGCGAATCGAGCAGGCGCACATTGCGGTCCCTGATGATGCCGTCGCCGGCAATCAGATGCGTCGCTGCCGTCGCCATCACCTCGACGCCCGGCAATACCGGATCGAATGGGGTTGGGAAGACGTCGCCACCGCCCGTCACCGTGGAGCCGATCACGACGATCTTGTCCTCTATTGCCTTGGCGGGGAGTTTGCCGGCCAGCACATCCGCCGCGCTGAAAGTTGGAATGGCGCCGCGTGGACCATAGAAGGTGATCGGCAGGCGCTGCCCGTCGTCGGTCGGCAGATGCCGGTCGCCGAGTGCAAGTCCGCCAGGCGAGAATGCCGGATTGATACCCAGTGCAAGTGACGCCACCCGCAACGGAAATGAGGCATCGACTCGTGCGCCGCCACGCGAGATCAGCGGAATGAAACGCGGTGTGCCCGACTCGTCGGTGGCGACGTTGACGACGCCAATGGCAGCAACGTCGGAAAAGCGACTTAGAGGCAACAGCATCTGGCTGGCTGCCGGTATCGCTGCCAGCGGATCATTGGCGTCACGATCGACCGCCTGTGTGTCTTTCGGGAAGACGCCGGCGGCGGCGATCACGCTGGGGCTCTGATGGAGAGCCAAGGCAAGCGCCGCATCTCCCTCTTCTGGTCCGGGATCAACCAGCAAAAGATCAAGTGCGATGACCTTCGGTTTCAAGGCGCCGACGGCGGCAACCACGCGGGCAAGTGTTGCCCGA
The DNA here is from genome assembly GCF_056398905.1 of Rhizobium sp. 01T417. Classification (NCBI taxonomy): domain Bacteria; kingdom Pseudomonadati; phylum Pseudomonadota; class Alphaproteobacteria; order Hyphomicrobiales; family Rhizobiaceae; genus Rhizobium; species Rhizobium sp. 01T417. Next base: position 345,698 of record NZ_JBFTQH010000001.1, on the reverse strand, counting down.
TTGAGAGGATAGCCGTTGTCGACGGCAGTCTGGTCGTCAATCGCAACAATGCTGGTAATCGGCGGAGGCTCCTTTGCGCCGATTACCGTGCTTCGCACGTCAGTAAGGGAAGCTTCGAGGCGGTCGAGGAAACTCATGCTTCCCGAAAGATGCATATAGCCGAGGAGGCCGCCCCAGAGCGCGGAGAGCAGCAGTGCAATCGTGACCAGGAGCCGTCTGCCCTGCATCGGCGTTATTGGCCGAGCCGCGCGAGCAGGGCCGCACTGCGGGCCGGCGGCCATCGGCGGACGGCGAGTGGCGCGCTTCCTGGCGCGACATCAACACCCTCGCCTACATTCAGCACGACGCGTGCTGCTGCTCCTGCCGAAGGACGGCCGACCGCTACGCGTCCGCGTACGACTAAGACAGAGGTCGTGCTGTTCTTGACATCGACAGCCCAACGTGTGCCGCGGACGGCGGCAATTGCCTGTGGTGTGACGACCTCGAATCCGTCCGGGTGCCGCGCCCGGTCGACATCGACGAGCACGGCCTTGTTGCGCAACGAGACCGTGTCCGGTCGCCCGTCGTGATTGCGGTCGACGACGTTGAAGCGAGCCCCAGCCTCGGCGGTGATCGTCACGCCATCCGCGCACCGCATGATCTGTCGCGCCGTTCCCGCCACGCGCGCCATCGTGCATCCGTTCGCTTGCGCAAGTGCCGGATCTGAGCTGAATAGACAGGCAGCGCTTGCCCACGCGGCCAGCGCCAGGAGCATTCTGGAGTTCACAAGCATATTCGTCCCCTACCTGAATGCATGGCCGGACAGCCCGGGCGTGCGACGGCATCATACGCTGATAGCTGCAGCACGCATGTCAAAACGTCAACGCCTATCCGACATTGTCTATGTCTTAAGCGGTCTTTCGATTGCCGGTCCAGTATAGCGCGCCCTCGGGCGAATAAGGTGGCCGCTCTCGATCTGCTCCATGGCATGAGCGAGCCACCCGACGGTTCGCGCGAGCGCGAAAATCACGAGGGGCGCATTATCGGGAAGATCGAAGGCGGCGCTCATGGCTGTCAGCGCGAAATCGATGTTGACGCCTTCCCCGATGATCTCTTGTCCCGCGGTCGCCAGTTCGGCGTAGCTCGGTGGCAAGGCGAACTGAGCCATCAGCGCCTTTGCCCTGATGTCTCCATCCGGATACAGAGGATGGCCGAACGCCGGCAGCGATCTTCCCTGTGTCAACGCCTGCCGTATTGCTTGACTGGCATCGAGCGCTTCGACCTCTGCGATCAACGAGGCGACGCCCTGCCAGGCGCCACCGTGGAGCGGTCCGCTCAAGGTCGATAGGCCCGACAGGACCGCGGCCGATAGCGTTGCGCCTGAAGAAGCAGCCACTCGCGAGGCAAAGGTCGACGCGTTGAGTTCGTGATCGGCAAGGAGCGCAAGTGCGCGCCTGATGCAATCGGCGGCTTCTGGCCTGGACCAGCTGGTGGCGAGGCGCAGATGCAATGGGGAAGCCGCGGCATCTGGAGCAAGGGCACTGGCCACGGTCGAAAGAATGCTGTTTGCTTCGGCTTGCAGTACCTTGGGCGCCCTTCCGAGAGTCGGTAAGTCGTGGGTCACGCGCTGTGCGAGCAAAACAAATGCCCGCTCTAACGACGGTGTCGTTTCAGAAGCCTCGCCTGTTGCGGCTGCAATCGGTCCGGACTTCCACAGAAGTGCCGCGGTCTCCTCGAGCGTCGCATGTTCCGCCCAAGTCGCCGCATCACGGCCGCGATAGTAGAGTCGGCCCTCCAGGATGGTGGAAATGGCAGATGGCAACACGGGATCGCCCCATTGGATAGCGTCTGCCGCAACTGTCTCGGTCTTTCGCCGGCCAGCGTGACGTTCGGCAAGCCGCATGACGTCGGCGGCATTGTAAAGACTTCGCCGTGGATCGCTGGCATCTGCTTTGGCCCGGATACGGCCGCGACTCACATTGGCGTACAGCGTTTGTGGCTTGGTTCCGAGTTTTTCGAGCGCCTGCTCGGCTGTCAGCCAAGACATTTCGTCCTCTTTACATTGATCAATTGCATCAAGATTGACGTCAATCAATCTAAGCTTGATCCTGTTGCACGTAAAGGAGAAAACACCATGAAAAACGGTTTGGAAGATGTTATCGCAGCGGAAACGCAGCTCTCCGATGTCGACGGCGAAGCGGGCCGCCTGATCATCCGTGGCGTGTCGCTCGATCATCTCGTATCGACAGCAACCTATGAAAGTGTTGCCGCGCTGTTGCTCGACGGCCTGACGGAACGGCATTTTGGTCCTGCAGAACTCGGCGATTGGTTGGGTGAAATGCGGGTGCGCATATTTGCCCATGTGGCGGCCCTCCAATCGGACCTGCTGGCCTTGCCGCCAGTGGACGCGATGCGCGTTCTCATCGCTCGCCTGCCAGATGGCGAGGACTTCGAAGCGGCGCTTCGATTGCTGGCAGCGCCCGCAGTTTTCCTGCCGGCGATACTCCGTCTGCAGGCCGGCAACGAACCCGTGGCCCCGGACGCTTCGCTACCCCAGGCAGCCGACATCCTGCGCATGCTCACAGGCAGGATGCCGAGTGCGGAGCAGAAGGCTGCTCTCGACGCCTATCTTGTGACCATTTCCGACCATGGCTTGAACGCCTCGACCTTCGCTTCGCGCGTCATCGCCTCGACGCGGGCCGGCCTCACTTCATCAGTGCTCGCGGCGATAAGTGCGCTTAAAGGACCTTTGCATGGCGGCGCGCCGGGGCCTGTGCTCGATATGTTCGATGAGATCGGAGTCAGCGAGAATGCGCGCGGGTGGCTCGGTCGAGCATTGGATCGCGGCGAACGCCTGATGGGCTTCGGTCACCGCATTTACCGGGTGCGTGATCCGCGCGCCGATGCATTGAAGAAGGCGCTGCGACCGCTCGTCTTGGCTGGGCAGGTCGATCGCCAGCGCGTGGAGCTCTCGGAAGCCGTCGAACGTGCGGCGCTTGCTGTCCTGAGGGAGCGCAAGCCAGACCGGCCGCTGGACGTCAACGTCGAGTTCTACACCGCCTTATTGCTCGATGCACTGGGCTTTCCGCGCGAATCATTCACCGGCGTATTCGCGATCGGCCGGACCGTGGGGTGGATCGCGCATGCGCGCGAGCAGGCGCTGGAAGGCAGATTGATCCGTCCTCGGTCGATCTATGTCGGGCCGGTGCCGCAGGCGGCGTGAGCATCGACAATAAGAAGAACCGGCGGTCCCAGCCGCCGGCATATCGTTTATAGTGGGTCTCGGTGCGGGGAAGCCTCTAACCGCTGAGATAGGCCGCAAATTGCTAAGTGTCTCTCGGCAATTAAAAAGGCCGCCTCGTTGAGGCGAGCGCATCGTTGAGGCGGCCTCTTGAAGGTCAGACCAGGCGGCTCTGTTCGGTTGCGGCTTCGATGAAGCTTGCGAAGAGCGGATGCGGGTCGAGAGGACGGCTCTTCAGTTCCGGATGGTACTGAACGCCGATGAACCAGGGATGCTCAGCATACTCGATCGTCTCGGGCAGTACACCGTCCGGTGACATTCCCGAAAAGACGAGACCGCAGTCTTCCAAACGGTCCTTGTAGTCGATGTTGACTTCGTAGCGATGGCGATGGCGCTCGGAAATATCGGTCGAACCGTAGATCTCCGAGATCTTCGTATCCTTCTTCAACGCAGCCTTGTAGGCGCCGAGGCGCATCGTGCCGCCGAGATCGCCCGCTTCCGTGCGCTTCTGCAGCTCATTGCCCTTCACCCATTCGGTCATCAGGCCGACAACGGGCTCCTTCGTCGGGCCGAACTCGGTCGACGAGGCGCTTTCCACGCCGGCAAGGTTGCGGGCGGCTTCAATGACGGCCATCTGCATGCCAAAGCAGATCCCGAAATACGGTACCTTCCGTTCGCGTGCGAAGCGGGCCGCATGGATCTTGCCTTCCGAGCCGCGCTCGCCGAACCCGCCGGGAACGAGGATGCCATGGACCTTCTCGAGATACGGCGCCGGGTCTTCCTTTTCGAAGACCTCAGATTCGATCCATTCCAGGTTGACCTTGACGCGATTGGCAATGCCGCCGTGATGCAGCGCTTCGATCAGCGACTTGTAGGCATCCTTGAGGCCGGTGTACTTGCCGACGATGGCAATCGTGACCTCGCCCTCAGGCGTGCGGATGCGGTTGCAGACCTCTTCCCATTGGTCAAGGCGGGGCTTAGGTGCCGGCTCGATGCCGAAGGCTGCCAGCACTTCGTTGTCGAGCCCTTCCTTGTGGTAGGCCATCGGGACGTCGTAGATGTTGGCGACGTCGAGCGCCTGGATCACCGCGGACGGACGGACGTTGCAGAAGAGCGACAGCTTGCGGCGTTCCGCTTCCGGAATTTCGCGGTCGGCGCGCACCAGCAGGATGTCCGGATGAATGCCGAGCGCCTGCAGTTCCTTGACGGAGTGCTGGGTTGGCTTGGTCTTCAGTTCGCCGGCAGCCGGAATATACGGCATCAGCGTCAGGTGGACGTAGATCGCAGTGCCGCGCGGCAGGTCGTTGCCGAGCTGGCGGATCGCTTCCATGAACGGCATCGCCTCGATATCGCCGACCGTGCCGCCGATCTCGCAGATGACGAAGTCGTAGTCGCCGTTGCCTTCGGTGACGAAGTCCTTGATCTCGTTGGTGACGTGCGGAATGACCTGAACGGTCGCGCCGAGATAGTCGCCGCGGCGTTCCTTGTCGATGATGTTCTTGTAGATGCGTCCGGTGGTGATGTTGTCGGTCTTGGTCGCCGAACGCCCGGTAAAGCGCTCGTAGTGGCCGAGATCGAGATCCGTTTCGGCACCGTCATCGGTGACGAAGACTTCGCCGTGCTGGGTCGGGCTCATGGTGCCCGGGTCCACGTTCAGATAGGGGTCGAGTTTGCGAAGCCGCACCCGATAACCACGGGCCTGCAGCAACGCTCCGAGAGCCGCGGCCGCAATTCCTTTACCGAGAGAGGAAACCACGCCGCCAGTGATAAATACGTATCGCGCCATGGGAGTCACCGGATACCTTTTCAAAAACGATTCCACCAGCCCAAAAATTCTTTTCCAGAACTTTTGGTGCCAGCGCGGAATCTGAACAAAAGAAAACCGGCAGACCCGAGGGCCTGCCGGCGGTTGATGCTGTGTGCCGCTTACTGTCCGCTTGGGACGGTGGCGGGCGCCGGAGCGGAAGGCGTAGCCGCCTGCGGTGCTGCCGGAGCAGTTTGAGTAGACGGAGCCGTTTCGGCAGGTGCCGGTGCGGCCGGAGCAGTTGCTGCCGGAGCCGCCGGCGCGGTTGCTGCCGGAGCCGGAGCGGTCTCACCGCCGGTCGGAACGCCGTTGTTGTTCTGCGCGGCCGGTGCAGCCGGAGCGGCATTGCCGTTCTGGCCGCCGAGCGAGTCGAGAATACCCTTGCCCTCACCGCTCGTCGCCGGAATACGGTTCAGAATATCCGTCGGACGGCTTTCATAGCGGTTGAGAATGCCGAGGCCGAGCGACGTGATGAAGAACAGCGTCGCCAGGATCGCGGTCGTGCGCGTCAGCGCATTGGCCGTGCCACGGGCAGACATGAAGCCCGAGCCGCCGCCGATGCCGAGGCCGCCGCCTTCCGAGCGCTGAATGAGCACGACGCCGACAAGCGCCAGCACGATCATGAGATGGATGACAATCAAAACGGTCTGCATGGGTCCAGTCCTGCCCACGCGCGCGGCGGGCATAAAGTAAAATTCTGGCGCTCTTTACATGAGGTGATCCGCTATTCCAAGCCCTTAGGCTCGGAATATACACGGCTCTAAGCAACCAGCGCTCCGTATGCGCCGTAGATGGCGAGGAAATCGGCCGCTTTCAAGCTTGCACCGCCGATCAGTGCGCCATCGACATTCGCGACGCCCATCAACTCCCTTGCATTGCTTGGCTTGACCGAGCCGCCATAGAGGATGCGGATCTTCTTGCCAGCCGCCCCGAAGCGGGCGACGAGCTCGGAACGCATGAAGGCGTGCGCCTTCTCTACGTCTTCCACGGTTGGGGTAACGCCGGTGCCGATCGCCCAGACGGGCTCGTAGGCAATGACGGCATTCTCCGGCGTCGCGCTATCCGGCACCGAGGCGGAAAGCTGACGCTTGATGATGTCGAGGGTCTGGCCTGCCTTGCGTTCGTCCGCCGTTTCGCCGATGCACACGATTGCCGTCAGGTCGGCCGCGAACGCAGCCTCCGCTTTGGCGCGAACAAGATGGTCGGTCTCGGCATGGTCGGTGCGACGCTCCGAATGTCCGACGATCACGTAAGTGCCGAAGCAGTCTGCGATCATTTCGGCCGAAATATCGCCGGTGTGGGCGCCCGAGGGCTTCTGGTGGCAGTCCTGTGCGCCGATCGCCAGCGGGCTGTCGGTGCAGAGCGCAGTGGCGACATAAAGCAACGTTGCCGGAGGGCAGATCAGCGCCTCCACCTTATCGGAAAGTGGCCCCTGAACACCTTCGGCGATTGCCTTGATTTGGTCGAGGGAGGCACGCGTGCCGTTCATTTTCCAGTTTCCCGCCACAAGCGGACGCACGTCAGGTGTCATGCCAGCCTTCCCATCTTCCACGTATCGTGGGGCCTTAGCAAAAGCGGGGATCAATGAAAAGGTTTGGGCACCTTCCCTAACGGAAATAACGGCCTTTTGTCGCGCAAATGCTTAAAATTCGGAGCCCATGTTGCTGAAAATCATAGACCAGGCGGCCGCCATGACGCTCGCCCGGCGGTCAGGCGACTTAGGCTGTCGTCACGAACCCAATATCCAGTTCAGCGTGCGGCGCCAGTCGATCATCCGGATCGGTGTTCCGTGATTTCCCGTCTGATAGAGCGTGAAATGTGCAGGGTAATCCCCCTTCAGCAGTTTTTCGAAGAGTGCCTGCTGGTCTGTCGCTGCATAGACCGGATCCCGGCTGCCATGCGCGAACCAAAGCGGCAGTTTGGCCTTGAAGGACGGGCTCTTGCTGAAGTCCGGATCGGTAACACCGCTGAGGATCACCATTCCCTTGAGGGCTTTCACGCTGGCGGGGTCACGGCTCAAGCCCCAGCAGACCTGGCTGCCCATCGACGCACACGCCAGAATGACCGGCTTGCCGGGCGACTGCTGGGAAGCGTAGCGGATCAGCCCTTTGATCGCGGCGACGCCATCGCTGTCGAAGCTCTTGACCGTCGGGGAATAATAGACACCGCCATTGCCGGCGACCAGGTTTTTCAGGCGATTGAAGTTGCCCCCGAAACTGTAGTCGTTCACGCCCAGGCGCCGGTCGCCGTTACGACCGTGAATGAAAATGACCGTAAATGCCGCTCCCGAGCTTTGTCCCACCCTGGTGACGTCGAGTCTTTGCGAACCAAGCTGCAAGGTCTCGTCCGACTGCTGCCTTTTGACGCCGAGAGACACGTATTGTTGTTGGGCGCGCTTTTGGGGTATCTGATCGCGGCCGTTGATGTCCCGCATCTCGTCGTATTCGATGACGTCAAGGGCGCCATTATCGCTCGTCCGCAACACATTTTGTGTGGAGAAGAGCTCGTCCTTAAAGGGCGGCAGGCTCTCGGCCGCTCGGCCGCTTGCCGTCGTCGTCAGGAAAAAGGCCGCAATTGCGGTAATAATGGTGCAATGACTTGTGGACATTCGCATGAGCATGGTTCCCTGAGCCTTCTGGCCGCTTGCCATTCCACGCCCGCCAACGCAAACCACTTCCTAAGGAAGTCCGCCTGATCGGGCGGCGTCGCGTAACGAGGCGCTTTCTGGCAGAATCTGCCTGATTCGCAAACGTGACATCAAATGCGGTGATTTTGGGTCAGGCTTGGCGTAAGGCCCCTGCCCGACAGGATAAAGATCTGAACGGCCCCATGGACGATAGCAACGACCTCTTTTCCGGACTGCCCCTGACACCGAAGCAGGAGGAAGCTCCAAAGTCTGCCGAGCCACAAAAGGCCGCACCCGCTAAGGCTGCTGTCCCCGCCCTGCGTCCGGCGCCCGTGAACTCGACGTCGGAAGACTACGGCGCGTCCTCGATCCGCGTTCTCGAGGGTCTTGAACCCGTCCGCATGCGGCCGGGCATGTATATCGGCGGCACCGACGAAAAGGCTCTTCACCATCTCTTCGCCGAAGTCATCGACAATTCGATGGACGAAGCTGTCGCCGGCCACGCCAACTTCATTGAGGTTCACCTTGACCTGGAGGGCTACTTGACGGTCAGCGACAATGGCCGCGGTATCCCCGTCGAGAATCACCCGCAAGTTCCCGGGAAGTCGACCCTTGAAGTCATCATGACGAAGCTGCACGCGGGCGGCAAGTTCGACGGCAAGGCATATGAGACGTCAGGTGGTCTGCACGGCGTCGGCGTTTCCGTCGTCAATGCGCTTTCCGACGTGCTGGAAGTCGAGGTTGCGCGCAATCGGAAGCTATATCGTCAGCGCTTTTCCCGCGGTTTGCCCCAGGGCGAACTGGAAGAACTCGGCGACGTCCACAATCGTCGTGGCACGCGAGTCCGCTTTCACCCCGATCCGCAGATCTTTGGCGAGCACGCGAAGTTCGATGCCGGGCGTGTGTTCCGTATGGCACGCTCCAAGGCTTACCTCTTTGGCGGCGTCGAAATCCGCTGGAGTTGCGAGGAAGGCGTTCTGCCGCAAGGCTCGGAGATACCTGACAAGGCGGTCTTCCACTTCCCCGGCGGCCTGAAGGATTACCTGCAGGCGACGATGGGCAAGGAATTCACCGTTACCCGCGAGATATTCGCAGGGAAAACCGAGAAGACCAGTGGTCATGGCTCCCTGGAGTGGGCGATCACCTGGTACGGCGGCGATCCCCAGGTCCACTCCTACTGCAACACGATCCCGACGCCAGAAGGCGGCACGCACGAGGCGGGCCTGCGCATCGCGCTGACCAAGGGCCTGAAGAATTACGCCGAACTGACGCAGAACAAGCGCGCTGCCCAGATCACCACCGATGACGTGATGATCTCCGCCGTCGGCATGCTCTCGGTCTTCATCCGCGAGCCGGAATTCGTCGGCCAGACGAAGGACAAGCTCGCCACGGTCGAAGCCCAGCGGATCGTTGAAAACGCACTCCGCGACCCCTTTGACCACTACCTTGCCGACAATCCGAACGAGGCAGCCAAGCTGCTCGACTGGGTTATAGAGCGTGCGGAAGAACGCCTGCGCCGTCGCAAGGAAAAGGAAGTCAACCGCAAGACCGCCGTGCGCAAGCTACGCCTGCCCGGCAAGCTAGCCGATTGCGCACAGAACACCGCCCAGGGTGCCGAACTCTTCATCGTCGAAGGTGACTCGGCAGGTGGCTCGGCCAAGCAGGCTCGCAATCGTGCCAACCAGGCGATCCTCCCCCTGCGCGGCAAAATCCTCAACGTCGCCAGTGCCGGTCGCGAAAAGCTTGGCGCCAACCAGCAGCTCGCCGATCTCGTTCAGGCGCTCGGTTGCGGTACGCGCTCGAAGTATCGTGAGGAAGACCTTCGCTACGAACGCATCATCGTCATGACCGATGCCGACGTCGACGGTGCCCACATTGCCTCGCTACTGATCACGTTCTTCTATCAGGAAATGCCGGAGCTGGTCCGTGGCGGTCACCTCTTCCTGGCCGTACCGCCGCTCTACAAGATCACCCAGGGCGCGAAGTCCGCTTACGCCCGCGACGATGCGCACCGCGCCGAGCTGATGGAGACCGAGTTCAAGGGCAAGGCGAAAGTCGAAATCAGCCGTTTCAAAGGCCTCGGCGAAATGCTGCCGGCGCAGCTCAAAGAAACCACCATGGACCCAGGCAAGCGCACGCTGTTGCGCGTGATTATCGACGAGGTGGATTTCGAGGGTACGCGCACGGCGGTCGACGACCTGATGGGAACGAAGCCGGAAGCGCGCTTCCGGTTCATTCAGGATCGCGCCGCCTTTGCGGAAAACCTCGATATCTGAACCGGCTAGTCGAGGCGCACCGTAATTTCCGTCTTCACGGAGTTGGCAAGAAAGCACAACTCGTGCGCTTCGTGGTGGAGTTTCTGTTCGATCTCTCGGTTCGGCCGGTCGCCGGCATAGGTAACCTGCGGTCGAAGCTCCACGCGGCTCACCATTGTCCTGCCCTGCACAGTTTCCATAAGGCCTGTTGCCGCATCGACATAGCTATCGACCAGGATGCGCTTCTTTGAGGCCAGCCAGAGATAGAAGAGCATGTGGCAGCTCGACAGTGCTGCAACGTATGCCTCTTCCGGATCAACATTCTCGGCAAGCGCATACGGCAACGGCACATTGTGCGGCGAAGCGGAGGCAGCGACGGTGGCGCCGCCATCAAAGCTCCATCTGTGCCCGCGGCTATAGCGTCCGTCGATAAAACTTGCTGCGCCCCGCTCCCATGCGACCTCCGCGGAAAACGTCGTCATCTTTCATTCTCCCTCGTGCGTCAGACGTGCTGTTGTCATCTGCAAATGTTCCGACAAGGACTTCAGTGCCGCAGCCTCGTCGCGATGCGCGCACGCATCTATGATTGCGCGATGCTCGGCGTGGAGGATCACACGCTCGTTGGAGCCTTTTGGCTGCCTCAGATAGGCACGACGCGATTCACCCCGCAGTTCGTCGATCATGGACAGAAGGCGGCGATTGCCACATCGCCCGTAGAGCGTTCGATGAAAGGCGACATCCAGCTCCTCCAGCGTGGCCGGATCATCCTCTTCGATCAGATCTTCATTGAGACGGCGCGCCTTGCGCAGGTCGCTGTCGCCGAGCAGCGGCAGCGCAGCGCGCAGCGCCATGCTCTCCAAGGCTGCGCGGATCTCGGCGAGTTCACGTGCTTGCTCTTCCGTCAAACCGGCGACGGCCAGGCTTCGGTCAGGCCGCCGGTCGAGCAGGCCTGACGCTAGCAACCGATCTAGCGCCTGGCGTACCGGCTGGCGGCTCACGCCAAACCGCTCTGCTAGGAGCTCTTGTTTCAGGACGGTCCCTGGCGGCAGGCTCCCGCCTTCTATTTCGCGCCGCAGCGCTGTTGCAATCAGGTTTGTATCCATGGATCCAAAGTAAACGCGCAAGTGTATTTTGGCAACGCTGTGGCAGGATTTCTGTCATATTGATTGCGAAGAATAGCGTTAGGGAGCGTAGTATGGATCGCCGGTGGTCTCACGGGCGCCAGTCGATGACATGAATCGGTCATTGTGCTTGCGCCCGAGGGACGCATGGCCCATATCCATAGCCAAAACAGGGGAAAAGAACGACGTGAGCCTTCCGAACAACAACATCCAGCGAGAGCCGCGATGGCTCGGCCCCTCAGGCCCAGCCCGCACGCCGTTAATTCCCTCCATCTCCGCGGCGCGCTGGCTGCTCGTGCTTGTTGTCGCGGCTGGCGTCTACTTCTTCTACGGCTTTGCTGTCCCGGTTCTCGCCGCCCTTGTCATCGGCTTTGCAAGCTGGCCGCTGTATCGCCGGCTTCTCAGCCGTGTCGGTGGAAACACAACGGTCGCCGCCACCATCGCCATTCTGATGATCGTGACGTTTCTCGTGTTGCCGATCTTTTTCGCCGTTACCTATACGACAGGTGAGGTGCGCGAATGGGTGGCCTGGGCCGTGCACGCAAACAGGTCCGGTGCGCCAACCCCGCAGTGGATCATCGCCCTGCCTTTTGCCGGTCCGTATCTCGATGAACTGTGGACCAGATATATCGGCAGCCCCGGTGCCATGGGTGAGCTAATCCAGGCTGTGAGCGGCGCCCATATCGGCAACATCTATCGGGCGATTCTGGCAGCTGGCGGTGGCGCCTTCCACCTGCTCCTCACGCTGCTCTTCATGTTGATCGCGCTGTTCTTCGTCTACCGCGATGGTTCCTCCTTCTCGCAGCAGATCGATATGCTCGGCGAACGCATTCTTCCGAACCGCTGGGAGCGAATTTCCCGCGTCGTTCCGGCAACCATCAGCTCGACTGTCATGGGCATGACGCTGATCGCGATCGGCGAAGGCATCGTGCTCGGCGTCGCTTATTGGATCGCCGGTGTCCCCTCGCCCGTCACGCTCGGCGTCCTGACCGGTATCATGGCCCTGATACCCGGTGGTGCCCCGCTGTCCTTTACCCTGGTGTCTGTCTACCTGCTCGCCAGTGGCTCACATATCGCAGGCATCGGCCTTTTCGTTTGGGGAACGGTCGAGCTGTTCATTGTCGACAAGACACTTCGTCCGAAGCTTGTTGGCGGTCCCATCAAGCTGCCATTCCTGCCGACCTTCTTCGGCCTTGTCGGCGGCGTGAAAACCATGGGCTTTCTCGGCCTCTTCATCGGGCCGGTGCTGATGGCCCTCATTGTGGCGATCTGGCGCGAATGGATGCACGAGGTCCGGAGTGCCGAAACCGGCCCGAACGTCATGATCGACGAGCAGGCCCCGCCGGCGTCTCGCGCGGCCGAATGATCAGGGCAGCCGCTTTTCCATGAACAGGCTAAGTGGGTCTGGCAGGTAGCTGCCAAACGCTTCGATTTCGCCATAGCCGTACTTTCGGTAGAGAGCGATCGCTTCTGGCTGGTAAATGCCGGTTTCAAGACGGACGGCTTGGAGCTTCTTTTCAGCCGCCGTCGTTTCGAGTGCGTCCATCAGCTTGCTTGCCACTTTCAAGCCGCGGGCGCCGGGATCGACGAACATCCGCTTGATCTCCGCCGTTCCGTCGCCAGCCTCGACCAGTGCACAGCAGCCAACGATCGCACCCTCGTTGCGGGCGACGAAGAAGCTGACGGCCGGCTTCTCCAGGGTCGATACATCGACGAGGTGATTGCTTTCTGGCGGATACAGAGACTGGGCATAGGCGTCGGACATGTCGAGCAAGCGGAGCACGCCGTCTTGGCGCGGTGTTTCCAATGCAATCGTAATGGACACGGGTTTTTCCTGTCTTGTGGCGCCCGCGTAAAAAATGTTGGGGCGCCTTCATTCTGTTGGAATTTCAGCATCTAAGAGGCGAAGGTTCAATATTCAAAAGGCGATATTATGCAAGTGGTGCTGGTTGCAATGACGATCCTAGGCTGCAACGACTCGGTCACACAATGCAACTATCTCACCACGGTTGAGCAGAAATGGCAGACCGTCGCCATGTGCGACGCCGATTCGGAAAGGCAGCTGAAGCGCTATACGAATGTCAGCTACCCAACGGTAATTGCTGTCTGTGAGCCACCGAAGCCTGCTTCCCCAGAAGCGCCAAAGGCGGTCGTGGAAAGCGCGCCGACGCCGCCCGTTCCAGCCGAAACGCAGGGTCGATTGTCGGCCCTCGCTGACCGGGTGGCGAGTGAGGTGCGCGCGTACCTGCCGTCCGGTAGCGAAATGAAAACAGCGCTGGCTTCACCCGTCCACTTCGTCTCGGGCAGCTATTCCTGGGTGGCGAAGCGGCTGCACCGCTAGGCTGCGGCGAGCGACGTAAATTGAGCATAAGCGCGTGCATGCTGCCGCTGTTCAGCGATGTGCAGCCTTTCGATCATCTCCAGGAGTTCCTGCACGGCCCCATGCGTTGCATGCCGGCGGAACTTCTCAAGCAGCTTGCCGCAGACGTCGCCGAGCATCGTCGCTGCCAGATCTTTCGATGCGTCCCGCCACAACAGCGTCGCTTCGACGAAGATCGTGCTGATCTCGCGGGAAAGGCCGGCCGTCTCATAGAGGGCGCGCACCGCGTGCATGCGACCGGTTGCGAGAATGGAGCGAACGCGTCGCTCTTCGCAGCCAGTCAGGTTGACGATGGCGCCTGCGAAGAACTCGACCTTTCCGGAGCAAAGAGCGTGGATCAGGCACGACGGCGTTAGGTGGCCACTAACCCGTAAATGCTCGACAAGGTCTGAAATCTCGCGCGGCGTAATCTCGCCAGCAATCGACACGATGGCAGTTTCATTGGCCTCTCTGCTGATCCTGTGCAGTCGGCCGGGATCGATCGTCGCTAGCGCCAATGGCAGACCAACGAGGGCGGCGCTGACATGCTGCGTCAACAACTGACGCGCGTCCGCCGCAAGATCCCCGCGCTCCAGCAGCAGATTGCGGATTTCGCAGTGATGGCCGAGCCGCTCGGCAATTCTTTTAAGAGAGTAAGGCGCGATGGCCGCCCCGCCGTTCTCGAGAAGGCAGAGGACGGCCTCTTCTTCACCGATCTCGGCGAGCGCGGCTGAAACCGGCCGTGAAATCGTGCCGCGCGCGGCAATCAGCATTCGCGTGACGTCGCTGCCGCTGGCCGCGAGATCCACGAGGTCTGCGTCCGACAGTAAGGGTGAGCATGTGACCGCATGGCAGGCGATCTCCGGCTGATCCGCGGCCAGCGAGAGAATAACCGCTCGCGGCGCCTCCGGTGACCAAGAGATTGCTTCGGCAAGCGCCAGCCTCACCTTGGGGGATGGGTCGTCGAGCAGGAAAGTCATGGCCATCTCGGCCGCGGCGCGTTCTTCTGCTGCCATTTCGGACTGCAGATAGGCTCTGCCGAGGGCACTGGCCGCACGGGCCCTGTCTCCGGCCTTGGCGGTTTCCGCCCAACGAAGAAATGCTTCTACGATCACCCGTGTGCCCCATGCCCGAATGCGATTCTCTCGCATTCCAATCAGTGAGATCACGGTATCTTGGAAAAGTTTATGATTGGTTCACCATGTTCCTTAAGCGCTGACGGCCAACGTCAAACCTGCGGCCGGAACATTTCGAACACGTCGCTGCCTTCGCTGTAGTCCATGTAACCCATGCGGGCGACTGGCCTGGCGATCGCCATATCGAGTCGCCCATCGCGAATGATCGTCTCGTCGATGTGGATGCCGACAACCTGACCGAGGATCATGATGTTCTCGGAATTTTCACCGGTGAGTGACTTCGGCACAAGGGTCTCCGTTACCTTGCATTCGAGCACAGCAAAGGCCTCGGCGACGTAGGGCGCGTCGACAAGCTCACCCTTCCTGGCGGCGAGGCCGGAAAGAGCAAACTCGTCAACGCCATAGTCGACGGCCGCAGATGAGATATTCATCTTCTCGACCAGGTTCCGGCTGACAAAGTTACAGGTGAACTCGCCGGTCTCGATCGCATTCCTCTGGCTGTGCTTTAGACCGGCGGAGGAAAACATCACGAGTTTCGGGCGGTCGGAAATCGCATTGAAGAAAGAGTACGGTGCAAGGTTGATCGAGCCGTCGCTTCCCCTGCTGCCGATCCAGCCAATCGGACGCGGCGAGACAATGGCCTTGAAGGGATCGTGCGACAGGCCATGCCGGTTCGTATCGGTGGTATAGAACATCAGTCCCCTCCGCCAACCCAGGTCACTGTCTCGGTCAGTTCCGGGCGCGGGCGCTCGACGGGCGGAAACGTCGTTGAGCCCATGTGAATGAAACCAGCGATCTTTTCACCCGACTTGACGCCCAGGAGTTCGTAGGCGCGCTCGTCATAGGCGAACCACTCCGTCAGCCAGTTGGCGACCCAGCCGTGGGCATTGGCGGCGAAGATGATGTTGAGGCAGACAGCACCAGCAGACATCAGCTGCTCCCACTCGGGAATCTTGATGTGCGGGCCGGACTTGCTGACGACGGCAACGACAACAGGAGCGCGGGTAAAGCGCGTACGCTCCACCTGGACCATTTCCTCAGACAGTTCTGGCTTGGCCTCGAGCGCGAGCTTGAGGAGCTCTTGGCCAATCCGGGCACGCTCTTCGCCGCGATAGACGATGAAGCGCCATGGCGCGAGCTTGCCGTGGTCGGGCACGCGGGAGGCCAGGCGCAAAATCTCTTCGATCTCGGCTTTGTCGGGGCCCGGCTCGCACATCTGGAAAGCGGGAATAGAGCGACGGACACCGAGATAGTCGATCAGCTTGATATCGGATTTCATGCGGGAGAGACTTCCATTTTCATGACAGCATTTGGGATGGGTCTTGAATTTGCCATCGCGTTGGTCTTGAAGTGGCCTCTGTGATTTCAGATGTCAATTGGTTCGCACGACAGATGGTTGGCATTTCGCCATATGCACGCATAAGCCTGGCCTTGGTTCTGACCGCCCTACTGCCTTTAAGTAGCCAGGCGCAGGACGCCTTCCAGACCTTCAAGCAGTTGGATACGACTGCGAAAATGCCGAAGCTGAATGCCTTCATCGCGCCGGGCACCGCCCCGCAGGGCTCGAAGCTGCGCGAGATCGCGCTCGAGGCGAAACTGACCGCCAACGGCGATCCTGTTCAGGATGGTCTCTCCTGGTATGTGTTCAGCCCGGCAGCGGGCACCGACGGAAAGCTTCCGCTGATCGCGTCCTCGCAAGGCGGCTCCGCGGATTTTCAGCTCGCGCCGGGAGACTATTTCGTCAACGTTTCTTTCGGTCGCGCCGGTGTCACGCGCAAGCTGACGGTTCCTGAAGAGGGTCAGGTCGACAAGCAGACGATGGTGCTGGAAGCCGGTGGCTTACTGCTGAACGCGGTCTCGGGAACGGACGTTCGCATTCGCCCGGATCAGCTCAGCTTCTCGATTTACTCCGCCGACGTGCGTGAGGACGGCGAGCGCGGTCTTGTCATGGCTGACGTGCCGCCAAACACCGTGGTTCGCTTGAATGCCGGAACCTACCACATCGTCTCCGAATACGGCGACACCAATGCCTCGATCCGCGCCGATATCCAGGTGGAGGCAGGCAAGCTCACGGAAGCAACGATCCAGCACAAGGCAGCACAGATCACGTTCAAGCTCGTGTCCGACGCCGGTGGGGAAGCGATCGCCGATACGGCCTGGTCGATCCTGACGGCCGCTGGCGACAGTGTCGGCGAGAGCGTCAGCGCTTTCCCGACCATGGTGCTCGCCGAAGGCGAATACTCCGCCGTCGCTCGAAACAAGGACAAGATCTACCAGCGGGATTTCAAGGTCGAAGCCGGCAAGAACACAGACGTCGAAGTTCTTATGAAGGACGTGCAACCCGAAGAACCGACAGAGGCCGCTAAAACCGTTCAGGTTCAGCCGGATCAGCAACCGCCAGCGAGTGACGGCTCGCCGAATACGCAGGCACCGCTACCTACCTACGATCAGCTCCAGGGCGGCACCGGCGCCGACGCGGACTGATCGGCCTCCTAGGGGTCCACAGACAAAGAAAAACCGCCCGGTTCTTTTAGAAACCGGGCGGTGTTGTATTCACGTGCTGGAGGCAGCTCAGGCTGCCTTTGCCTTCCTCGCTTCCGCCTTCCGGCGCACGTCCGGCGGCGTGGCTTCGAGCCCGAGGCTTGCGATTGCCTCGTCAAGCGACATCGAGGTTTGCTCCTGGCTGCCAAGACGGCGGATGTTGACCGTGCGCTCTTCCGCTTCCTTCTTCCCGCAGACGATGATGACGGGAACTTTCGTAACGGAATGCTCGCGGATCTTGTAGTTGATCTTCTCGTTACGGAAGTCGGTCTCAACGGTCAGGCCGGCGTCCCGCAGCGCTGCCGCGACTTCGGCGCCATAGCCGTCGGCCTCGGACGTGATCGTCGCGACGACGATCTGCTGCGGCGATACCCACAGCGGCAGATGTCCTGCGAAGTTCTCGATCAGGATGCCGAGGAAGCGCTCCATCGAACCGCAGATCGCGCGGTGGATCATCACCGGCTGCGTCTTTTCCGAATTGCTGTCGATGTAGAAGGCACCGAAGCGTTCCGGCAGGTTGAAGTCGACCTGCGTCGTGCCGCACTGCCATTCACGGCCGATCGCGTCCTTTAGCGTATATTCGAACTTCGGACCATAGAACGCGCCCTCGCCCGGCAGAATGCCGGTCTTGATGTTGTTCGACTGGTGTTGGATCGTGTCCAGCACGTCGGTCATCACGCTTTCGGCGCGATCCCAAAGATCATCCGAACCAACACGCTTTTCCGGGCGCGTTGAGAGCTTGATGGTGATCTCGTCGAAGCCGAAGTCCTTGTAGACCGACAGGATCAGATCGTTGATCTTCAGGCACTCGGCTGCCATCTGCTCGTCGGTGCAGAAGATGTGCGCATCGTCCTGCGTGAAGCCGCGCACACGCATCAACCCATGCAGAGCACCGGACGGCTCGTAGCGGTGAACTGTGCCGAATTCCGCAAGACGGATCGGCAGTTCGCGATAAGACTTCAAGCCATGCTTGAAGATCTGCACATGGCCGGGGCAGTTCATCGGCTTCAGCGCGAACACGCGGTCATCATCCGTATCGTCGCCGGCGACGGTGACCTTGAACATGTTGTCGCGGTACCAGCCCCAGTGACCGGAGGTTTCCCAGAGCGACTTGTCGAGCACCTGCGGCGCATTGACCTCCTGGTAGTCTTCGGCGAGACGACGGCGCATATAGGCGACGAGCGTCTGGAACATGCGCCATCCCTTGCCGTGCCAGAAGACAACGCCCGGACCCTCTTCCTGGAAATGGAAGAGGTCCATTTCGCGGCCGAGGCGGCGGTGATCGCGCTTCTCGGCTTCCGCGAGCACGTGCAGGTAGTTGTCGAGTTCGGCCTGTTCGGCAAATGCCGTGCCGTAGATGCGGGTCAGCATCGGATTGTTGCTGTCGCCACGCCAATAGGCGCCGGCCACCTTCATCAACTTGAACGCCGTCCCGATCTGGCCGGTCGATGCCATATGGGGGCCGCGGCAGAGGTCGAACCAGTCGCCCTGATAATAGATCTTCAGATCCTGGCCTGCCGGAATCGCGTCGACGAGTTCAACCTTGTAGCTTTCGCCCTTCGCGACGAACACTTCCTTGGCCTTCTCGCGCGCCCAGACTTCCTTGGTGAACGGCGCGTTGCGAGCAATGATCTCCTTCATCTTCTTTTCGATTTTCGGCAGATCGTCGGGTGTGAAGGGCTCGTTCTTGGCAAAGTCGTAGTAGAAGCCGTTCTCGATAACAGGGCCGATCGTGACCTGCGTGCCGGGCCAGAGCTCCTGCACGGCTTCCGCCATCACGTGGGCTGCGTCATGCCGGATCAACTCCAGCGCGCGGCCGTCGGTGCGGGTGATGATTTCAATTGCGCCTGCCGTCACCGGATCGGAAAGGTCACGGACCTGACCGTCGATAGCGATCGCGACTGCCTTCTTGGCAAGCGACTTGGAAATGGATTCTGCGACATCCTTGCCGGTTGCGCCAGCATCGTAGCTGTGCACGGAACCATCGGGAAATGTCAGGGAAACGGATTGGGACATCTAGAATTCTCCTTGTCCAGTCCCGCCAACGAATGCGGGTGGTTGCAATGAAGCGCTTCGTCCGCACGAATGCGCCGCCGCCTGATACCGAGATTTGCTGCTTGAGTAAAGAAAAAGCCAGCTTAGCCGATCATTTCGGCAAGGCCACGCACCGTGTTCCAGTTCCGCAATGTTCCGACGCCCATTCGCTTGGTCGTCAGTGCCGAGAGCAACTTCCACTCGCTCGGCTTGCCGGCAAAATCGATCCAAAGGTCGCCGGCGGTGAGTGCCATTCGCTGCTTAGGATCGGCATAAGGGCGAAGCGCCTCCATGGCAGTAGGTGGAAGCGGCCTGCGCATGACGCGCACGATCACCTGACTGCCCTCGCCGTCTGCAAAAGGATTGGACTTCGCAAGGGTCAACCAGTCGATACCTTTGCGCACGATGATATCGACCGGTTTGCCGAAACGAGCCTTGAAGGCCGCTTCCAGCTTCGCCTCGATCTCTGCGAGCAGGGCGGCATCGGCCTCGAAAACGATGTTCCCGGTCGAGACAAGTGTCCTCGGATTCTTGTACCCGATGTCCTTGGCCATGTCGCGAAGGTCGGACATCACCACGCGGCGACCGGGCGCAAGCACAATGCTGTGCAGGAGCGCGACGTAGATCATGCTTTGCAGAACTCTGCCGCGCCCTCGCCAAAATCTTCGAGTTCGTGCTTGGACGCGGCCGCATCCACATACTTGAGCGAGGCATCGGGGACGTCGAGGCGACGGCGAAACACCCGAAATGCGCCTTGCGTCATCGTTCAGCCCGCCTTGCGACCAAGCGCGAGGTAGCGCCAGGGCGTCCACCAGTGAAAGCGTTCGCCGAGCTGCTCGGGAACCGGGTCGAGCCCGCTGGTGCCGCCCGGGCCGCAGCGCGCGACGCGAAAGAGCGTCATCCATCCGCCGTTCCACAGCCCGTAACGGGCGACTGCCTCATAGCCGTATTCCGAGCAGGTCGGGATGTGGCGGCAGGAATTGCCGATGAAACCGGAGAGGGTCAACTGGTAGGCGCGAATGAAACCCATCCCCAGCACCCTGCCGGGCGTCTTCCGAAACGGGCCGGAGTAATTTCGGGAGTAGGAGCGCGTGGATCGACGCGGTGCGGCGGCGCCACCCTCGTCTTCGTCCTCATCGCGATTGATCGAACAGAATTTGCACATCGGCTATGCCGCTCAGGCCTCGATGGTTTCGCCGCGCTTGGCCTCGACCTGGCTGACCGCATCGACGACGGCGTCGAAGGTCAGCATCGTCGAGGCATGTCGTGCCTTGTAGTCCTTCACGGGGCGGAGATAACGCATGTCCTCGAAGCGGCCTTCCGGCCCCTCGCCGTCCGCCTTCAGCATTGCCAGCATGTCCTCTCGCGCCTTGCGCAACTCAGTCGCGCTGGCGCCGATCACATGGCGGGCCATGATCGAAGACGATGCCTGTCCGAGCGCGCAGGCTTTGACGTCGTGCGCGAAGGCGGTGACCGTATCGCCGTCCATCTTCAGCCAGATCTTGACCTTGGAGCCGCAAAGTTTGGAGTGCGCCTGGGCGCTGGCGTCCGCATCCGGCAAGCTGCCGATCAGCGGAATATTGCCCGCGAATTCCAGGATTTTGCTGTTGTAGATATCGTCCATCGTGGATTCCGCTCCAGAATTCATGCGGATCGGCGCCTCAAAACTCATTGTAGCACAAAAGAAAAACACAGCGTGTCGTGCCGGGAGACTTACATAAGGATGCCGTTTTCCTATATGTATGTCGTTCGAAGGCCAGAAAAATGCAATGGCCTCGGCTAAGTTTGATTGGGAAACCGTGCCGGAAGGGCAGCAAACCAAGCCCTGAAAGCCCCGGAGCCTGCCAAAGGTGCATGAATTCCCTTGAGTGGAATTGCCAGTGGCTAGTCCGAAAGACGGTCCGCCAAAGCGGATCAGGAGACTGTTACATATGGACGCCATCATCAAGAATTTTCCGCAGACCCCCGCCGATCTCGATGCGGATCGGCCCAGCCAGAAAGAAGCAGAGGATGCCGTCCGCACGCTGTTGCGTTGGGCAGGTGACGATCCGACGCGCGAAGGCCTGCTCGATACGCCAGCACGCGTGGCCAAAGCCTATCGTGAACTCTTTGCCGGCTATGATATGGACCCGGAAGATGTGCTGGGCCGTACCTTTGAAGAGGTTGCCGGCTACGACGACATGGTCCTGGTGAGGGATATTCCGTTCTTCTCTCATTGCGAACACCACATGGTTCCAATCATCGGCAAGGCCCATGTTGCCTACATGCCGGATGGCAAGGTGCTGGGCCTTTCGAAGATCGCACGCGTCGTTGAGATCTACGGTCGTCGCCTGCAAACGCAGGAAACCATGACCGCCCAGATCGCTAAGGCCATTGACGACACGCTCACTCCGCGCGGTGTAGCCGTCATGATTGAGGCCGAACACATGTGCATGGCGATGCGCGGTGTGCAAAAGCAGGGCTCGACCACATTGACGACAACATTTACCGGAACGTTCAAAACTGAGCCGGCTGATCAAGCCCGATTCATGTCCATGGTCCGGAGCCGCTGAATACGGCTTCAGTTAAGAAAGCCGCGATGATGCCCTTTGCGTTCAATGCGCCGTCCGATGATAAATCAGAACTTGAGGACGCGGGCGACTTCACGCCACGCTTTGACGATCGCGGCCTGATCACCGCGATTGTCACCGATTCCGCCGATGGCGAGTTGCTGATGGTGGCGCATATGAACGCCCAGGCCCTCGCACTGACCATTCAGACCGGGAAGGCTCATTACTTTAGCCGCTCGCGGGGCAAGCTCTGGATCAAGGGCGAAACCTCGGGCAACACCCAGATGGTCAAGGAAATCCGGACGGACTGCGACCAGGATGCCATCTGGCTGAAGGTCGAGGTCGCAGGCCATGATGCCACCTGTCACACCGGTCGCCGATCCTGCTTCTATAGGACCGTGAACCTCGAAGACGGCAAGCCGATGCTCGAAATCGTCGATGACGAGCTCCAGTTCGATCCGGACGAAGTCTACGGTAAAGAGTCATAAAAGCAGGCAGTTGCCTCTTATTGGGCCAAAATCTACGCCTATATACGAATTGGAAAGGGACGCGGGACACTAATATAGTTCGTTTTTAATTGTTTGCCGGGAGGGATACGAGCCATGCTGAATTGGGGATTGTACCGCCAAAGCTCCGAGGCGGGCGCGTCCAATGCCAGCACCCCGACCGCGCCAGACATGAACGCTCCCGCATCTCCTCCGCCTGCCCCCAAGAGAACCAAGCTTGCCCTTGCGCTGGGCGGCGGCGCCGCACGCGGCTGGGCGCATATAGGGGTTCTGCGCGCCCTGGACGAAGAAGGTATCGAGATCGGCATGGTTGCCGGAACCTCGATCGGTGCGCTGGTCGGCGGCTGCTATCTGGCGGGCAAGCTCGACGAACTGGAAGGATTCGCTCGTTCGCTGACGATGCGGCGTATAGCGAGCCTGCTTGATCTGACGATCGGCGGCAGTGGTCTGTTCGGCGGCATGCGGTTGACGAAGCGCATGCAGGAGCATCTTGAGGGGCTCAGCGTCGAAGATCTGGACCGGCCATTCGTGGCTGTCGCCGCCGAAGTAAACACCGGGCACGAAGTCTGGATCGCAAACGGATCGCTAATTACGGCTCTTCGCGCCTCCTATGCCCTCCCCGGCATTTTCGAACCCATCCGCAGCAATCAACGGACACTCGTCGATGGCGCGCTGGTCAATCCGGTTCCCGTTTCCGTATGTCGCGCCTACGAGCAACCGCTCGTGGTTGCCGTCAATCTGAACTACGATCTTTACGGTCGATCGGCTGTCGTCCGGCACAATGCAACCCTCTCGCGCTCCGAAGTCCAGCAACGCGAGGAGGTGCCCTATACCAAGCTCGGCATGACCGGTGTGATGGTGCAGGCTTTCAACATCATCCAGGACAGGATCGCGCGTGCGCGCTTGGCGGGCGATCCGCCGGACATATCGCTTCAGCCGCGTCTCGGCGATATCGGCCTCTCGGAATTCCATCGCGCTGGAGAAGCGATCGAGCGCGGCTATGAAGAAGCCAAGCTGAGGCTTCCCGAGTTGAAACGGATGCAGGAACTATTCGCCGGCTCTCTCTAGGCGCCGGCGAAGCATTCAGCCGGCGATGTAGGCCTTGATCTGTTCGGCTTCCAGTTCGACTTCAGCAATACGCGTCTTCACGACGTCACCAATCGAAATGATACCGGCAAGTTTGCCGTTCGTTTCGACAGGAACGTGACGGAAGCGTCGGCTCGTCATCAGCCCCATCAGGTCATACACTGTCGAATCTTCATGGCACCGATAGACCTTTGCGGTCATAAGCGAGCCAACCGGCTGATCGAGGCAGGCCGCCCCCGCCTTGGCGATCGCGTGCACGACGTCGCGCTCCGTGAAAATCCCGGAAATCTTGTTTTCCATCCCGACGATAACGATAGCGCCGATCTTCTTCTTGCTGAGAATCACAGCCGCCTCGGCAACGGTCGTGTTTGGCCCGGCGGTTACGACATCCCTGCCCTTCGCATCGAGTATGGCCTTGACTGAGTTGGACATTCTTGAACCTCCTATGTCGAAAGTGAAACACTTCAACTGATCACAGGCATCCGTGGCGGCTCTCCTCCCATCACGGATCAGGAGGAATGGTGCACTCCAATGCTCAAGATTGCAATATATCCGATGTCTCTGAAATGAGCGGCTGCTCGGGTGGCTCCCGGTCGAAAAAGCCGAAGAGAACGAAGCCGAAAACGAAGCCTCCGATATGGGCGTCCCAGGCGATTGCCTGGGATCCGTCGCCAATCAACGGGACGCCGACGGCGATCAGGAGATTGCCCACGAACCAGAAGAGAATGAAGGCGACGACCGTGCGGCTGCGAAACGCTCCCAGCATCGAGAGTCGCGGATTAAGATGCGCCGGCCCGCTCATCCGCTGTTCAGGCGGGAACGCAAAGCGGCAGGCAGCGCCCATCAGGCCGGACACCACGCCCGACGCGCCGATCAGCAGCGTGGCCCCTCCCCAATTTAAGGCCGCATGGAAGGCGGCGGACGCAGTTGCCGAGAGCACCCAGAAAACGATGAAGCGAAACGTTCCAATCCGGCGCGCCACCGGTGTGCCGAAGGCCATGAGCCACAGCCCGTTGAAAACGATATGCTCTATACTGGCGTGAAGCAGCGAATAGGTAATCGGCGTCCAGAAAAGTTGCGGGCCCTGCTCTGACAGCGGCGTGATGTAGCGCAACGGAATGAAGCCGAAATTGAAGAACAGCCAGTCGAGGCCGCTGCCGGATAGAAGCAGCGATTGAACCGCATATATCAGCCCCAGCAGCGCAAGTGCCGCGAGCACCGGGCCCGGAAGGTTGAAGATGGGTGACGGCGGCGGGGGCTCTATCGCCGTTTGCGGCTCCGACTGCTCGTTCATCTTCGTCCTCAATTGATTGCGGCACAGCCTTACAGGACGAAAGGTCAAAAAAAAAGCCGTCCGGCAAAGACC
Source organism: Rhizobium sp. 01T417 (assembly GCF_056398905.1). NCBI lineage: Bacteria > Pseudomonadati > Pseudomonadota > Alphaproteobacteria > Hyphomicrobiales > Rhizobiaceae > Rhizobium > Rhizobium sp. 01T417. The sequence continues at coordinate 321,095 of NZ_JBFTQH010000001.1, read as the reverse complement.
GGACGGCTTCGAGCGTCGAGGATATCCGCGCCCGACAGTCTGTGCTGAACTTCCCGAAGACAGGAAGCGATGGACAGACATTGTCACGGCGCGATGCGCGGCTCAATCGAAACCGTTCCTTAACCTTAACTGCTCCGAGCTGGCACGAGATACGCACAGCATCATAGCGCATGGCCATGACGGCCGTGTTTTGATCCAAAATGAAACAGCCGGTGCAGCAATGCGTCTCAAAACGACGATCGACCTATTCGAATATTGGACTCGGATCCGCGGCAAAGACGTTGCGCCGTTGAGATCGCAGGTCGAGCCAACGCATTTGCGGCAGATTCTGTCGAGCGTGTTTCTCCTCGAAACAGGTGATTCGGGCCGCATCGCATTCCGCCTTGCCGGAACCCGTATTTGCGATCTCTTTGGTCGCGATCTCCGTGGGGTCCCGTTTTCCGAGCTTTGGGCGCATGGGAAGGACGACATCGAACAGATGGCCACGGGCCTCATGAGCAACGCGATGCCGGAGCTGCTCAACGCCACGGGTTTCACCGCGGCCGGCCATTGTGCCTCCTTCGAAATTGTCCTCCTGCCGCTTCGCTCGGACGAGTGTCAATGCGACAAACTTCTGGGGGCTATCGCCCCCGCGGTCGCATCAAGCTGGCTGGAAGTCGTGCCGCTCCAGTTCCTCGCTCTCGATCGCATCCGATCACTGCACGAAGGGCTTGGCTCCGATAGGGAGCTCAAGGATGCCGAGTTCGGAGATGAGCACCCGCTATACGAGCGTACCCCGTCGATCGCTGACACAATGCGACGCGTTATGTCCAATCTATTTGCTGAATTCGGCGTTCCAGGCTCGGTTAGGCACAACTGAATGCGTGCATAGTGGACGAATCTGAACAACCTTCTGTTAAGGGATTCCGGGTAATGATCGGTTGGTTGTATTTCATGAAGAAGCCCTTTGATGCACGCGTTCCAGCAAGTTCAGACGCAACGAACTGCGCCTCGCCTCGAACAAGGTGCCTTTCAACGTGTCCCAATCAACATGCAGGGCCGGCTTATGCTGGCGAACTACGAGGAATTTGAGTGCCTGGTCATCGATATGTCGCCGGGCGACATGTACGTGACTTGCCTGGGCCGCCCTCGTGCCAACGAGCGTGTGGTGGCCTATATCGATCACCTCGGGCGCGTCGAAGGCTATGTGCAGACGATCGATGGTCGTGGCTTTGTCATGTCGATCCATGCGACCGAACGCAAGCGCGAAAAGCTCGCAGCACAGCTAACTTGGCTTGCAAACAAGCATGAGCTTGGCCTTCCGGAAGACCGCCGTCACGACCGCCTGACGCCGCGCGAGACGAAAACCGAAATCACGCTGGAAGACGGCGCCCGCTACAGCTGCCGCATCATGGACCTGTCGCTTTCCGGCGCTGCAGTCGATGTCGAGGTGCGTCCGCCCATTGGCACACCTCTCCGCCTCGGCAATATGCGCGGCCGCGTCGTACGCCATTTCGTGGAAGGCGTTGCGATCGAATTCCTGTCGATCCAGTCGCGGGAAACACTGCGCGAATTTCTCTAATCGTGCCGCAGGCGCGCCGACCGGGTGCCTGCTGTTCGATGTTCGCTTATCGCGAATTTGATCCCTCGGCCTGTTGCACATCATTCTCTCGATCAACGCAACGGCGGCCGCACCCGCCCAGCCCGGCCGATTGGTCACTCGGCGCCTGCTCAAAGGCAGCTGGACCTTGAGAAGCCGCTTGCGGGCGCATGGCAATTTTTCAGAGCCTAGCCGCAAAGTAGTTCTCATCGATCGTGGGCCGTGGATCCGACAGCTGCTTTTCCGCAAAATTTCTCGATAATAATTTTGCTGCCGAAACGTGCCAATCGGCGAATTTCACCGCCAGCACCGCGATTATGATCTAGGCGCGGACCATCGCGGCGGCAGTGCAGATGGTAAATGAAGTCCTCCCAAAGCCTCGGATCCGGACGCTGCGTTAATAACTTGTCCCAAAATGCTGCGATTAAACGCCGAACCTCTTTCCGAGGAAGGAGCAATTTTAATCAAGTTTAGCGCGAAAGCCCTTCGAATTTTAGGCGAATTCGATTTTGTTTTTAGTCGATTTCTCTGCGTGTTTGAATAAACTAAGCCGTTAATTTAACTGCGTAATTTTGCGTCGAATAAAAATGTCTGTGTCAGGTTCTCCTCACAACGGGGACACGACAAATGACAATAACGAGTTTCATCAAAGGCAGTCTGGCCGTCGGTGCAATGTTGATCGCGATGGCGGGTTTGGGACAAGCGAGCCCCCTCAACATGACGGTCCTTGGAAATGCGAGCCCGCCGATCGGTGCCTACCAATTCTGCAAGGAAATGCCTACCGAGTGCGCCAATGCAGACGGCGATCAAGGCGAGTTGCTTCTGACGGAGGAACGCTGGAAGACGATCCTCAAAGCGAACTACCAGGTCAATTCGTCGATCACGCCGTTGACCGACAAGGAAATCTACGGTGTCGAAGAACGCTGGGCCTATCCGCGCACCGCCGGCGATTGCGAAGACTATGCGCTGCTGAAGCGCAAGATGCTGATCGATGCCGGCTTCTCGCCTTCCGATCTGCTGATCACCGTCGTCCTGCAGCCGAATGGCGAAGGCCATGCGGTGCTGACGGTCCGCACGGACCGCGGCGATTTCATCCTCGATAACATGCGCAACAAGGTCATGCTTTGGGCCGATACCGAATACACCTACCTCAAGCGTCAGTCCGCTAACGATCCGAGCCGCTGGGTCAAGCTGCAGGATGGTCGCGCGGTGGCGGTCGGCAGCGTCAAGTAAGCGCGTAACGCCGGGAATATCCGGCGGTAACCATAAGGCTCCGGTCGTCCCCCGCATCCCCGTGCCTGACCGGCGCCACAGAGCCGCTCCCGCTGTCCCGGGAGCGGTTCGTTTTTTCTTGCCGCAAGGCGGCGCTTAAGTGTTCGTTAACCGTATCAGCCAGACAATTGCTGCATCAACCAACGGCACCGGCGACTCTTGTTCCTTTCGCGGCGGTCTGACATCCGAAGGCCGCCATGAACCATACCGGTACCGCACGCGAAATTGAGGAGTCGCCACTCCTTTCGACGCGTTTCGTCGTCCGTTTTACGATCGCTGTCGCGTGCCTTGCGGCTTTGACACTGGCCATCAGTTTCGGTGGTCGCTGGTTTGGCGCTCGCATTTCCCTCGCTGGCAATACCGATGCGATAACGCCGATAACCCTGACGATTGGCCGCGATACTCTCCGCCTTCCCGAAAACACGCTGCGCTTCCCTAGCCAGCGGAAGGACGGCCTGTTCGAAAGGGCGGACCTCTATCTCACTTGGCCGGAAATGCAGGGCTACAGCAAGGAACACCACGAGCGTTTCGACGATGTTACCCAGTCGTCGGGACTGATCTTCCTTCAGGTCACCCAAAGCACTATGTCCCGGGATATGTCGGGACGACTAGAACCGATCTACTCGCATCTCGTCGAGGGCGACGGCGTCCCCTTTGCCAATGGCATGACGCTGCATCACCTGCGCGCAGACGCGGGCTATGCCGATGAGGTTCTGTTGACCGCGCCGCGCGCCGGCGGCCAGGACTATGTCGTACGTTGCGCCTTGCCGGCGACGCGTCAAATGGCCACCAGCGGGGATTGCCAGCGTGACATAAAACTCGGTCGCGACTTAACTGTGCTTTACCGGTTCTCCAGCACGCATCTGCCTGATTGGGACCATATTGATGCCGCTATTCGCCATTTTGTGGAAGAGCGACTTGTGAACGCTTCTGCGCCGGGTCGCTAGAATGATCCGATGTGGCGAAAGAAACGATTAATCATAAACGGATTGGTAACCCCGGACGGATAATTTGCTGAGAGAACGATCGCGCCGGGAGGGCGGCCGATCTCTCCAGTGTCCGAAATGCAAGCGAAGAGTAGAATAGTGCCAAGGTCAGTCTCCTCCGTATCACCATCGCGATCCCGCAATATTCTTATAAGAGCGATCACGGCGCTGTCTCTGGCGGCCGGTATCATTATGGCCGACTCGATCGATGCCGATGCGGAGGCCGCCAACTCAAAATACGCGGGTATCGTCGTTGACGCGAAAACCGGCAACGTTCTCTATAGCGAGAACGCGGATCGCCTGCAGTATCCGGCCTCTCTCACAAAGATGATGACGCTCTACCTGACCTTCGAAGCATTGGAGCAGGGGCGCATCCGCCTGGACACCTCGGTGCCCTTTTCCGCCCACGCTTCCGCCCAGGCGCCGACGAAGCTCGGTGTTCGCGCAGGTGGTACGATCTCCGTCGAACAGGCAATCCTTGGCCTCGTGACGCTGTCGGCCAATGACGCGTCCACTGCTCTCGGCGAGTTGCTTGGTGGCACAGAGGATCGTTTCGCCCAGCTGATGACCGCGAAAGCGCATGCGCTTGGTATGACGCGTACGACCTATCGTAATGCCAACGGCCTGCCGAATACCGCCCAGATGACGACTGCGCGCGACCAGGCCCGCCTGGGTATCGCACTTCGCCAGCATTTTCCGCAGTATTACGGCTATTTCTCCACGCAGAGCTTTAAGTTCGGAAATCGCATCATCCGTAGCCACAACCGTCTTGTCGGCTCCGTGCGCGGCGTCGATGGCATCAAGACGGGTTATACCCGGGCGGCTGGTTTTAATCTGGTTAGCTCCGTTCAGGTCGATGGAAAGTCGATCGTTGGCGTTGTTCTCGGCGGGGCTTCGACCCCTGCCCGCGACAATCAGATGCGCAAGCTGATCGCCGCCTACCTGCCCAAGGCATCCAGCCGCAGTGGTTCCTCGGATCTGATCGCCCAGACCGCGCCACAACCGGTAGCGCCCGTCGCCGAAACACGCGTCGCTTCGGCTGCACCTGAAATCAGCCTGCCTCGGACAGCGCCAACGCCGGATACCCGCGATCAAGCGGCCTCCGCGCAGGTTGCGTATGCCGACGTTGCCAAGTCGAAGTCCGACAATCCGCTCCTCCAGCAGGAAATGCCAGCACCGACGAAGGTCAAGACCCAGGCGATCAAGCAGGCATCTGTTGCTACGCCCACACCTGCTCCTGCCTATGTCCCGCCGGAACAGGGCGATACGTCTGTCGACGAACTGACGACCGCATCGACCAAGGAACCGCAGCTGGCCGGTTGGGCCGTTCAGATTGGCGTTTCTTCCAGCAAGGAAGGCGCGATGGACCTGCTCGACAGCGCCAAGAACAAGGGTGGCAAGTCCCTTCGTTCCGCAAAGCCTATCGCAGTCGCCAATGCCGGAAGCTACCGTGCTCGCTTCAGCGGTTTCGATGACCAGCGTTCTGCTGTGAACGCCTGCAACGCCCTCAAGCGCGCCGGCGTGAAGTGCTGGGCTACGGCCCAATGATCAGCTGACATGCCGCCCACTAGACCGGGCGGCATGTCACAGACGTCGTGATCGTGTGTTTGATCCGACGGAGTTCTGAGACTCGGTTTGTAATGCGTACGGGGATGAGAATGGCGATCAACGAGAATGTTCCGGAATTTCCGCCACATGGTCGGGTGACCGGCAAAAATCCGCGAGCCGGTTTGCACCCGCTACATGAAGCGGCTTTGCGACTGGCAGAGGTAGGATTGCAGCGGCAGAAGCCGAAATCGGCAAAGACCAAGGACCTGATCAATCTGCTACTGTGCCACGGCGCGCGGGCCTGGCGTTGCTCACAGGCGGAAACCAGTATCCACCTTCACGTCACCTGCCCGGAAGGTCGGGCACCGGTAACGTTGCGCCTGCGCTAAGCTAGTCAGAGCAGGCCGAGTTCGGAAAGCTCGCGGCGAAGGTCCGCGGGCATTTCCGCAATTCCTTCTCCAAGGCTATTCAGATCGCGCGGCACATCATCTTGCGGATAGTAGCGCCAGCCCTGGAACGCACGCTTCGGCTGGACTGCCGTTTCGATCACCTCGGGCCCCAGCACCAGATGGCAACGTGAGATTCCCTCGCCATCGGTAAAGGTCTGGATATCGAGCAGCTTCTGGCGCGCCTGCACCTGCCCCTTGATCACCCAGTAGAGCGAACCGCCGTCAAGCAACTCTTCGACCCGTTTCGGGACCATCCTCGTCGTATGCACGGAATGAGGCTCTAGCCCGGCCGCAATCGCCCTGAGAGACCGCTCGGCGACCCACTCACGCAGATCGTCGATCGAATCCGCGCCCACACACAGTTTAATGAGATGCAATGCCATGCCGCCGTTCAAATCCTTTTATCGGGCAGCGTCAAGCGGCAAGTCGCATGTTCACAAAGTCAGCATTCCACGACGTTGACGGCAAGGCCGCCGGTAGAAGTCTCCTTGTACTTCTCGCTCATGTCGTTGCCGGTCTGCCGCATGGTTTCGATGCAGGCGTCGAGCGGAACGAAGTGTCTGCCATCGCCCTTGATGGCCAGTGAGGCAGCCGTAACTGCCTTGACCGCGCCGAGGGCATTTCGTTCGATGCAGGGAACCTGCACGAGACCCGCGACTGGATCACAGCTCATCCCAAGATGGTGTTCCAGCGCGATTTCGGCGGCGTTCTCGATCTGCTCTGGCGTCCCGCCCATGACCGCGGCAAGGCCGGCAGCCGCCATGGCGGCTGCGGAGCCCACCTCACCCTGACAGCCGACCTCTGCGCCGGAAATCGAGGCGTTGTGCTTGATGATCCCACCGACCGCAGCAGCGGTCAGAAGATAATCGCGGATGCCGTTCTGGTCCCAATCGTCGTGGAAATGCTCATAATAGCGGATCGTCGCCGGGATAACGCCCGCGGCACCGTTCGTCGGAGCGGTCACGACGCGACCACCAGCAGCATTTTCCTCGTTGACGGCCATGGCGTAGACGCTCAGCCAGTCGTTCGCGAGCAGCGGGTTGATGCGGTTGCTGCGCCATTCCTCCTGCAGCTTGTCGTGAATCGCGCGGGCGCGGCGGCGAACATTCAGCCCGCCCGGCATGATGCCATCGACCTTGAGCCCGCGTTCGATACACGAGCGCATTGCTTCCCAGATGCGATCAAGACCGGCGTCCAGTTCCTCGCGGCTACGCTGCGTTTCCTCATTGGCACGCTTCATCTGCGCGATCGAGAGGCCGGAGCGCGCGGCCATGTCGAGCATCTGCTTGGCCGAGGAGAAAGGATAGGGAACCTTGAGCGAATCGGACGGAGTCTTCTTCTTTGCACGCATCTGCTCGAGCTCGGTGTCGGTCACGACGAAGCCGCCGCCGACTGAATAGTAGATGCGCTTGACCAGCATCCGCCCGTCCTTGTCGAAGGCGGAAAGCGCCATACCGTTGGCGTGGCCCGGCAACGGCTGCTTCTTGTCGAAGATCAGATCGGTCTTCGGCTGGAAACCATAACTCGGATGCCCCGGCGGCGAGATACGGCCGGAGCGCTCCACCTGGCTGATGATCCCGTCCATCTTGTCTGGATCTACGCTGTCGGGCTGCTCGCCCATCAGGCCGAGGACGACGGCCCTGCCGGTCCCGTGCCCGATCCCTGTATGCGCCAGTGAGCCGTGCAGGCTGACCTTTATGGACGCGACCTGGGCGCCAGAGGTCGGGCGCGGCCAGTCGTTTGACAGGATCAGATCGAGGAATCGATTGGCTGCAGTCATCGGACCCATCGTGTGCGAACTGGAGGGCCCGACACCGATCTTGAAGACGTCGAAAACGGAAAGGAACATGACTGCGTCCTGTATAGTTGCTGCGCAAACCTACGCTACCGGCTCCCACGATCCCGGCGATGGACCGACATGGCATTTCACGCGTGCGACATCTGTAAAACGAAGCGCTGCGACTTGCTAGTCATTGCGGCGTGCCACCGCATCTGTAGAGTGACGCGGCGACGGGAGCCTGATTCAATATAATGATGACGACAGCGGATTACATTGCACTGGTGTTCTTTGCAGCGATCTGGTTCGGCTATGCGCGCCTGCTGCAAAGCTCGAGTTTCTTCGGCCGAACCAGCCTCACCCACGCCATGCGGGAACGCCGGCGCGAGTGGATCTACAATTCGCTGCGCCGCGATTTGAAGATGATCGACACCCAGATCATGGCCGGCCTGCAGAATGGCACCGCATTCTTCGCCTCGACGTCGATTTTCGCCATCGGCAGCTGCTTTGCTCTGCTGGGGGCAACGGAGAAAGTCGACGCCGTCTTCGCTGACCTGCCCTTCGTCTTTCATAGCGGGCATGCCGTCTTTGAAATGAAGGTCGGCGGCCTCGCGGCGCTTTTCGGATACGCCTTTTTCAAATTCGGCTGGTCGTATCGCCTCTTCAACTACTGCACCATCCTCTTCGGCTCAATCCCGATGATGCGCGACAGCGAACACGATGTGATTGCCGCCGAGCGGGCGGCGGAACGCGTCATCCGCATGAACATCATTGCCGCGGGTCATTTCAACGAGGGGCTGCGCGCCATCTTCCTCTCGATCGGTTATCTCGGTTGGTTCATCAATCCCTATGTTTTCATGCTCACGACTACGATCGTGATCGTCGTTCTGACGAGGCGGCAGTTCTTCTCCGAGGCGCGGCTGGCGATCATGGACGCTCAACCGCCATCAAATCTCCACCGTTCTCCTATTTCCCGCGCCAAGCCGTCGAACGATGGCAATGACTCATCCGAGGGATTGTGAATGACCGCTCTAGCGACGGAAACACATGCGAGCGTTAAGCCGCCTCGCATTGGCTTGCTGGACACAGCGCGCGGTGTCGCCCTGCTGGCGATGGCGACCTATCATTTCACCTGGGATATGGAGTTCATGGGCTACCTCGCCCCAGGCACGGCAGAAACCGGCTGGCTGAAGCTCTATGCCCGCGCCATCGCATCGACCTTCCTTTTCATTGTCGGCGTCAGCCTGGTCCTCGCAAACACGCCGGAGATCCGCTGGCGCCCGTTCTGGAAGCGGTTTGCGATGATCACTGCCGCGGCGCTTGCGATCTCAGTGGTGACGCGCTTTGTTTTCCCCGGCGAATGGATATTCTTCGGCATTCTCCATTGCATCGCGGTCCTCAGCCTCCTGGGCCTTGCCTTCCTGCGTCTGCCCTTGCCTGTCACCATCGCCGCAACCGCTGCTGTTACCGCGGCATGGGTCGTGGATACGTGGGTCGCGCCCAACCTGTTGCGCTCGCAGATCTTCAATCCGCGTTACCTCGCATGGATCGGCCTGGCAGAGATGCCGCAACGGTCGAACGACTATGTCCCGATCTTTCCTTGGGCGGTGCCCTTCCTGCTTGGCATGACGACAGCTCTGCTTGCCATGAGGACGGGGCTTCCCGAGAGGCTTGCAAAGCTTGGCACGGGCTCAAGCCTGCCGGCAAGGGCGGGGCGTCATAGCCTCGCCTTTTACCTCATTCATCAGCCGGTGCTGATTGCAGTTGCCTACGGACTTTCCGTGATCATTCCGCCCGCTAAGCCGGACCCGGTCGAAACCTACCTGAGGCAATGCAATGCCTCCTGCATGATGCAGGAACGTGAAGCGCTATGCCGCAGCTTCTGCCAGTGCACCCTCGATGCGCTGCAGACACAAAAGCTCTTCACGGAATTCCAGTCTGGCGCCGTCAAGCCGGATGACGGGCGGATCATGGCGTTGGCGAGCGAGTGCAGCGCCAACGCGCAATAGTCAGGTGCCGACGCCGATATCGGCCAGACGACCGAGGCATGCCTCTTCGATATTGTCGAGCTCGGCCAGGGTGTCGTCGATGTCCTTGCGCTTCTGGCGCAGGTCTTCGCGCTTCTCATCGACGCGCTTCATCAGGAGCTTCAGCTGGCCCAACTCGCCAGGCGGCTCCTTGTAGACCTGGATGATCTCGCGGATTTCCGCAATGGTGAAGCCGATACGTCGGCCTCGCAGGATTTCCTGGATTAGGCGGCGGTCTGCCGGACGGAACAACCGCGTGCGTCCACGGCGTTCGGGATGGATCAACCCTTCGTCTTCGTAGAACCTCAATGTACGCGTCGACACTCCAAACTCGCGCGTCAATTCGGTTATGCTATAGTACTTGCTGACCGGCATAGGCTCCCCACCATTAAGGGTGCCAATAATATTGACTTTTACGTAATAGTCAATTTCTGCGCGGAAATTCGAGCCGGCTAAATTCCGAACCACCATGTAGCGATACCGAGAAAGGCAAAAAAGCCCGTACAATCGGTTACGGTCGTGACAAAAACTGACGACGCAATGGCTGGGTCGGCTCCGACCTTATGCAGGAGCAACGGTAGCAGAATTCCGGCAAGGGCTGCCGCAAAAAGATTGATGATCATCGCGGCGCCGATCACGAAGCCCAGCTGATAGTCGTGAAACCAGGTGGCAGCGATGGCCCCCATGATGACGGAGAACAGCGCGCCATTGGCGACGCCGACCCCCGCCTCCCTGCGGATGATGCGCCCGGCGTTGTAGATATCAATGTCGCCGGTCGCCAACGCGCGGACGGTAACCGTCATCGTCTGCGTGCCCGCATTGCCGCCCATGGAGGCCACGATCGGCATCAGCACCGCAAGCGCAATCATCTTCTCGATCGATTCGTCGAACAACCCGATGACGCTTGCAGACAGCAAGGCCGTTCCGAGGTTGATCACGAGCCAGAGAAAGCGAGAGCGGACGGTTGAGAAAACATTGTCCGACAGCTCTTCGTCGCCGACACCGCCCAGACGCTTGATGTCTTCGTCGGCTTCCTCGTGAATGACGTCGACCACGTCGTCGATCGTGAGCACACCGACCAGCCTGTCGTTCTCGTCGACGACGGCGGCGGAGAGAAGGTCGTATTGTTCGAAAAGCTGGGCGGCCTCTTCCTGGTCCATCTCCGCAGGGATCGGATGATTCGTCTCCCGCATGATGGATTCGATCTTGGTTTGCCGCTTTGTCCGCAGGATCTTGTCCAGATCGACGGCGCCCAATAGCTTGAATGTCGGGTCGATGACAAAGATCTGCGAGAACGAGTATGGCAGGTCTTCCTCGTCGCGCATGTAGTCGATCGTTTGCCCGACCGTCCAGAACGGCGGGACCGCGACGAACTCCGTCTGCATACGACGGCCGGCCGAGCTTTCCGGATAGTCGAGCGCGCGCCGCAGCCTCACACGTTCGGTAAACGGCAGCTGCGCGAGGATTTCTTCGCGATCCTCAGTGTCGAGGTCCTCGAGAATGTAAACGGCATCGTCCGAATCGAGTTCACCAATCGCTGCGGCGATCTGCTCGTTCGGCATCTGGTCGACGATCTCGCGGCGAATCGTTTCATCGACCTCGGTCAGCGCCGTCATGTCGAATTCGTCGCCGAGAAGGCGAACAAGCGCGAGCCGCTGGTCCGGCTGCAGCGATTCAAGAAGGTCGCCTATTTCGGATTCATGCAGGCGGGCGACGTGCTGGCGCAAGAAGATCGTGTCGCGATCGGCAATCGCGGCGCCGACCAGCGCCAGGAAATCGCCCCGGACGTTGCCATTTTCATCATAGATGTCGGCGTCGCCGCTGTCTGGACGCGGGCGGACGAGCTCTTCTGCGTCGTTCGTCATGGTTGCCGCCCTCGCATCCCGTTTGAAGTTCAATGACTAAGCGCCGAATTATATAGCTTCGTGCTAGCTCAAAGCTTGAAGTCCGTCCAGCCGCAAACGCCTCGCGTGGATGACAATGCGCGTGCGCAGCGATAGTTTCCGCGCATCTCAAAACAGGAATTTTGCCAGTGGCTGTCCGACCCATATTGCGCTTTCCCGACATTGGCCTGAAAACCGTTTGCGAACCCGTCGAAATCTTTGACCAGAGGCTGCGCGACCTCGCGGACGATTTGCTGGATACGATGCGGGCGGCGCCAGGCGTCGGTATCACTGCTGCGCACATCGGCGTCTTTCTGCGGGTGGCCGTCATTGAGCTTGGCCGAAACGAAGGCGTGCGCCACTACGTCAATCCGGAGATTGTGTCAGTGTCAGACGACACGATTCGCCATGTTGAAGGGAGCGTCTCCATGCCCGGTATGACTGATGAGGTCGTCCGGCCAAAGGCAATTCGTGTTCGATACCGTGATCTGACGGGCGTCGTTCACGAGGAGGAAGCGGAGGGCTTCCTCGCCGTCTGCATCCAGCACGAAATTGACCAGCTCGACGGCATCTTTTGGATACAGCGCCTTTCCAGGCTCAAGCGCGAGCGGCTGGTCAAACGGTGGGAGAAGTTACGAAAGTAGCCCCGGCTGAGTGCACAATTAATCTTCTTCTGGTTGTGTAAACACGGTAGCGCGCGCTTTCCGAATGAGAGAGAATGTTCCATCACGAAACGGTCAATTTCGGTCGCGGATCTGTGATTTCATTTGATAAAACGGCACCGTTCGCGTGATTTTTGCCCGCATTCTTGCCGCAATTTGAGCGCGAACTAACTCCTGCCGAGGGTTTGGTGTCGTTGTCAATGCAACGATGAATTGAGGAGTTATCCCATGCGTTTCAGATTTGCGGCCGCCGCTTCCGTTCTTGCCCTCAGCCTCGGCCTAGGAAGTGCAGCCTTTGCCCAACAGTACTCGAACGACTACAGCAACGACAGCGACGGGTTTGCGCCCGTCCAGATGACGGCGAAAAAGCCAATTCACTACGCCAATCGCAAGGCACCGGAATATTCCAACGACTACACGAATGACAGCGACGGATTTGCGCCAGCCCGGATGTCGGCTCCCGTCGACAGGATGACAACGGGAAGCGTCCGGCGCCTGCCCGACTGCGACTACATGAGGACGAACTCCGGGGTGCATACGGCTGGCGGCGATAGCGGAGCGTCACATACCGATGCCTGCCGCGACATCGGCGACAAATAGCAATCGATTGCCGAGGGCCGGTCATCCGGCCCTTTCTTCATTGCGTCACCCCTCGGTGACTGTTTCACCAAAAACCGATTCGAATGCCTGTCGAAGCCGGATGTCGACATCAGTCATCATGACCGGTAGGCCGAGGTCGACCAGACTCGTGACGCCATGGGCGGAAATCCCGCATGGAACGATTCCGCTGAAGTGATCGAGATCGGGTTCGACGTTCAGCGACAGTCCATGAAAGGTCACCCATTTCCGCAGCCGGATCCCCAGTGCCGCAATCTTGTCTTCTGCCATCGTGCCGTCGGGTAGAGCCGCCTTGTCAGGCCTGCGAACCCAGACACCGACGCGGTCCTCGCGCCGTTCGCCGCGGACGTTCATCGAATCAAGCGTGCGAATGACCACTTCCTCGAGCGCGGCAACAAAGGCACGCACGTCCTGACGCCTGCGCTTCAGGTCCAGCATCACGTAAGCAACACGCTGGCCCGGCCCGTGATAGGTATATTCGCCGCCGCGTCCTGTTGCGAAGACAGGGAACCGGTCGGGCTGGACCAGGTCTTTGGCATCTGCGCTCGTTCCCGCCGTGTAGAGAGGCGGGTGCTCCACGAGCCAGACGAGCTCGTCGCCGCCGTCTGCGATCGCCGCGACCTCGCGCTCCATGTTTTCCACAGCCTCCTCATAGGGCACGAGGCCGTCGGCGATCCGCCATCGGACCGGCCGCGAGCCTTCTCGGGGCATCATGGAGAATTCAAGATCTGTGCGTAGCATGGCCATTCCTTGTGCTGCGGCTGCGGAGGCAGCGCTGCGAAGGCCTATATGGTCCCGTTTCGAGGACGATTCAAATGCTGTGATTTCTTTTGAAAAAATCTGTCATATCGCCCTTGTGTACCGGAAATGCTTTTGCTACATGCTGCCCCGCCGGCACAAATCGGCACCTACCACGATGCGGTCGTGGCGGAATTGGTAGACGCGCAGCGTTGAGGTCGCTGTGGGGCAACCCGTGGAAGTTCGAGTCTTCTCGACCGCACCATTCAATCCAATGGGATTGATAACATTGAACCTGCTGAGGCGCGTTTGCGGCCCAGCGTTTAAAACTCTTCACAATCTTTGCATAGATTTGCGACGATGCTCCCAGCAGGCCTGAGGCTCTGTTTCCAACGGAGTCAGTCGATATCGGCTGTTGCCCCTGCTGTGGCAAGCTCGGCTCCCATCTTTGCAGCGACTGCCGGTTCTGGCATTCCCCTACTTGATTCGGGCGAGCAGCCGCCCTGCTGACGACATGTCCTCGGCGATTCGCGGGATCATCAAAAGATCGCGCAAAAGAGCGCACTCATGGCGCGATACGATCGTCACGGCCGAACGCACCAGACCCTCAAGATATACTTGTGTTGGGGATGCGAGCGCCTACCTATCGGCGTAATCTAAGTCCGGAAAAAGCACGTGCTTTCAAACAGGGTTGCCAAAAGGCTCTTTGCCTTCGCGCTGTCCGCATAACCTTACGGGAGTTGTATCCTCAGGCTCATGATACGACCTAATCGAGAGCGTGAGAAGCTATGTCATCCACAACACAAATGACCTCTGACCGAAACAACGATCCTGTTCAGCTGGACCTGGATAGAATCAGAGATTCAGCCTGCTCGCATTTAGGATCGATTGACGTCCTCGTTGACCTGCTGCGGGTAGATAGCCAACGCGTTTGCCGCCGGGCGAGCGCCGTGAATGGTGCTTCGGCTCTCGTGGTCGCACCAAACCCCGACGGGCCGCCATTTAGGGAGCACCAGTTCTCGAGCGGATCACCCCGCGCCGCAGACCGGTTGAGCGGGCGCACTACGTCACGCCGGATTGGGGGCGCCACGTTCTCATTCATCCTTCGACAAAACGACATAGGCAGCCGCAAGGAAGACTGCCCCGGCGAACAATGACCAGGTTTGCGCTGATGAGAAAACGATGAATATGCATCCGACGCTAATTGCGATCATAGATGATGACGAAGCAGTGAGGGAATCGCTGCTCGATCTGCTGGAGGTGTCTGGCTATTCCGTGGTGACATTCGCGTCGGCCGCCGAGTTCCTCGCGTTCCCTCGAATCCCGGATACGAAGTGTCTTGTCCTCGATATTTCGATGCCTGGCATGAGTGGGATCGACCTCAGCAATGAGCTACGACGGCGGAACATCACCATACCTGTTGTGTTCATGACCGGTCACGCTCAGGATGCGCTTATCAAAGAAGCAAAACGCACCGGTCTCTGTCTTTTCAAACCATTTGCCGGTGGCGAACTCCGCTCAGCCATCGAAGCCGCGGTCACGGTCTGACCGATCGGAACCCATTGGGAAGGCTATGATGCCCGGGCCGCCTCGGCTTTCACCGGTAGCGAGAAGACGAATTTTGCGCCATTCGGATCATTTTTCTCGACCCAGATTCTCCCGCCATGGGATTCGAGAATCGACCTGCAGATCGCCAGCCCCATGCCCATCCCCTGCCCCTTTGTCGTAAAAAACGGCTCGAAAATGCGGTCAGGATTGTCGATGCCCGGACCATTGTCGGCGATCTCCGTGTGAACCCAGTCTTCATCACGGCGCACGCGCAGCTGCAGGAGGCGGCGATCTGGAGCCGCATCCATTGCTTCCATCGCATTCCGGATAAGATTGACGAGGACCTGCTGGATTTGAATGTGATCGAAGAACAGCGGCGGAAGATCGCTGTCGATACGCGAGTTTATCCGGACGCCTCGTCTCAGTGCCTCTTCTGCCATCAAGTCGCGCGCTTCGGTAACCACGTTACCAAATGCGTTGACACGACGTGAGTCGTCGGAATGCTTGAAAAGCGCCCGAATGCGGTTCACGACGTCCGTCGCGGTATTCGCACTTCTCACAACACGATCCAGCGCCTTCTGGGCTCGCTCCATATTCGGCGGTTCTGCGTTCAGCCACCGCTGGCACGCGTCGGAACTGGAGATCATCGCCGCGAGCGGTTGACCTATCTCGTGCGCGATCGATGCGGTGAGCTCAGCCAGGCTCGCCGCCTGGCTGGCCCTGGCAAGGTTCCTCTGGGCTAGTCGCAGTTCCTCCTGCGCACGAAGCCAATCGTCGATGTCGAGGCACACGCCGTTCCATTGAACGATTTCACCTTCCGCATTGTACATCGCCAGTGCCCGGGTCTCCATCCAGCGATATTCTCCGTCGAACCGCCGCATTCGGTGCCTCATCGCGTACGGCTTTCCTGTCGGCAGCGACTGGCTGTATTTTCTCTTAACGGCGGGGAGGTCCTCGGGATGGATGATCGCTTCCAAGGTGGCGTGGAGGCTCTTACCGGTTTCTGCATCTTCCTCAATCCTGAAGCCCAGATATTCGCTCAGCTTCTGGCTGCGATAGATCGGCCTGCCATCAGGGGCCAGACAGTAGATGAGTGCCGGCAGTGTCTCCACCAGCTGATGAAGAGAGTGCTCGCTCTCCCGCAGCGACTGTTGAATCCGCATCTCCTCATCGACATCAACTGAAAGGCCATACCATTCAACAATAGTGCCGTTAGTACCGCGCAGGGGCTCGAACCTGTCGGCCGTCCAACGAAAAGTTCCGTCTTTCCGTCGTCGGCGATATCTCATTGAGAATGCGTCGCCCTTCTGAATGCATTGGAGAGCCTGACCTCGAACCTGCGCGACGTCGTCCGGATGGATCAAGTCCAGCGCGGCCTTCGCGAACTCCGAAAAGCTCGCCTTCGACAATCCGGCTTCTTCGAGAAAGCGCTTGCTTACGTAGGAAAGCTCTCCCGCGGCTGTCCAACTGCAGATGTGGACCGGCAAGGCATCGATCAAGCGTTGCAGGTGCCATTCGCTTCGCCTGAGCGCCTCCTCAGTGGCGACCTGATCGTTGACATCGTGACAGAGGCCGTACCATTGGACGATGCGGCCATCGTGGTCTCGCACCGATTCCGCACGGCTGGACATCCACCTGTAAACGCCGTCATGGCGACGCAGGCGATATCTCATGAAGAAGCTCTCGCCCGTTACCAGGCTCTGATTGAGCGCGCCACCGAACTCTTCCGCATCTTCCGGATGAATTGCCATCTCGATCATGGCGTCCAGTCGGCTGAGGCCAGGTATCTGGATATCGCTGACGTCCCGGCCGAGATAGTCGATCATTCTCTTGTTGAAGAAGCTCGGTTCTCCCTCGGGCGTCAGCCGCCAAAGATGGCTCGGTACGGAATCCACCAACAGCGAGAGTTCGAGCTCCCGGTCATGCAAGGCGTCGACAGTTTTTCGGTCGCTATCGATATCGAGCGAGGTCCCGTACCAGCCGACGATGTCGCCAGAGTCGTCCAGGATGGATCGACCGGAGCTTCGTACCCAACCAAAGCCGGTCCTGCGTCTGATGCGAAATTCACTGTCGAACGGATACCCTGACCGAAGGCAATGCCGCCACTCCCCGGCAACACGTTCGTAGTCGTCGGGGTGAACCAGTTGCTTCCAGGCCCCCTCTCCCTCACTCCACCACGCATTCAGGTCTTCCGGGGTCTTCGCTAGCGCGAGCTGCAGATCATGGGACAGATAGGTCCACCTCCCGCTGGCATCCATAGCCCAGCCATTGCCTGACAGTTTCTCGACGGTCTTGGCGGCTCCCATGGGCGAATTAACAGCTGTAGCAAGGCCCGGCGCCATGGTTTGCTCTCCCCTGAGCGGCACTGTAGTTGCTCGCACTGCTTTTTACGCCCGCTTTAGGGTTCAGTCCAACCGAGTGGCGTTCCGATCACGAGTGTTTGAAGAAAAGAGTAATCTCCTGTTGCCGCTGGTCGCGCGCACCCGCCCAACGTGTGAGTTACGCCGGCAAGCGGGACATCTCATGCCACCGCAGCAAACGGGAACCTTCAAGTCTTTTTGGAATTTACGGACTACCACGAAGGAGGCTGTCGTGATCCGTAGGCTGAAATCCGGCGAGTATCGGCTCTATTCACGCAAGGTCGATCCAAAGACCCACAAGCGCAAAAATCTCGGCACGTTCAAATCACGCGAAGCGGCTGAGAAGCACGAGCGCGAGGTGCAATATTTCAAGCATCATGTTTGAGGTGAAGCGTCCGCGATCAGATGCACGCAGACACGACGCACGCGAATGGGTGCGTTACGCACAGCATTTGTCGTGAGCGGATGAACGCTTTTTGATGTCGCCAGAGGGGAGTATTTTTACCTGCAGACTGTCAGAATCTGGTGATTGGAGGGGATGGTGCCCGTAGACCGCAGTAGCAAATTCGTGCTCGTTTTGGCGGTCGCAACGTGTCAGATGATCTTTGCACCAAGAACTGATGCTGCAGACGATACCGTTCAAATCGACAGCGGAATGCTGCGAGGTGAGACGATAGGCACGGTCATTAGCTTCAAAGGCATACCCTACGCCGCTCCGCCTGTTGGTAATCTGCGATGGCGCAATCCAACGCCGGTGTCGAAATGGAATGGCGTCAGGGAAGCGCGGAGTTTCGGTCCTTCATGCGTGCAGGCCGATGATTTGCCAAAGTCCGAAGACTGTTTGACTCTCAACATCTGGACACCAGTCAAACGTTCCAGGACACCGCTTCCGGTTATGGTTTGGATACACGGCGGCGCTCTTGTACACGGGAATACCCTTCAGTATCCCGGCGACCAGCTCGCCGCGCAGAGAGTTGTGTTCGTCAGCATGAACTACCGCCTAGGACGGTTGGGTTTCTTCGCTCATCCTGGGCTCACAGAGGAATCTCCTGATGAACCGGTCGGTAACTATGGTTACATGGACCAGCTTGCAGCATTGAAATGGGTGCAACAGAACATCAAGGCCTTCGGCGGCGATCCGAAGAGGGTGACCATATTCGGAGAGTCAGCAGGCGGCGGCTCGGTGATGGCTCACATGGTGTCGCCTTTGTCGCGAGGGCTCTTCCAGGCAGCCATTTTGCAGTCGCCGGGCGCTCCCACGGCGCGTGCCCAAAGCTTGCCGCTGTCATCGCTGAAGCAAGGGGAGAAAGCCGCGTTGGACTTTGCCGACTCTCTCGGAATCACTGGCACCGATTCCGGAGCTCTCGCAGCGCTCCGGGCGCTACCTGCTGAAAAGCTGACCGAGGGTGCATCGGCACCAGAGGCGCTGGCGGGAATGTCGACAAGCAAGCCGGTCATCGGCATTTCAGGACCTATCCTTGATGGACAGTTTTTGCTCGAAACGCCCGAGGCGGCCTTCGCAGCAGGACGTCAAGCGCCAGTGCCCGTCATTGTCGGAGCGAATAGTCGTGATCTTGGTATCGGCCAGGCCGCGACGAAAGACGACCTGTTCCAGATATTCGGGAAGGCTGCGGCAGAGGCTCGCGCGCTTTATGATCCCGGGAACCGAGAGACGCTCGAAGAGCTCAGACAGCAGCTTTTCGCAGACAAGACGATTGTCGAGCCGTCTCGCCATCTCGCTGACGAGATGATCCGAGCAGGTCAGCCGACCTGGTGGTATCGCTTCTCCTATGTCGCCGAGGCGCTGCGCGATGATCCGAAATGGAAAGGCACTCCGCACGGCTTTGAGACTCCGTATATGTTCGACATCCCAGCCGCATTGGTGAAAGACAAGGTTACGCCTGCCGACTGGGCCATGGCCGCACTTGCGAGTGGCTATTGGGTCGATTTTGCAAGAAAGGGCGATCCCAATGGTGGCTCACGGCCATATTGGCCCATCTACGACCCCAATACCGATAAACTCATCAACTTCACCAACGACGGCGCGATCGTAGGGCCCGATCCGCTGAAGCCCAGGCTCGACCTCTGGCAAAGATATTGGAACGAGCAGAACTGAGGCTGCGGCGCCTAAATGCACGAAACGCCTACTCAAAATGCTATTCTGGGAGGCCGGCGCAGCGCAGTCCGTCAAGGAAACGTTGCCGATCGGCGTCGTATTTGTAGGCCAGCCTCTTGCCCCGTTCCGCGACAGAAAAGTCCGGCTTCGCTTCGAGTGCCATCGCAACATGCTTGGAAAAGCGAAGTCGAGCTTGTTCTTGGCCTGCTCGTGCACATTGGCGGCAATGCAAATTCCTCCCGGCTCCGCCAGCCCCTGCAGGCGATCGGCAATATTGACCCCGTCCCCCTGAATGTCATCGCCTTCGACAATCACATCCCCAAGGTTGATGGCCATGCGAAATTCAAGTCAACGATCGGGTTGCCTGTCCGCATTGCGTTCAACCTCAATGTGCTGCACGTCTGCGGCGCAGCGAACGGCATCGACGACACTATGGAATTCCACCAACAGACCGTCGCCCATGAGCTTGACCAGGCGACCGTGATGGGCACTGATCGTTGGCTCGAAGACCTCATGCAGGTCTATAACAGAAGGTTCAGGCCTGTTGCTATTTCCGGTTCCTCCCGTTTCCAAGCGGATAGCCGACCAGCAGGGCCACGGTGCAGAAAGCGTTCGGATCTTCGTCATGCAACGTTCGCTTACTTGCCTGCGAAAATTGCGATCGCTAATATGCCATGAGCAAATGAGCTGTCCGGGGGACGTTCATGGCCAATGCTCCTCATATGCAGACAGGCGAACCTCTGGTTCAGCAGACCGTCCACGTGGTGGAAGACGACGAGCAATTTCGCATTTCACTTATAGATCAGCTCGAGTCGCTTGGAATTCACGCCTTGGGCTTCGATGCGGCCCTCGATTTCTTCAGCCACGCTTCGCAGGATGCAGGCGGCTGCATTCTGCTCGACGTGCGGCTACCCGATCTGAATGGCATCGAATTCCAGAAGGAACTGAAGACGCGTGGATACGACCTTCCCGTGGTCTTCATGACGGCACACGGGGACGTGACAACGAGCGTCAGTGCCATGAAGGCGGGCGCTGTGGACTTTCTGCCAAAACCGTTGCAGCGACATGAGGTTGTCGAGGCGATCACAACCGCCTTCACGATCGATCGGGAGCGGCAGACCCAGCGAGCGTATCGCAAAGAAATACTGGAGCGAGCTGCCACCCTCACCCCACGCGAAGTCCAGATCATCGGACTCGTCGTGGGCGGGTCGATGAACAAGCAGATCGCCTTTGAACTCGGCATCAGCGAAATCATGGTGAAGCTCCATCGTGGGCGTGCCATGAAAAAGATGCGGGCGGCGTCCCTGGCGGAGTTGGTTCGGCAGTTCGAATATCTCAGCCATTAGTATTCTGCGCTGGAGGCTGGCGGGTGTTCCGGCGTTGTCGCTTCGTACCCGCCGGATCAACGGATCTGGAGCTTCTCGACTTTGCGAACAAGGTCGGCAAGAGAGCGAGCCTGCATCTTTCGCATCACGCTCATCCGATGGAGCTTCACAGTCATCTCGCTGATCCCGAGTTCAAAGGCGATCTGTTTGTTCATAAGCCCACTGACAACGGCCAGCATGACCTCATGCTCTCGCGGGGTCAGTGTGTCGACCAGTGACCGGACATGAGCTTGTTCGGCTTCAATCTTTCGTCTTTCGCCATCCAGTTGAATTGCGAGATCCACGGCATCGAGTAGATCCCGGTTGACGAATGGCTTCATGATGAAATCGGTGGCTCCCGCCTTCATGGCTCTGACGCTCGCCCGAACGTCCGCGTGGCCGGTCAGAAATATCACGGGCATCCTGCTTCCCATGGTGATGAGTTCGCTTTGGACATCCAAGCCGCTGCCTTCGGGCATTCGAAGGTCGACCACGACACAGCCGGGCGCGGTCGTGTCAACAGTCTTAAGGAAATCAGGACCGCTGGAGTAGGCAGAGGCGCGCCTGTTCGTGATCATGAAGAGATCGAGCAAAGACTCCCGGATCTCCTTGTCGTCGTCGATGACGTGAACGATAGGTTCGGCGGATAAACCCGCCTTCGTTGCCAGGCTTTCCATGATCTCACCTCGACTAAAAGGCGAACGCTCACCAATCGCACTCCCGATGTTGAAGGGCCGGTTCCCGCTCGCCCCTCTCGTGATGGGTTCGCCGCTCGCGGAATTGTGCTCACCGCCAACTTATCACGGGTTAGAGATCCTGGGATGGTAAACCTTGGTTTACGTCCCGGGGGGGCGACCTAGGGAGCCGCAACGACCGGCGACAGTGCCGGCCCGATCACCCCAAACCTTGGTTTGCATTGACCTTCTTCGACCAACAACCGAATCTAACAGCACCCCAAAAATCGAGACGGATCGAATGAGACAGCAAACTACGAGGGGCATGAGATGAAGATCGCGGTTATCGGCGCAAGCGGCATGATGGGATCCAAGATCGCTCGCATCCTTGAACGCGATGGATTCGACATCATAAGAGCCTCGACGAGCACAGGCGTCAACGCCTACACGGGTGAAGGCGTGGAACGTGCACTGTCCGGAGCAGATGTCGTCATTGACGTGACGAATACCGGATCATTCGGAGAGACCGATACACTCGACTTCTTCAGGAAAACAAGCGGCAACCTTCTGTCCGCCGCGAAAGCTTCCGGAGTGACACACTACCTTGCGCTGTCGGTTGTTGCTGTCGATCGACTGGTGGAGAACGATTATTTTCGCGCAAAGCTGGTGCAGGAAAACCTGATACGAGCCTCCGGGTTGCCATTCACGATTGCACGCTCGACGCAGATGTTCGAGTTCTTCAATGGGATTGTCGATGCAAGCGCCGTGGACGAAACGCTGAGAGTGCCTTCTGTTCGTGTCCAACCGATAGCTGCCGACGAAGCGGCTGGCGCGATTACCAATTTGGCGACCGCGAAGCCGTCGAACTCAATTGTTGAGATCGGCGGCCCCGAAGCTTTTGAACTGGTGGAAATCGCGCAGGAGCTTCTTACCGCCGCGGAAGACCCCCGTCCGGTCGTCCTCGACCCTACTGCCCGCTATTTCGGCGTTGCCCTCTCGAAGGACGGCCTTCTACCCTCTCGCATGATCGCAACAGGGACGCTTTCCTTCCACGAGTGGCTGTTCACGAGCATGTCCGTGCAAGATGTCGCGTGAGAGATCATGGGAAATTCGCGGTCTCGATGGACGCTACCCCTGCCTCGTGCGGAGACGCTCGGCGTAGTTCGCATCCAGATGTCCGACACTGACCGGTAGGAGGTTCTCGTAACCTTCGCGCAACTCGCTTTCGTTGAGCCATCCTTTGCCGCTGGGATCGAGCTTGTTCCAATGCTGCTCAGCGGTTGCAGGATCGAACACACGATTGTCGATCTTCGCAAGGCGTGCCTGTGAATCCATGTACTCGCTCTTAGTGACAGTGCTGTCCTTGTTGCTGTCGGCCCAATCGAGTTGCTGTTTGGTCAGGCGCGCGTAAAAATCATCGATGAGTTGATCGTCCGAACGAACGGCCGGGGCCTTGGGCGCCGACACAACTTGCAGCTTTTCGTCGGAAACAGACGGTGCTTTACGCGACGTTGGCATCATGAGGCTGTACATCGAACTATCAGAATTTACTCGCACGTTTTTCATTCCTCCATATCGACGTGATGTGGAAGATAAGTTGCAACTTCAGCTTGCTCCAAGCTTGCACAGTCGGCTGTAGCAGTCAGTGCGCGCCACCCTCGGAGAGCTGGACGGGCTTCTTCAGCAGGAGCGAGGCAAGCAAGGCCACGATGAGCGCCACCCCCAACAGGAAGAAAGTATCGCTGAAGGCCATGATGTTGGCCTGTTTCCTGATTCTGAGCGCGATCGCGACAACGGCCTTGTGTGTCGCCATTGCTTGGTCGCTGACGCCGTGGCTCATGAAATAGGCCGTCAACTGCGCGACACGATCACGAGTCGCCTCCTCAAAGGCGCTGACCGCATTGGTCAGAATGTTGGAGTGAAATTGCTCCCTCTTCGTCAGGAAAGTCTGCAAGGAAGCAATTCCGACAGCGCCGCCGAGATTGCGCATCATGTTGAACAGCGCAGACGCCGAACCGGCGTTCTGCTCTTCGATACCCGCTGTTGCAATCGCCGACAGCGGAGTGAAGACGAGCGCCTGTCCGACCGCACGCACGACATTCGGCCAGAAAAGCTGGTCGCTCCCGTAATCAGCGGTCATATAGACATTCATGAAGTTCGAGGCCGCAAAGAGACTGAATCCGACGACGATCAGCAAACGGACGTCGAAGACCTTCATCATCCGCGGTACAAGCGGGATGAGCAGAAGCTGAGGTATGCCCGTCCAGGCAAGAACGACCCCGATCTGCTCCGAATTGTATCCTTGAACCCGTGAGAGATAGATCGGCAGAATGAAGGCCGAACCGTAGAGTGCCATTCCCAGCAGAAAATTGGCAACGACACCGAAACCGAAATTGCGGACCAGGAGAAGCCGCAGGTTCAGAAGCGGGTGAGCCGACTTTATCTCGATGATGAGAAAAAGCGTAAGCGACACCACGGCAATGACCGATAGCCGAACGATGAAGTCGGACCCGAACCAGTCTTCCTTGTTCCCTTCCTCGAGCACCGTCTGCAAGGCTGCTAATCCAACGGCCATCGTGACGATGCCCGGCCAGTCGCCCTTGGCAAGCAGACCCAAATTCATCGGGGCGGGCTCCAGAGATACGAAGAGCATCGCAATCATGAGCGATCCAGGGACCAGATTGACGTAGAAGATGAACTCCCAACCGTAGTTCTCCGTCAGGTAGCCCCCGATCGTCGGTCCTATGGCGGGAGCAAAGGTTGCCGACAGCGCAAACAGCGCGAGGCCCATCGGTTGCTTGGGTTTCGGCAACAACGTGATGATGATGGTGAATGCCATGGGGATGAGGACGCCGCCGGTAAAGCCCTGGATCGCGCGCAGCACGATCATCTGTTGCAGATTAGCGGCAAAGGCACAGGCAACCGAGAAGACCAGAAACAGGGCGGCGTTGACTAGGAGATAGGTGCGGACAGAAAAGACGCGCGCCAGCCAGCCCGTGAGGGGAATAACGACAATCTCGGCGATCAGATAGGAGGTCGATATCCACCCTCCATCGTCCTTCCCGGCTCCTATGGCTCCCTGGATGTCTGCCAGTGATGCGTTGACAATCTGAATGTTCAGGACGGCCATGAACGCGCCGAGCGTTGAGCCGACCACCGCGCACCACATCCGAAAAGCACTCAGCGCGGGCTCGACCGATTTCGCAAACTGCTGATTGCTGTTGGCAGGGATCAGAAGAGTAGCCATGAGACCTCACTCCTTCGGGCTTCCATTGACTGCCGATCACGACCATGGAAGCACCGATCCTCATATTCCTTCCGACATCCGGGTGGCCTTGGTATCCACTTCAGGCTCCACCGACATTCCGGACCGGAGCTTGCCGGCGATACCCTCGTCATCAATGAGGATCTTGACCGGAATGCGCTGCACGATCTTGGTGAAGTTTCCAGTCGCGTTGTCGGGTGGAAGCAACGAAAATTCCAGGCCGCTGGCGGGCGAGATGCTGTCGACGTGACCCTTCACCGTAAGATCCGGAAAGCTGTCGACCCTGATCTCGACGGTTTGGCCGGGGCGAACGTAAGTGAGTTGGGTTTCCTTGAAGTTCGCGACAACATACACGGCATGGAGCGGAACCACCGCCATGAGCTGGGTGCCGGACGAGACGAACTGGCCAACACGGATCGACCGCGCACCAACGGTTCCGTCGACTGCTGCAACAATGCTCGTGTAGGAAAGGTTGAGTTTGGCCTGCTGGACGGCCGCCTCGGCTCGATCTCGCTGGGCTACGATCTGGTCGCGCTGTGTGCTAAGGACTCGCACTTTGTTCTGTGCGGCAACAAACGCGGCCTGATCGCGCTCTACCGCTGCAGACGCCTGATCCAATATGGACTGGCTCTGTTCGGCGCGCGACAGAGTACCGGACCCATTTGATGTCAGCCGCGCATTTCGCGCCGCATCAGATTTTGCAAAGTTATAGGATGCTTTCGAGACATCGACTGAGGCCCTCGCCTGCTCGATCACGGATGCCTGAAGTTCAATCTGCGCATCCAGGTTGGCAATGGCGGCCTCCGCACCTTGCAAGTCTGCGCGTGCCGAGTTGAGAGCGATCTGGAAATCGCGATCATCGATTGTTGCGAGAACCTGACCGGCTGTGACTGGGTCATTGTCGCTGACCCGCACGTCCTTGATATAGCCGGCCACTTTGGGGGCGACGGTCGTGTAGTCGGCCTTCACGTAGGCGTTGTCGGTAGACTCGATGAAGCGCCCGGCTGTCCAATAGTAATGGCCGTATCGAACACCAAACGCCGCGCCTGCGAGCAGGACCAAGGCGAGAGATCGTCTCTTCCAGAGGCTCCTGTTCGACTTCGCGGGCACTGTCGGCTTCAACGTATCGACAGGAGTCCCATCGGTGGTTCCTCTGTCAGTCTCGGCGGCTTTCTCGAAGGTATCCTGGCGAGGCAATTCGACCATCTTCCTTCTCCTGGCAATCTCCCGCGTTCAAAAACGCAGGCCCGGCGGCGGGGTGCCGCCAGGCCGTATCTGGTCAGGCAGCTGCCTGGGGACGTTGTGCAAACCACGTTTTGACGTCCAGCTTGCCAAGCTTGGCTGGTCCGAGAGGAACCAAGGACTGGTCATCGACTAGCGAACCGAAGTACCTGGCCTGGGGATCGACGACGACCGTTCGCTTGTCGCCGATAGCGGTGAGATAGCCCTTAACGAAATCACTCAGGGGCTTCTTCTCAGGCCCTGCGATTTCGATGGTTCGGTTCTCGGCAGCACCAGCAGCGGCCTCAGCGACGAAGCCTGCAACCTCGTCCGCAGCAATTGGCTGGAACGCGCCGTGCGAAACGTGGACTGTCCCATCGACGGTCGCGCTATCGGCAATCCCGCCCAGGAATTCGAGGAACTGGGTGGAGCGGACGATGGTGTATGGGATGCCACCCTTCTTGATGAGGTCTTCCTGAGCAACCTTGGCCCGGAAGTAACCGTTCTCGGACGATCTCTCGATGCCAACGATGGAAAGCGCGACGTGGTGGTCGACGCCTGCCGCGCGCTCTGCTTTGAGCAGGTTTGTTGTTGACGTTTGGAAGAACGAGAGAACGGCGCTCGGCTCAAATGACGGCGAGTTGGTGACGTCGAGTACGACGTTCGCGCCGGCAAGTACGTCGTCGAGTCCCTCGCCTGTGAGTGTGTTGACCCCGGTCGACGGGGACGACTGCACTACATCGTGTCCTTGCTTGCGCAGGCGCTCCGCAACTTTCGTTCCAACGAGGCCCGTGCCTCCGATGATGACGATTTTCATGGTTCTATCCTTTGAGACTGGATATCCACCGAGGACATCTCAGGTTTTGAGATTGAGGCAGTAGCAGGCGGCACTGCCGTCGCCTCCTCCCGCCCCACAGCAACTGCTTACTTGTCGGGGGTCGTCAGCTCCGTCTCGGCCGTGTCGACGACGAATACGGCAAGAATCTTCGCAGGCTTCGTGTTGCTCGCATTCGCGCTGACTTTATGGTGATCGCCGGAGACCTCGATCCAGTTTTCACCGGTCTTGTAGACCTTGACCGGGCCATCGTTGACCTGGCTCTTGATGCTGCCTTCGATCACGGTGGCGTAAATGAAGGCGCTTTTGGCGTGCGTGTGCGAGGGATTGGACCCGCCGGGACCGTATTCGACGAGCACGCCGCGCACGCTTTTTCCGGGTACGTTCGGAAGCACGTGGTCGAATACGATCGAGACCTTGGCATTGTGGGGTTTATCCGCGGCTACGGCAGGCACAGCCATCAGCGTTGCGCAAAGCAAGCCACTTGCGAGCCTTAGCATGGCAATTCTCCTTCGTTGACGTCATTGATTGTGACCGAAGCCGATCCTATGCGACGGGCATTGGGCACAATAGATATACGAAGGTTTGCCAAATCTATACGAAGGTTTGCCGAACCGACCGCGCCGGTTTGGGTCGATCGGATGGGCCGCCTGACTCTTGCCGCAGAGCGAACATGACCGGGCACGCCAGCGCGGGTGCCGACCGCGGCGTCAAAAACACACCAATTTGGACTAGTTTAGGCTTCGGTTGGGATGGGGTCGCCTTGATCGAGCCTCAAGGGTTCAGGTGTTCCCGGTGCGCGCGAAAGATCGACCGAATTCCTTTGAGCAAATCCAGTCTGCGCCGCTCATTGTGGATTGTCGGTACCCCGGAATTCACCCCGAGCCCTTCGCGATGAGCAAGATGGGCAGCGAGGTCTTCGGCGAGTTCCGGTCGTTCACGCATCAGTGGCGCAAAAGCAGTCTGGTCGATCTCATAGACGGTGACCCGCGTTACCGCATAGAGCCCATGTTGCTCTGCCATACCGGCGAGTGATCCCTGTTCTCCGAAAAAGTCTCCGGGGGCCAACCGCGCCACTTCCTCGTCACCCTTCCTCATTGCGATGATGCCCGCACGTACGATCATGAGGCTGGCAAGACGCCCCCCTTCCCGGACGATTTCAGCCCCCGGGGAAAAGGTTCTTCGGCTGGCAGACGCGACGAGGACATCGCGCTCTTCCTGGCTCAGCAATGAGAAGATCGAAATAGCGTCGATGAGGCTCTGCGCCGGGGGCGTCGCGGGACGCGGCGCGCTTCGAAGGTAGTCTCCTGCAAGTGGGCTTTCCGGGGGGAGCGCCAACTGCAGGCCGTTCGCCTTGCAATGACGATATACGAGGTCGATGACTTCGGTTCGCGCAGCACCTCGTTGCGCCGGGCTGGTGACGCGAAATTGCAGTTCGACAGTCACGGCGCTGCCGTCAATGCCGGCAAGCACGACGTTTGGGGGTGGCTGCTTCACGATGAGGTTGCAGCTGTCGAGCACGGTGTGCATCACCTCGACAATGGTTCGGGGCATGTGTGTCGGGGCAACCCGTATCGACAGGTCGATTTGATGGTTCTCGTCCGGCCGGCTGACATTCGTCAGCCCCAGCTTGGCCAGGACGCTATTGGGCAGCACCACGATGTTATGAGCGCCTGTCAAAAGGTAAGTCGAGCGCCAGTTGGTGGCGACAACACGTCCCTCGGTGCCATCGCTCAGATAAATGAAGTCTCCGATGACATAGGGGCGGCCTAGCGTGAGAGCGATGCCGGAAAATACGTCGCTCAAGGTGCTCTGTAGGGCAAGACCGAGAATGATGGCGATGACGCCAGACGTTGCCAGCAGCGTTCCGATCGGCACGCCGAAAACAAACGCCATGATTGACAACAGCACCCCGAGATAGACGAGTGCGACGATGAGATCCTGGATCAGTCTCGCTTCTCGTGGCCGCCCGTCCAGGACGATGTAGATACGAACGAAGCCGATCACGGCCCACGACAAATGGACCCACCAGAGAATCTTGGCCGATACCATCAACGCGTTGGCGCCGTTTAGGTCCGCGGGGTCGAAGCGGAACGGCACAATCCGAGCGTAGGCAAGCACGGCGGTCATTGACAGGAAGACTGCGATCTGAACGATCAGGCGCTGGGTCGGGCGTCCCTGTCCCTGCATATGCCAAATGACAATCCCAGCGAGCCCCATCACACTGATAAGCAGTGGCAGCAGGTGAACTTCCTGACCCATCACGATCCCACAACGAAAAATTCTGACCCCATGCGCCGATCTAGAGGCGCACATGTCACGCGGCGGCTCAGCGCGACAGTCGAACATAGGCCGACGATGCGAGCGCGGCTACTACACCAAGGTTTACCCTCACGGCGATGCCACGGCGCATCGTTTGCGTCTTGCTGAGTGCTCATTGGGTCGCAGAGCGCCTTCCGTCCCTTCACCCGCACCATGACTTTCTATATAGCCGCTTGGACCGAATATAGAATCTCACTGATGCGCAATCCTCCCGAATACCAGAATCCCCTCCAGGGAATGGCCCTGATGGCAGGCGCGATGCTCGTGCTGCCGACGATGGATGCGATCGCCAAATACATGGCGACCGTCGAGGCGATGTCGCCCGGCCAGGTGACATTCTACCGCTTCTTCTTCCAGCTCGTGTGCACGCTGCCGTTCCTTTTCGCGGTATTCGGCCGCAAGGCGCTTCACGCCAAGCGCCCGTGGATGAATCTGTTGCGCGGTGCCCTCCATGGGGCGGCGAGCCTGCTCTTCTTCGTTGCCGTGAAATATATGCCGCTCGCGGACGTATTCGCGATCTATTTTGTCGAGCCCCTCATGCTCACGGCGCTGTCGGCGATCTTCCTCGGAGACAAGGTTGGCTGGCGTCGGTGGATGGCGATTGTCGTCGGGTTCGGTGGCGCAATGATCGTCATTCAGCCGAGCTATGAGATCTTCGGCCTGAAGGCGCTCTTACCCGTTTTCTGCGCCTTCCTGTACTCGCTTTATCTCTTCATGAACCGGGCGATCGGCATTGCTGACTCCCCGCTGACCATGCAGACGATGGCTGGTATCGGCGGCACCGCGTTCATGGCTGTCGCGTTGATCGCGGGCAATGGACTTGGCGTCGGCGATTTCCATCCCTCCCTGCCCTCCTCGGCATTGGGACTGGTTCTGCTGCTGATCCTCGGGACGATTTCGGGCTATGCCCATATGGTCATCGTCCGAGCCTTCCGGCTCGCACCGCTGTCGCTGCTCGCACCATTCCAGTATTTCGAGATCATTTCAGCAACAGTACTCGGCTACGCGCTATTCGGCGATTTTCCCAACGTTTCGAAGTGGATCGGCATCCTGATCATCGTCGCGTCCGGTCTCTTCATCATCTGGCGGGAGCGTGTGCAGGCGCGATCGTTAAAAACGTCGTGACTATTTGAGCGCGCCATTAACACTGCTTCTTGAGGGATCATCAATTCGCTCGCAGTAGAAGGGCCCTTCGGCCTCATGATGAGGTCCTGGAGACAAAAGATGAGCGAATTCCGTCTCGCTTTTCCGGCATGTGTGATTGCCGGGAAGCATCAGCTGACCACCGAAGACATCGGTCTGCTGCGCAAACATACCTTCCCGGAAGGCATCCGGACCGCCGACAACGTTGTCGCCATGTTGGCGCTGAACAATTCCTGCCCCGCAAAATGCCCGGAGTGGAACTCCTTCTTTGTGGAGCAACTCGCTGGCTTCATCGTCAACTATAGCTACCCTCAGGGGTCTCTCGACGAGATCAATGTGGCCTGGCTCATACGCATGGTCGCGACCGACGGCGTGGTCAATTCGGAGATCGAGCTCGAACTGGTTCTGCACGTGATGGAGATCGCGGTAAACGTGCCGGATGAGTTGCGCGCCTTTGCACTCGATCAGTTACGTCTTGCGCTGGCGGAAAACGTCGGCGGATACCGGCTATCGCGCGCAGTGGATCGAAAGGGCATCACGCGACAGGATATCGATTACATGATGCGGGTTCTCCGCGGCATAAGCGATGCCGGCGTTATCAGTGCGCCGCCCCTCACTTGGGGCGTTATGATGCGGATCGCGGAGGAAACGCTGCCGGCGGGAAATCACCCGCGTTGGGCCGACATTCTCTCGGCGCTCCAACTCGTGGATTATGCCGAAGCCCCACGCCGCAGCCGATGGCTGAGGATCGTCGATGACAGTTTCGGCAACGAAACCGCCGTGGCCTGAGACACGCCGATATTCTTTCGGCTGATTGTGCGTTCCGGGGTTTTATGCGTAAAACTTCGGAACGCATGTTTTGGGTGGAGTCTCCATGTTCAAGAAAATCCTGATCGCGAACCGCGGCGAGATCGCTTGCCGCGTTATCAAGACTGCGCGCCGCATGGGAATTGCGACGGTGGCCGTCTACTCGGATGCGGATCGGGATGCACTCCACGTGGAGATGGCTGATGAGGCCGTTCATATCGGTCCCGCTGCGGCGGCCGAAAGCTACCTCGTGGCGAACAAGATTATCGCTGCCTGCAAACAGACGGGCGCCGAAGCGGTTCATCCCGGCTATGGCTTCCTCTCCGAGCGAGCGTCGTTTTGTGAAGCTCTGGAGAAGGAAGGCATTGTCTTCATCGGTCCGAAGCCGAAAGCCATCATGGCGATGGGCGACAAGATCGAGTCGAAGAAGTTCGCCAACGCCGCCAAGGTCTCCACCGTCCCCGGCTATCTCGGCGTCATAGAGGATGCGTCTCACGCGGAAAAGATCGCAGCCGAGATCGGTTACCCCGTCATGATCAAGGCCTCTGCCGGCGGCGGCGGCAAGGGCATGCGCATTGCCTGGAGCGAAGCGGAAGTCCGCGACGGCTTCGACCGAGCGCGTTCCGAGGCGAAGAGTTCCTTCGGCGACGATCGCGTATTCATCGAAAGATATGTTGTCGAGCCCCGCCACATCGAGATCCAGGTGCTCGCGGACGGGCACGGCAACGTCGTCTATCTCGGCGAACGCGAATGCTCCATCCAGCGCCGCAACCAGAAAGTCGTCGAAGAGGCTCCCTCGCCCTTCCTTGATGCGGAAACTCGCGCGGCCATGGGCGAGGAGTCGGTCGCGCTCGCCCGCGCCGTGGACTACCAAAGCGCCGGCACGGTGGAATTCATCGTCGATCGTGACCGCAATTTCTATTTTCTGGAAATGAACACGCGCCTGCAGGTCGAGCATCCGGTTACCGAACTGGTGACGGGTATCGACCTGGTCGAACAGATGATCCGCGTTGCAGCCGGTGAAAAGCTCCCCTTTACACAGAGCGACATAAAGCTGAACGGCTGGGCGATCGAGAGCCGGTTATATGCCGAGGATCCCTACCGAAACTTTCTTCCATCGATCGGGCGCCTAACGCGATATCGGCCACCCGCCGAAGGCAAGTCCGGTAACACCATCGTGCGCAACGACACGGGCGTTTTCGAAGGTGCCGAGATTTCGATGTACTACGATCCGATGATCGCGAAGCTCTGCACCTGGGCCCCGACACGTCTTGAAGCGATCGAGGCGATGGGCGAGGCACTCGACGGTTTCGTCGTCGACGGAATTGAACACAACGTCCCCTTCCTGGCCGCGCTGATGAAGCACCCCCGCTGGCGCGAAGGGCGTCTGTCGACCGGTTTCATCGCGGAGGAATACCCTGATGGATTTGCGCCGATGGTACCGGACGCACATCAGCAAGCCACCCTCGCGGCCGTCGCTCTTTCTGCGTCTCTCGTTGAAGCCAACCGTCGGGAGCGCTTCGCCGATCGCTTGCGCGGCCCCTCCGGCGCGACCCGTGAGGACTGGACCGTCAGGCTGGGTGACAGTTACGTCGATGCACGTCTGGTCGATGGGCTCGTGACGATCCCGTTCGACATGGACATCCAGATTGGCGGCAAGATTTCCAATGTCGTCACCGACTGGAGACCTGGCGATTCCGTTTGGCGCGGCAAGGTCGCGGGCCAAAGCGTGATTGCGCAGATCCGCCCGGTTCTCAATGGCCTCCGGCTGGACTGGCAGGGAATATCGCTGAAAGCCAAGGTATTGACGCCCCGACATGCCGCGCTCGATAAGCTGATGCCAGTGAAGCTTCCGCCGGATACGTCGAAGCTGCTGCTCTGCCCGATGCCTGGTCTCGTCGTTTCGATTGCCGTGGTCGAGGGCCAGGAAGTCAAAGCGGGCGAAACGCTTGCCGTGGTCGAAGCCATGAAAATGGAAAACGTGCTGCGCGCCGAGCGCGATTTGGTCGTCAGCAAGATCAACGCCAAGCCCGGAGAGAGCCTTGCCGTTGATGCCGTGATTCTCGAGTTTGCCTGACGGACGCTAACGCCTCTTGCTGCCTCGCTGGTTAGGTTTTGTTAACGGCTGGCCGCCTATCGTGGCCCCACCGGCGGAATGCCCGGTGGAGGTAGCAAATGACGGCGCTGCAATCGGCGACCCTCTTGCTGGTCATAAATCTCGGTTTTCTCTGGCTTCTGATGCGAATCCCGCTGGGACGCAGAACCATTTGCCTCAGCCGGACCTACGGATGCTCCCCCGATAGACTCTGGAACGCGATGAACCCCGCCGGTCCGGACGCATCCTGGCACCACTCGGTCATCAGCAGTCACGCCCTTGCCGATCGGCGCGGCGTGGTGGAACAGACCTACCGGCATCTCGACAAGAACGGCGCGCCGTCCCGACGGCTACTTGCATTGGAACCGTTGCCATGGATGGCGAGCAATGCCCACGGCTTCCAGGCTCACATCATCGATGACAGCACGCTGGATCCCACATTCTGGGACCACTACCGGGAGCGCCGTATGATTCGACCGACACCCGATGGTGCGCTGCTGGAAATCGAACAGACCGACCGCTACCGTGGCTTGGCGTTCCTCTTGTTCCGCTATTTCGTCCTGCGCCGGGAAATGAAGGCGCTCGATGGATGGTTGAAAACAGGCGAGTCGCTGCCACAGGGCTACTTTGAGCGACCTCTGGTCCAAGGCGGTCTTGCGGTGTTGTCGACACTGCTGCTCTGGCCCTTCCTTGGGTTCGATGCAGGTGGCCTGATGCTCTCGACATTCCTGACCCTTGTCATTGTCTTCCATGAACTCGGGCATATGGCGGCCTACCGCATGTTCGGTCACGCGTCCGTCAGGATGATCTTCGTGCCATTGCTGGGTGGCATCGCGGTCGGCGGGAGGCCCTACCGGTCGCTATTCGAGGTGGCGACCTGCGCCCTTATGGGTGCAGGAATGTCGGCTTTCCTTGTCCCGATCCTCGCGGTCGCCACGCAGCTCGCCGATGCCGGTCTGCTGCCCTTGGCGTCACGTGGACCTCTGCTCATCTTCCTGTTGATCCTCGGCGCTTTCAACCTGCTGAACCTGCTGCCGATGCACCGTTTCGACGGCGGCCAGGTGCTCCGGCAAATTTTCCGCACGCGAAGGTCGCAGATTGCGGCCAGTTTTGTTGTCACCCTGTGCATTCTCGGCATCGGATTCGAGATCGGTTTGCCGGCGAACGTGCTAACCGCGGGCCTGCTCGTTTTCACGCTTGTTAGCCTCGTCAGCGGCGCTTCCGTGAAGCCGCGCCAGATGCTCGAAGAGATGAAGGACGGCGAGCGCATGCTGGTTGCCTTCGGCCTCAACGCGGCCATCGCGGTGCATGGCTATGCCATTATTTTCGCAACTGAAAAGCTCTTTTGACGCAGGCCGTATAGGGATTGGCGCAATCAGCCTATTCGAGGCGGAAACTCACGCCCACGGACAGTTTTCCCTTGAGCGGGCAGGGTCGTGCGTGCAAAGCTCCGCCCAATCAAATCAGTAGGAGCATCTGACATGGACGTTCGCGCCGCCGTTGCCGTACAGGCTGGAAAACCGCTTGAAGTGATGACCGTTCAGTTGGAGGGACCGCGAGCCGGCGAAGTGCTGGTCGAGGTGAAAGCGACCGGCATCTGCCACACGGATGATTTCACCCTCTCGGGCGCCGATCCGGAAGGTCTGTTTCCGGCGATCCTCGGCCATGAGGGCGCCGGCATCGTCGTCGATGTCGGTCCAGGTGTGACCTCGGTGAAGAAGGGTGACCATGTCATTCCGCTCTACACGCCGGAATGCCGCGAATGCCCGTCCTGCCTGTCGCGCAAGACCAATCTGTGCACCGCCATCCGCTCGACACAGGGCCAGGGGCTGATGCCGGATGGCACTTCGCGCTTCTCGATCGGCAAGGACAAGATCCACCACTATATGGGCTGCTCAACCTTCGCCAACTACACGGTGCTGCCGGAGATCGCCGTCGCCAAAGTCAATCCCGACGCACCCTTCGACAAGATCTGCTATATCGGCTGCGGCGTAACCACGGGCATCGGCGCCGTCATCAACACCGCCAAGGTGGAGATGGGCGCGACCGCGATCGTCTTCGGTCTCGGCGGCATCGGCCTTAACGTCATCCAGGGCCTGCGCCTCGCCGGCGCCGACATGATCATCGGCGTTGATCTCAACAACGACAAGAAGGCCTGGGGCGAGCGCTTCGGCATGACGCATTTCGTCAACCCGAAGGAGGTCGGCGACGACATCGTGCCTTACCTCGTCAACATGACGAAGCGCGGCGCCGACCAGATCGGTGGCGCAGACTATACCTTCGACTGCACCGGCAACACCAAGGTCATGCGTCAGGCGCTGGAATCCTCGCATCGCGGCTGGGGCAAGTCCGTGGTCATCGGTGTTGCGGGTGCCGGCCAGGAGATCTCTACCCGGCCGTTCCAGCTGGTTACCGGTCGCTCCTGGATGGGCACGGCCTTTGGCGGCGCACGTGGCCGCACCGATGTGCCGAAGATCGTCGATTGGTACATGCAGGGCAAGATCGAGATCGATCCGATGATCACCCACACCATGCCGCTCGAAGACATCAACAAGGGCTTCGAACTCATGCATTCCGGCGAAAGCATCCGAAGCGTGGTACTGTATTGAGGCGAGGACGACGGAATGCGGTGCGACTTTAAAATGGCCTGCGGCTTTTTCGCAAATTGATCCTGATTTGGGAGCCGTGGGCAGCTAAGGAGGAGGAGCTGAACATGCCAAGTCAAGTATCGCTGCACCCCGCCCTCGACGGCGGTGTGAAAAAGGGCCAGGCAAATTTCAACGGCGGCACGCTGGTCTGCGCCTGCGTCGACCGTCCTGTGAAGGTCGCTATCAAGGGTACTATCGCGCACAATCACGCCTGCGGCTGCACGAAATGCTGGAAGCCGAAGGGAGCGGCTTTTTCAGTGGTCGCCGTGACCCCGCATGAAAACGTCACGGTGCTGGAAAATGGCGACAAGCTGCAGGTCGTCGATCCGGATGCGCTGATCCAGCGCCATGCCTGCAAGGCCTGCGGCGTTCATATGTACGGACCGGTGGAGCGCGAACATGCCTTCAAAGGGCTCGATTTCATTCATCCGGAACGCTTTCAGGAGAGTGGCTGGCCGGAGCCGACATTCGCGGCCTTCGTGTCGTCGATCATCGAATCCGGCACGCCGCCTTCGGCGATGGCAGGTGTCCGCGGTCGCCTGAACGAGCTAGGCCTCACGCCCTATGATTGCCTGAACCCAACGCTGATGGATGTCATCGCAACCTGGGTGGCGAAAAAGGCAGGCACACTGAAGGAAGCCTGACGTCTTGAACGAATGGCAGCCGTCGGATTATGAGACCCCGAACGAACCGCTGCTACGCGCCCGTCGGGGCCTCCTAGCGTTTCCATCAAAGCAGATTGAAATTCATGATTTATGTCGATGCAGACGCCTGCCCGGTGAAGCCGGAAATCCTCAAGGTCGCCGAGCGCCACGGCATGGAAGTGACCTTCGTGGCGAATTCCGGTCTGCGTCCTTCCCGCGATCCGATGGTGCACAATATCATCGTCTCGGCCTCGTTCGATGCCGCCGACAACTGGATTGCCGAGCATGCCAGTGTCGGTGACGTGGTCGTCACTGCCGATGTCCCGCTCGCGGTCCGTTGCGTGGCAACTGGCGCGCTCGTCAGCGGTCCGACGGGTCGGGTCTTCGACGATACCAATATCGGCATGGCGAGCGCTATGCGCGATCTCGGCGCTCACCTGAGAGAGACCGGCGAAAGCAAGGGTTACAATGCGGCCTTCGGCCCGAAGGATCGCTCCCGCTTCCTCGAAACTTTCGATCGCCTGTGCCGCCGGGTTAAGGCTCTTACCCCAAAAACGGACGATAAAGAATGAACATAATTTCACAGACGACTGCCTTTGGCGGCATGCAGGGTGTTTTCACGCACGAATCCGACGCCTGCAAGTGCGACATGACTTTTGCAGTTTTCGTCCCACCAAAGGCCATCAAGGAGCCCTGCCCGGTTGTCTGGTATCTCTCAGGCCTAACCTGCACGCATGCAAACGTTATGGAAAAGGGCGAATATCGGCGCATGGCTGCAGAGCTCGGCCTGATCGTCGTCTGCCCGGACACGAGCCCGCGCGGCAATGACGTCCCGGATGAGCTTACCAATTGGCAGATGGGCCAAGGCGCCGGTTTCTATCTCGATGCGACGGAAAGGCCTTGGTCGGAAAACTATCAGACGTACACCTACATCACCCAAGAACTTCCGGCCTATGTTAGCCAACACTTCCGCATGGACATGAGCCGCCAGGGCATCTTCGGTCACTCGATGGGCGGTCACGGTGCCATGACCATCGCGCTCCGGAACCCAGATCGGTTCAAGAGCTGCTCGGCTTTTGCGCCCATCGTGGAGCCTTCGACCGCAGATTGGTCGGCCCCAGCGTTTGAGAAATATCTGGGCTCCGACCGTGCCACCTGGCGGAAATATGATGCCTGCGCCTTGGTAAGCGACGGCGCACGTTTTCCCGAGTTCCTGATTGACCAAGGCAAGGCCGATGGCTTCCTGGAGAGCGGGCTGCGTCCATGGCTGTTCGAAGAGGCTGTGAAGGATACTGACATCAAGCTTACGCTGCGCCTGCACGAGCGCTACGATCACTCCTACTACTTCATTTCGACCTTCATGGACGATCATCTGAAGTGGCACGCGGAGCGTCTTGCCTGAGGCGGCAAAAAACGGGTAGCGAGCCGCAGCCGCGGCCGGTAAAGCCGGCCACGGCATTTTATTGCATCAGGCGGAGGCCTTGCGCCCCTCGACCGACAGAGCACCGGGGCCAGCGAAGAAGATGAACAGGAAGATGAAGCTGAACAGAATTGCCGCCTCGCCACCGTTCAGAGCCGGCCAGAACGCTTTCGATCCGTGCGCCATGAAGTAGGCAACAGCCATCTGGCCCGAAAGGATGAAGGCGACCGGCCGCGTAAACAGCCCGATCAGCACCAGCAGGCCACCGACCACTTCGAGCAGAGCGGCGACCAGCAGCAAGGGCGGCAGCGGGCCGTCCATCTGCGCGGCCGGGAACGCGAAAAGCTTCATCGTTCCATGCTCGATAAACAGCAGCGCAGTGATGATGCGCAGAGCGGCAAGCGCGTAGGACTGGTAGGCGCTCAGTCGTTCCATGTAGACTCTCCTTTTGAATAAAGACAGCGGAGGGTTAGCTGCTTCGCCAGTAGGAAAGAAGACACGGATCGTTGACGGGCGATCACTTCCTGTTGATTTTCCTTGGCTTTCCCCACTTTATTCTCCTTAAAGCGGAATATTGTCGTGCTTCTTCCAAGGATTGCTCAGGTCTTTATTGCGAAGCATCTTTAGGCCCCGCGCCAGCCGTCGGCGTGTGGAATGCGGCATGATGACCTCGTCCACGTAACCGCGCTCGGCAGCGACGAACGGAGAAAGGAACCGATCTTCGTACATCTTCGTATGCGCGCTGATCTTTTCGGGATCGGCGATATCCTTGCGGAAGATGATTTCGACGGCCCCCTTCGCGCCCATCACGGCGATCTGAGCCGTCGGCCAAGCATAGTTCATGTCCCCCCTCAAATGCTTCGATGCCATGACGTCATAGGCCCCGCCGAACGCCTTGCGCGTGATGACGGTGAGCTTCGGCACCGTCGCCTCCGCATAGGCGAACAGCAGTTTCGCACCATGCTTGATCAGCCCGCCATATTCCTGGGCGGTTCCAGGCAGGAAGCCGGGCACGTCCACAAAGGTTACGATCGGAATGTTGAAGCAGTCGCAGAAGCGGACGAACCGCGCTGCCTTTCGCGACGCATCGCTGTCGAGCACGCCGGCGAGCACCATCGGCTGGTTTGCCACGAAACCGACGGTCGAGCCTTCGATCCGACCGAAGCCGCAGACGATATTTTTGGCGAAGCTCGCCTGGATCTCGAAGAAATCACCCTCATCCACCGTCTTTAGGATCAATTCCTTGATGTCGTAGGGCTTGTTCGCGTTCGCTGGCACCAGTGTGTCGAGCGATGCATCGGCATCTGTCACCGACTGGTAACATTCGATTTCGGGCACCGGTGATGTGTTCGACTGCGGTAGCAGGTCGATGAGTCGCCGAACCTGCAGCAACGCCTCGACGTCATTGTCGTAAGCGCCGTCGGCAATCGAGGATTTGGTCGTATGCACCGAGGCGCCACCGAGCTCTTCCGCGGTGACGGTCTCATTCGTCACCGTCTTCACCACGTCGGGGCCGGTCACGAACATGTAGGAGGTATCACGGACCATGAAGATGAAATCGGTCATGGCGGGCGAGTAGACGTCACCGCCGGCACATGGACCCATGATGACCGAGATTTGCGGAATGACGCCGGAGGCGAGCACATTGCGCTGAAAGACCTCCGCATACCCGCCCAGCGCCGCCACGCCTTCCTGGATACGCGCGCCGCCGGCATCATAGATGCCGATGATCGGCGCTCTGTTCTTGAGCGCCATATCCTGAACCTTCATGATCTTCTCGGCATGCGCTTCCGAGAGCGAACCGCCGAACACCGTGAAGTCCTTCGCGAAGACGAATACCGTTCGCCCGTTCACCGTTCCCCAACCGGTGACCACGCCGTCACCGGCGATCCGCGTCTTGTCCATGCCAAAATCGTTGGATCGATGCTCGACAAACATGTCGAACTCCTCAAAGGAGTCTTCGTCCAGGAAAAGATCGATCCGCTCACGTGCCGTCAGCTTGCCGCGCTGATGCTGCGCGTCGATACGCCCCTTGCCTCCACCGAGCCGTGCAATGCCGCGCCGGCGTTCGAGTTCCTCAAGAATTTCCTTCATGGATACTCCTCGCCGCGGATCACGCGGCTGGTTCAAGCGCGTCCGGCGCTCAGTGAGAAAGCGGAACGAATGCGAGCGGCGATATCCTCGGCGAGGATCTCGTCGGCTGCCGTTGGACTACTGGAGAAGCTTGTCACTTCAAACGCACTGACGGCGATGACCGAACCATCGTCGACGGAGGCGGCATCGACGCTGACCTTTGCGACATTCCGGCTTTTGTCGAAGCCCTGGCCCTTTTCGACAAAAAGGATCCGGATTGTCAGCACAACGCGCGGATAGACGTCTGTTCGCACCGTAGCGTTTATCGCGGCATTTACCCGATCGCCGACACCGGCAAGGATTGCTGGCGGGATCTTCTGCGCGCTGACAACGACAGCGCTTCGCACGTCATAGACCGGGGCGGGTTGCTCCTTTGCGAAAATCGAGCACGAGGCAAGCGCGATGCAAACCAGCGCCACCGGTAAAAAGCACGACTTGACCCAGCTCATTAAGAAAATCCGCATCCGCCCCCAATAGACTCGCAGATTTTCGCGATAACCCGGCTCAACGCAATATGTTTCAGCCCTTCAAGGCCAAAAAAACGTCCGCAGCGGCATTGAAGTCCTCAAAGCGCTTCGCGCGCCGCTCTTCGGCTTCTTCGTCACTGCCCCAATGCTCGATCGTCCAATCCTCATCGAGATGCGCGAGCGACCAAGCCTTGTCCGCCGGCAGAGTGCCATCGGCGAAGGCAAGCGCCAGCAGCGCGGAGCCGGTCAGTGTCGTGATGGTGTGCAAGGCCGCCAGGGTCGTCGCATCGTCGTGCCGCCTCAATGCTGCGGAATACGCAGAAATTGCTTCCGGCGGCTGGTCATGGTGCATGACGCCTTCGATCAGGATGAAGCGCGCACCGAGCGAGTTGCCGGCCCAATCGAGCACCGGGTCCCAAAGATCTCTCTGGCGCTCGACGAGGGCTTGCGGCGCTTCAGCACGATAGCAAAGCAGATCGCTCGAGGAGAAGCGCACGATATCGTCGAAGACGGCTTGCGTGTCGGCTGCAACTCCGTCGATGGCGGTGTTGACGAGCCGAGTCACAGGCATGGTCGAGGGGTCGATCACCTCAACCTGCGCCTCCCATTCGTGTACCAAAAGCTCCGCAAGTGGCTTCGTCGCGACAACAAGCAGTTTGCGCGCTGGCGTACGAATGGCCTTGCCGTCCAGCTCGATGGAATGGCCTTCGTCGACTTCCGCGATCGTGACAGCCTTGTAGAAGCGCTTCGGCAACGGCTTCTTCATCTGGATCTGGGCACGGCGAATAGGGTCCGGATGGCTCAATCCTTCCGCCAGGTCGTTCAACAGATCACGCATGCTTCACCTCAGGAAAAATGCTTCAAAACGTCACTCGGGTGACGAACAATGCCGTCGGCCCCTGCAGACACCAGATCGTCCACGCTCGCATAGCCCCACGACACGCCAACCGCTTTCGCGCCCGCGGCCTTCGCCATCTGCATATCGTAGATGGCATCGCCGATAACAATCGCATCGGCGGGATTCATGCCGATCTCGCTGCAGCACTCCATTACCATAGCTGGATGGGGCTTCGATGGGCAGTCGTCAGCCGTGCGCGAAACGATAAAATGGGGTGCGAAACCGTGTGTTTCGAGAATGTGGACAAGACCGCGACGCGACTTGCCCGTTACCGCTCCGATCAGGATGTCATCGTTCTGCGCCAATTCATCGATCAACGGCCTGATGCCATTGAACAGCGGCACATCCATTCCAGGTTCGTCACGAACACCGGCATAGATCGTCTTGTAGTGTGCCGTCATCGCGATCGCTTCGTCGTCCACGTGCGGCTTTCCCTGCATCCGCGCAATGGCGATATCCAGCGTCAGTCCGATGATCGACTTCGTCAACGAGACATCCGGCCTATCGTATCCGAAGTGCACGAAGGTCCGCGCCATCACCTCATGGATCAGTGCTGCGCTGTCGACCAGCGTGCCGTCACAATCGAAGAGCGCCAGTCTCATTCGTCATCGGCTCCGTCGGCAGAGTTCTCATCAAATCCCAGCAGGTTCCAGGTCTGGACCATATGCGGAGGCAGCGGCGCGGTGATGCGAAGGCGCCCTCCGGACGGATGCGGGATGTCGATGTGGCGTGCGTGCAGGTGCAGTCGCTTTTGAACGCCGCCGGGAAAATCCCAGTTCGGATCATCGTCGAAATATTTGGGATCCCCAATGATCGGGTGACCGATATGGAGCGCATGGACGCGAAGCTGATGCGTACGGCCGGTATAGGGCTCCATTTCAAGCCAGGCGAGCCTCTGCGCCGCCGTCTCGACCACGCGGTAGTAGGAAACGGCGTGGTCGGCGCCCTCCTCACCATGCTTGGCAATCCGCATGCGGTCGCCATCCGGCGTTGCTTCCTTCACAAGCCAAGTCGAGATCTTGTCCTCGCGCTTGCGCGGTACCCCCTTCACGAGCGACCAGTAGGTCTTCTTCGTGTCGCGTTCCCGAAAGGCGGCTGTCAGCTTTTGGGCGGCGCCGCGGGTGCGTGCGATGACCAGGACACCCGATGTGTCCCTGTCCAAGCGATGCACCAGGCGCGGCTTCTCGCCTTTCGGACTGGTCCAGGCTTCGAGCATCTTGTCGATATGGCGTGTCACGCCTGAGCCGCCCTGCACCGCAAGGCCCGCGGGCTTGTTAAGGACGATGACCTTGTCGTCTTCGTGCAGCACCATCCGCGACAACAGTTCGAAATCGCCGGAGTGCTTGAGATCGCGGCCAGCGATCGGTCCGGTTTTCGCCTTGGCATCGACATCAAGCGGTGGCACGCGCACCATCTGTCCGGGCTGCACACGCGTGTCGCTTTTCACCCGCCCACCGTCGACGCGAACCTGTCCGGAGCGAAGCAGCTTCTGGAGCGGGCCGAAACCGAGGCCCGGGAAGTGCACCTTGAACCAGCGGTCGAGCCGCATGCCCGCCTCATCCGGCTCCACCTTTTTGTGTTCAATACCCGCCATACGTCAT
This sequence comes from Rhizobium sp. 01T417, assembly GCF_056398905.1. Classification (NCBI taxonomy): domain Bacteria; kingdom Pseudomonadati; phylum Pseudomonadota; class Alphaproteobacteria; order Hyphomicrobiales; family Rhizobiaceae; genus Rhizobium; species Rhizobium sp. 01T417. The sequence goes on along the minus strand of NZ_JBFTQH010000001.1, from coordinate 277,995 downwards.
CTTTCGGAAAATGGTTTCCGCGCACGGCGCGGCCTTTGCGGCTGGCTTTAGAGCATTTTTGCCGAAAACGGAAACCGTAATCTCACAAGATCGCGCGCATGAGTGCCAGTCCGCCGATCACCGCGGCCAAGGAGAGGCCGACGCTGGCAGCGATATAGACCGCGCTGGCGACAGTTGCGCCACGCTCGCAGAGCGAAATTGCATCGAGCGAGAACGAGGAGAAGGTTGTAAGACCGCCGAGGAAGCCGGTGATCAGTAGCAGGCGCAATTCCGGCGAGGCATCGAAGCGCCGGACGATCATCTCCGCGAATACGCCGATGATGAAGCAGCCAACAACGTTGACGGTCAGTGTCCCCCACGGAAATGCCGGCCCTGCAATCCTGAGTGCCAACTGGCCGACATAGTATCTAAGCACGGAACCGATCGCACCGCCGACGGCGACAAGGAAGGCCTGAATCATGGATCTACTCTGTTTTGACGCGCGGGACATTCCAATCATCTGCGGGGAAGATCAAGATGCATAAAATGCTAGCGGTTGATTTAGCCAGTTAAGAACCCCCGCGCCTTATCGTGTCACCATGACAGTCTTGGTTGGCAGCATATCCGCAAGCACCGCCGCCGCAGCGTTTGAAACGCTTCGGATTCCACAGCGTGTGTCCGCAAGTACCTCTGCCAAAGAGTCTCGCCGCGCCGCCGATCGTCAAACCAAGGCAGCCAGCGGCCAGGACGTCGAAGAGCCCGCCAATATCATTCAATCGACGGAAGTCGCGCTAGATCTCATGACGATGGGGCAAAGGCAGCCGCAGGCCGGGTTGAAACAGGCCCTGGAATTCTACAGCGAGAGCTGAGCATTGCCGGATTTTCTCACCCGCAGCGACCTATCATTAGAAGCGCGCGACAAAAATTTGTTCGGCGGCGACATTCCCCCTTGCCAACTACAGCCCTGGCCAGATAATTGCCCTCGACCTTGTTGGGAGAAGCTGGTCGTCTACGACCGGTGCCGAAGGAGCAACCGCCCCGGAAACTCTCAGGCCAAAGGACCAGCAAGGGGCAGACGGAACTCTGGAGAGAAGCGTTCTCGAAACGCTCGCCGAAGGGATAACAATCTCAGGCACAGGGACAGAGGGGGCTCGAAGTACAAGGCGCAACTGCGTCTGAAGATTTGAGCCCGCGCATGGAATTCCAGGCGCAAACCCCGGAGGCGTCGTTGGACGATACTGCTGCCCTCAAGAAAACCCCGCTGCATCAGCTGCATCTGTCACTTGGCGCCCGTATGGTGCCGTTTGCAGGCTATGACATGCCGGTGCAATATCCGGCCGGTGTGATGAAGGAGCACATCCAGACCCGCACGTCCGCCGGTGTTTTCGACGTGTCCCATATGGGCCAGGTCGTCATCAAGGCAAAGTCCGGAAAGTATGAGGACGCCGCGCTGGCGCTGGAAAGCCTCGTTCCGGTCGATATCCTCGGCCTCGCGGAAGGTCGCCAACGCTACGGTTTCTTCACCGATGAGAACGGCGGAATTCTCGACGACCTTATGATCACCCATCTCGACGATCACTTGTTCGTCGTCGTCAATGCGGCCTGCAAGGATGACGACCTTGCCCATCTCCAGAAGCATATCGGCGATAGCTGCGACATCACGCTCCTTGATCGCGCGCTCATCGCCCTCCAGGGACCGCGCTCCGTCGAGGTGCTCGCGGAACTGTGGGCAGATGTCGCCGCGATGAAATTCATGGACGTGCGCCACTGCCGACTGCACGACGTTTCCTGTCTGGTCTCCCGCTCCGGCTACAGCGGCGAGGACGGCTTCGAAATCTCCATTCCCAAAGACAAGGCGGAGGATGTCGCCAAGCGGTTGCTTGAACATCCGGACGTCGCGCCGATCGGGCTTGGCGCTCGTGACAGCCTGCGCCTTGAGGCCGGCCTCTGCCTGTATGGCAACGACATCGACACGACCACCACGCCCGTGGAAGCCGCGCTTGAATGGGGAATGCAGAAGGCCCGCAAGTCCGGCGGCACTCGCGCCGGCGGTTTCCCCGGCGCTGATCGCATTCTGCGCGAGTTGGAAAGCGGCGCGACCCGCCGGCGTGTCGGCCTGAAGCCCGAGGGCAAGGCCCCGGTTCGCGGCCACGCCAAGCTCTTTGCGGATTCCGAAGGCAAGACGGAAATCGGCGAAGTGACCTCGGGTGGCTTCGGCCCCTCGGTCGAGGGTCCCGTTGCGATGGGTTATGTGCAGCTTCCCCACGCAGCCGTTGGAACGCAAGTTTACGCCGAAGTGCGCGGCAAATACCTGCCTGTCACGGTCAGCGCCCTTCCCTTCATCACACCGACCTACAAACGCTGAAACATTTTCCGGAGATTACAATCATGCTGAAATTTACCGAAGAACACGAGTGGCTGAAAATCGAAGGCGCTGTCGCAACGGTCGGTATTACCAATTATGCCGTCGATCAGCTTGGCGACCTCGTTTTCGTCGAACTGCCTGAAGTTGGCGCCACCTTCTCCAAGAACGACAACGCGGCCACCGTCGAGTCCGTCAAGGCTGCTTCCGACGTCTATTGTCCGCTCGATGGTGAGATCACCGAAGTCAATCCTGCGATCGTCGCCGATCCGTCGCTGGTCAATTCCGATCCCCAGGGCGCCGGCTGGTTCTTCAAGCTGAAGCTGGCAAACGCCACCGATGCCGATGGCCTGCTCGATGAAGCGGCCTACAAGGAGCTCACCGCGTAATGACGACGCCGACCGAATTCCAGTTTACAGACTACCAGCCGTATGACTTCGCCAACCGTCGCCATATTGGCCCCTCGCCGGCTGAAATGGCTGACATGCTTGGTGTCATCGGCTACAGCAGCCTCGACGGGCTGATCGACGCCACCGTGCCGCCCTCCATCCGTCAGAAGGCGCCGCTTGTCTGGGGCGCGCCGATGACGGAACGCGAGGCGCTCGACAAGCTGCGCGAGACGGCCAACAAGAACAAGGTGCTCGTCTCGCTGATTGGCCAAGGCTATTACGGCACGATCACGCCGCCGGTTATCCAGCGCACCATCCTGGAAAACCCCGCCTGGTACACGGCCTATACGCCCTACCAGCCGGAAATCAGTCAGGGCCGCCTCGAGGCGCTGCTCAATTACCAGACCATGATCTGCGACCTCACCGGTCTCGATGTCGCCAACGCCTCGCTGCTCGATGAAGCGACTGCTGCTGCCGAGGGCATGGCAATGGCGGAGCGCGTCTCCAAGTCGAAGGTGAAGGCCTTCTTCGTCGATGCCGCCTGCCATCCGCAGACGATCGAGCTGATCAAGACCCGCGCCGAACCGCTCGGCTGGAGCGTCATCGTCGGCAATCCGTTCACCGATCTGGACCCGGTCGACGTCTTCGGCGCCATCTTTCAGTATCCGAGCACACATGGCCATGTTCATGATTTCACCGGCCTGATTTCGCGCCTGCATCAGACCGGTGCCATCGCGATCGTCGCAGCCGACATCCTCGCTCTGACGCTTCTGAAGTCGCCCGGGGAAATGGGTGCCGATATCGCCATCGGGTCCTCGCAGCGCTTCGGCGTTCCTGTTGGATATGGCGGCCCGCATGCGGCCTACATGTCGGTCAAGGACGCACACAAGCGCTCCATGCCCGGCCGTCTCGTCGGTGTTTCCGTCGATGCTCGCGGTAACCGCGCCTATCGCCTGTCGCTGCAGACCCGCGAACAGCATATTCGTCGCGAAAAGGCGACGTCGAACATCTGCACAGCGCAGGTGCTGCTTGCCGTCATGGCCTCGATGTACGCCGTCTTCCATGGCCCGAAGGGCATCAAGGCGATCGCACAGCAGGTTCATCAGAAGGCCGTGCTGATGGCCAAGGGCCTGGAAAAGCTCGGCTACACCATCGAGCCCGAAACTTTCTTCGACACCATTACTGTCGATGTCGGCCATATGCAGGGCCTCATCATGCGGGCAGCCGTCGCCGAAGGTGTGAACCTGCGCAAGGTCGGCGCGACGAAGATCGGCATGAGCCTTGACGAGCGTACGCGCCCGGCAACGCTGGAAGCCGTCTGGCGCGCCTTCGGCGGCAATTTTGCTGTCGGCGACTTCGAGCCGAGCTATCGCCTGCCGAAGGGCCTCGCCCGCACCAGCGAGTACCTGACGCATCCGATCTTCCACATGAACCGCGCCGAAAGCGAGATGACCCGTTACATCCGCCGGCTGTCGGACCGCGATCTGGCGCTCGATCGCGCGATGATCCCGCTCGGCTCCTGCACGATGAAGCTGAACGCTACAGCGGAAATGCTGCCGATCACCTGGCCTGAGTTCTCGGATATTCATCCGTATGTTCCAGCCGATCAGGCGCTCGGTTATCGCGAGATGATCGACGATCTGACGGAAAAGCTCTGCGCCGTAACCGGCTATGATGCCTTCTCCATGCAGCCGAACTCCGGCGCGCAGGGCGAATATGCTGGCCTGCTGACGATCCGCAACTACCATATCGCCAACGGCAACGGCCATCGCGACGTTTGCCTCATCCCGACGTCGGCGCACGGAACCAATCCTGCCTCGGCACAGATGGTCGGCATGAAGGTCGTGGTCGTCAAGGTTCGTGAGAACGGCGACATCGACATGGATGATTTCCGCGCCAAGGCGGAGCAGTATTCGGTGAACCTCTCCTGCTGCATGATCACCTACCCGTCGACACACGGCGTCTTCGAAGAAACCGTCAAGGAAATCTGCGACCTCGTGCACAAGCATGGTGGCCAGGTTTATCTCGACGGTGCCAACATGAACGCCATGGTCGGTTTGTCCCGTCCTGGTGACATCGGTTCCGACGTCAGCCACCTCAACTTGCACAAGACGTTCTGTATCCCGCATGGCGGCGGCGGCCCGGGCATGGGTCCGATCGGCGTCAAGGCGCATCTGGCACCCTACCTTCCGGGTCATCCGGAAACCGACGGTCGTAAGGGCGCGGTATCGGCTGCGGCTTTCGGCTCGGCATCGATCCTGCCGATCTCCTGGAGCTACTGCCTGATGATGGGCGGCGAAGGCCTGACGCAGGCGACGAAGGTGGCGATCCTCAACGCCAACTACATCGCCGCACGGCTGAAGGGCGCCTACGACGTGCTCTACAAGTCCGAGGCCGGGCGCGTGGCGCATGAGTGCATCATTGACACGCGCCCGCTGGTCGATAGCGCCGGCGTGACGGTCGACGACGTCGCAAAGCGCCTGATCGACTGCGGCTTCCACGCCCCGACCATGAGCTGGCCGGTCGCCGGCACGCTCATGATCGAGCCGACGGAGTCGGAAACCAAAGCCGAACTCGACCGCTTTTGCGAGGCGATGCTGGCGATCCGCCAGGAGGCCCGCGACATCGAGGAAGGTCGCTCGGACAAGGTCAATAACCCGCTGAAGAACGCCCCGCACACAGTCGAGGATCTCGTCGGCGAATGGGATCGTCCTTATTCGCGCGAACAGGCCTGCTTCCCACCCGGCGCCTTCCGCGTCGACAAGTACTGGTCACCGGTCAACCGCGTCGACAACGTCTTCGGCGACCGCAACCTGATTTGTACCTGCCCGCCGGTTGAGAGCTACGCGGAAGCTGCTGAGTAACATCCGAACGGCCTTCCCTTTTCAGGGAGGGCCGTTCCGCACTTACACTGGAAATGAAGGTCCGCGCGGAATGCCAAAAGACGACAGCGATTCTCTGACGCAGGCTCCCTGGCCAAAGCCGGTCCTGCTTGCCCTTGAAGAGCCGGGCAACTACGTGACGATCGCAACGACGCAGGCGGCCTCCTGGACGATGATCGAGGATTGGCCGACCGAAGACGGTCCGGCGCTCGACCGCGCCTTGTTGATCTGCGCCGACGTCGTCAAGGGCAAGCGCACTAACGAGGATGCACGACGTGCCTTCATAGAAGCTGCCATCGAAGCGGGCATCGACATCAAGAGCTGACAACCGGTCCAACCTCCCTTGGACCAAGCCTTCGTTCGGTACCGGCTTGCGCGCTGCATGCGCACACACGCGATCTGTTCTTTGGCCCCAATCCACCATATTGATTGCCGCGTGATCGCGTCAGCGATCGTTTGACGATTGTCGCGTAAGCTCAGGAATATGATGACGTATTCTTCCACCCTCAACCCACTTCGCCTCTACAGCACGCGACGGGTTGCACCCTATTTCAGGCGCGAGTTCAAACGGGTCGGCGCCAAGCCGCCAAAGGTACGCATTGGTTACACCGATGCCGGGAATCCGCCTCGAGATGTTCGGATCGAGCGGCATGGGCAACACTTCATCCTCGTTCTCGAGAGCGCCGCGACACGGTGGTTTTCCGGATACATGCGGTACAAGGTCTGCAGCTATGCCTATTGGCTGAGCCTGTGCCCGCCAGAGGTGAGGTACATCACCGTGAACGCCTCGGATGGAGAGGCGGTCTCCAACGCACGATTTGCGGCGTCCGTGCGGTTGCCTCAGCATGTGGGGCTGCCAGATCCGCACTTCTTCCAGAACGACGGCTTTGCCGCCGAGTTGGAGCGCGGCCAGACAGCGCCGAGCTGGGAGGAGCGCTCGAACGACATCGTCTGGCGCGGCGGCATGAATGGCTGCGGCTGGGCGAGCTTTTCGCCGGAAGACATCAACAATCCCGCCGTCCTTCAGAGGATCCGGATGGTCTTGCAACTCAGGGACATGGCGGGACTGGACGTCAAGTTCGTCGATCTCCATCCGACTGCGGACGACTACGGCACGCTGGCGGACCGGCAAAAGCTTCTGGGGCAGCCGATTGCGGCCCAAAGTTGGCTTGGGCGCAAGTTCGCGATTGATATCGATGGCTATACCAACACCTGGTCGAACCTCCTGGTGCGCATGCTCTACGGATGCTGCGTGCTGAAGGTCGAGTCACAATTCGGCTTTCGCCAGTGGTATTATGACGAACTCAAGCCGTTCGAACACTATGTACCGGTCGCTGCCGACATGTCGGACTTTCGCGAGAAGATCGATTGGGTGCGCAGCCACCAAATCGAAGCCAAGGCCATTGCGGAACGTGGTCAGGCGCTGGCACGTAAGCTTACTTTCGCAACCCAGGCGCGGCGCGCTGCCAACCTCATCGAAGAACACTGGGATCGGGACTAACTGGCTTAAACGGCTGCCAGCACCGGTGCCTCACGAACGGTCTTGAAGTAGGCAATGGTGCGCGTCAGGCCGTCGCGGAGCGGAACGCTCGGCGTCCAGTCCAAAAGCCGCCTCGCCTTTTCGATATCCGGCAACCTCTGACGCGGATCATCTACGGGTAGAGGGCGATGGACGATGCGTGAATTGGAGTTGGTCAATTCGAGGATGAGGTCCGCCAACTGTCGGATCGTAAACTCTTCCGGATTGCCAAGATTGATCGGACCCGTAACATCCGGACGACTGCTCATCATGGCCATCAGACCCGCGACCAGGTCGTCCACGTAGCAAAACGACCGCGTCTGTGTTCCGTCGCCATAGACGGTGATGTCGTCGCCCGATAGCGCCTGCTTGATGAAATTTGCGACAACCCTTCCATCGGCGGGATGCATGTGCGGCCCGTAGGTGTTGAAGATGCGCACGACCTTGATCGGTAGTTCGAACTGGCGGCGATAGTCGAAAAACAATGTCTCGGCGCTCCGCTTCCCCTCGTCGTAGCAAGCACGCGGGCCAATCGGATTAACGTTGCCCCAGTAGTTTTCCGATTGCGGATGGACATGGGGATCGCCATAAACCTCCGATGTCGATGCCTGCAATACCGGAATATTCCTGTCTCGAGCCAGCTCGAGCATGTTGAGCGCGCCGACGACACTCGTCTTCAACGTGGCGATCGGGTCGGCCTGATAATGGACCGGTGAGGCTGGGCATGCGAGGTTATAGATCTCGTCAACCTCGAGGTTCACGGCCTCGTTCACGTCCTGAGTAAGCAAGCTGAAGGCGGGGTTATTGAGCAATTCCGCGACATTGTGCATGGAGCCCGTCGAGAAATTATCCATGCAGACAACCCGATGCCCTCCGTCGAGCAGCCTTCTGCAAAGATGTGTGCCGACGAAGCCGGCGCCGCCGGTAACAAGAATGCGTTTATTCATAGTGGCTTGCGCTTGTTTGTGACGTCGCAGGCCTATCGCGGATTCTGCCTGCCTTCAAGGGAGCCGGCCTGAAACTAGAGGAGCGAGTAGGCTGCTGAGGCGAGCGCTGCGAGGCCGAAGAGTATCAGCAGATAGCTTGTTCCGCGCACGACCTTTGCTGTGAAATTCATTGGCAATTTGCCCCGGGCGACACTGACCGTACCGCTCAGAAGAAACCACCAAGCAAGCGATCCGCTGAAGACGCCGCCCACGATCACGGCCGAGCTGAAACGCCGCGTTTCCTCCGTCAACCCGAAACCGGCGAACAGCGCGCCAAAGGCGAGAATGGTGGCCGGGTTGGAGATTGTCAGAAAAAACGTTGCAGCTGTTGTGCCCAGGAGGCCCGCCGCCCTGACATTTGCAGCCCTGACCGGATCGTGCGTCAGCCCTCGATAGCCCAGCGCCAGGAGCAATAAGCCTCCGCCAATCGCCAGAGGCAGGGTTGCTACCGACATGGCCTGCTCGAAGACCGCGATTCCGGTTACTGCGACCAGGGCATAACTGGCATCACCGAGCGCCGTTCCGAGGCCACAGGAGAAGCCAGCAGTAAAGCCGCGCTCCAATGTACGATTGATACACAGCATTCCAATCGGCCCCAGCGGGGCCGTGATGATGACGCCCAGCAGGGCGCCCTTCGCAAACAGCAATAGCATTGGTCAGTCGCTTCCCCTCCACAGGAGACAATCCCGCGGACTTTCGAAAGAGAGCCCTTAAGGCGCTATTGCGAAGAGGTAAAATCAAAAAGGCCGCCGAACCGGCGGCCTCATCGAGAATTCGAATGATTGTGACAATCAGTGCGCAGGCACGACAGCATTGCCCTGGGCAGCAAGCGCCGCAAGGTCTGCAGGCTTCAGTTCCACGGATTCGCCGCAGCCGCACGCAGACGTCTGGTTTGGATTGGTAAAGGTAAAACCGGAGCGCAACGTCGTGCTCTCGAAGCCCATTTCGGTGCCGAGGAGATACAGCACTGCTGATGGTTCGACCCAGACCTTGGCGCCATCCCGCTCGATCAAATCGTCCTTGGCGTTCGGATCGGTCACGAGGTCGATGGTATACTCCATCCCTGCACAGCCGCCCTTCTTGATCCCGACGCGAATGCCTTTGGCCTCTGATCCGGAGTTCTCGACGATCGCCTTCACGCGGTTCGCAGCGGTCTCCGTCATGCTCATGATTGCAAAGCCCATGGGCCTTTTCTCCTTCCGCGCACGGATTCAAGGTCCGGCGTTTCATGATTCAAATGTAGTGCCAGTAGCTTAACCGATCAATACCAGCCGACGGCGACCTGCGCCTCTTCCGACATTCTGTCCGGCGTCCACGGCGGATCGAAGGTCATCTCGACCTCGACGCCGGATACGCCCTCAACCGCGCCGACCGCGTTCTCCACCCAACCCGGCATCTCACCGGCAACGGGGCAGCCCGGCGCAGTCAGCGTCATCATGATCTTCACCATGCGATCGTCTTCGATGTCGATCTTGTAGACCAGCCCGAGCTCGAAAATGTCAGCCGGAATTTCAGGGTCATAGACCGTCTTGAGCGCCGAAATTACGTCGTCGCTCAGCCGCGCCAGTTCGTCGGCCGGAATGCTGGAATGCACGATGCCTTCGCGCACGTCGATCTTCTGTTCGCTTTCGTCCAAGCTCATATGGACACTCCTTAGGCAAAGAACTTGCGCGCATAATCAAGCGCATCTGCCAAGGCATCGACCTCGGCCCGTGTATTGTACATCCCGAAGGACGCGCGGCATGTGGAGGTGACGCCGAAGCGTTTCAAGAGCGGCATGGCGCAATGCGTGCCCGCGCGGACCGCAACACCCTGACGGTCGATTACCATCGACACGTCATGTGCATGGAGACCGGCAAGCTCGAAGGAGAAGATACCACCTTTGCCCGGCGCCGTGCCGAACACCCGCAACGAATTGACCGCCTGCAGCCGCTCCGCGGCGTAGGCCGCGAGATCAGCCTCATGGCGCGCGATCGCCTCGCGGCCAACCTTTTCCATGTAGTCGAGCGCATAGCCGAGCCCGATCGCCTGGACGATCGGCGGCGTGCCAGCTTCGAAGCGATGTGGCGGATCGTTGTAGGTCACGGCATCCTCTGTCACCTCGAAGATCATCTCGCCGCCGCCCTGGAAGGGCCGCATCTCGCGAAGCCGCTCCTTCTTGCCATACAGCACGCCGATGCCCGACGGCCCGTAAAGCTTGTGGCCGGTCATCACGTACCAGTCGCAATCGATATCCTGCACGTCGACAGGCATATGGACGGCGCCCTGCGAACCATCGACCAGTACAGGAATGCCGCGCTCATGCGCGATCCGGCAGATTTCCTTGATCGGAACCACCGTGCCGAGCGCATTCGACATATGCGTGATCGCGACGAGCTTGGTCCGCTCCGTCAGGCTCTTTTCGAAATCCTCGACGTGGAAAGCACCCTCGTCGTCGACGGGTACCCAGACCAGCTTGGCACCCTGCCGCTCACGGATGAAATGCCACGGTACGATGTTGGAGTGATGCTCCATGATCGAGATGACGATCTCGTCGCCCTCGCCGAGCTTGGGCATGCCCCAGCCATAGGCGACGGTGTTGATCGCTTCCGTTGAAGACTTCGTGAACACGATGTCGTTGATATCAGGCGCGTTCAAGAAGCGCCGGACCTTCTCGCGAGCGCCCTCATAGGCGTCCGTGGCCGCATTCGAGAGGAAATGCAGACCACGATGAACGTTCGCATACTCGTTCGAATAGGCGTGGGAAATCGCGTCGATGACGGCCTGCGGCTTCTGGGCGGAGGCGCCGTTGTCGAGATAGACCAGCGGCTTGCCATAGACTTCCTTCGCAAGGATCGGGAAATCCTTGCGAATGGCTTCGACGTCGTATGCGGTTGCCGGAACTATCTTGTCCATGACGCTATCCGATCAGGCGTGCTTTTCGAGCCAGGCCGAGATGACGCCTTCCAGCGCCTCGACCAGAGCTTCGTCTTCCAGTTCCTCGACGATTTCGGCAACGAAGGCATTGACGAGCATGGCGCGCGCCTTGTTCTCCGGAATGCCGCGCGCCATCATGTAGTAGAGATGGTTGTCGTCGATGTCGGCAACGGTTGCACCGTGACCGCACTGAACGTCGTCAGCGAAGATCTCGAGCTCCGGCTTCACCGAGAACTCGGCGTCGTCAGATATCAATAGAGTGTTGCACGCCATCTTCGCGTCGGTCTTCTGCGCATCGGGCGCAACGCGGATCATACCCTGGAATACACCCTTGGCGCGGTCGAAGACGACGTTACGGATCACTTCCGTGGAACCTGTATGCGGGACGTTATGGCCGAGAACCATGGTAACGTCCGTATGCGTTTCAGCGCCCAGCAGGTTGATCCCGCGAAGCGTCAGATCGGCGCCCTCGCCAGTCACCTTGATGTGCAGTTCCTGGCGAACCAGCTTGCCGCCGGCATTGATGACGAACAGCTTCAGCTTGGCATCGGTGCCGAGATCGACACGGATCTGGCCGAGGTGCGTATCATCAGCGCCCTGTTGCTGGATGATGATCCAGGTGAGCTCGGTACCCTCGCCAATCGTGATGTCACTGATGTGGGACACGAAAGCCGCATCCGACGTCACTGCAAGGTGACGTTCGATGACCGTCGCCTTTACGTTCGCGCCGAAGGTGACCGGCAGGCGCGTATGCGTCTGGCCGCCAGCGTGAACAAACTGGATCTCAAGCGGTTCGTCAAACGTCGTTTCCGAGGCAACGTCAATGACGTAGCCATCGCGAACGAAGCTGCCGTTGATCCGGCCGATCGCGTCGTCATTGCCGAGCGCGCCGAGGCTGGTGGCAGCCGTGCCGTTGGAGAGCAGAGCCGCATAGCCTGATATGTCCAGACCATCGACCGAAGCCTTAAGATCAGGAACACCCTGAATAACCGACAAAACGGAGGACTCTTCGACCAGCGGGTCGCGAGCTTCGGAGCCGGCGTCGCCAGCCTGATCCGGAATGGCGCGCAGCAGGGTCTTGAGGTCGGTATAGTGCCAGGCCTCGATGCGGCGCGTCGGCAAACCGGCCTTCTTCAGGTCGTCAAGCAGCCTGTCCCGGATGGCGATGACCGAACCGTCGCCCGGCAGTTCGCCGATCTGGTTGTTGAAAGCCTCGATGAGCGCCGCTTCCGCGGCGGTCTGGCGGCTCGTCGTCTGCATGTTCATGAGACTCGTCCTTTCCGCCTCAATCAGGCTGCCGCACCGATGATGTCGGCGTAGCCATTGGCTTCCAGCTCGTGCGCCAGCGTCTTGTCGCCCGACTTGATCACCTGCCCCTTGTAGAGAACGTGAACGGTATCCGGGACGATGTAGTCGAGCAGGCGCTGGTAGTGCGTGATGACGACGACAGCGCGATCCGGCGAACGCAGCGCGTTGACGCCGTCGGCAACGATTTTCAGCGCGTCGATGTCGAGACCGGAGTCGGTTTCGTCGAGAACGCAAAGCTGTGGCTGCAGGAGGGCCATCTGCAGGATTTCGGCGCGCTTCTTCTCACCGCCGGAGAAACCGACGTTCAGCGGGCGCTTCAGCATTTCAGTGTTGATCTGCAGCTTGCCGGCTGCGTCCTTGACGAGGCGCATGAAGTCAGGCGTCTTCAGCTCTTCTTCGCCGCGCGCCTTGCGCTGCTCGTTCATCGCAACCTTGAGAAACTGCATGGTGGCAACGCCCGGAATTTCGACCGGGTACTGGAAGGCCAGGAAGATGCCCTTGGCGGCACGCTCGGCAGCGTCGAGCTCCAGAATGCTCTCGCCGTTGTAGAGGATGTCGCCTTCGGTGACTTCGTAGTCTTCTCGGCCGGACAGGATGTAGGAGAGAGTCGACTTGCCGGAGCCGTTCGGGCCCATGATGGCGGCCACTTCGCCGGCCTTCACGGTGAGGTTCAAGCCGCGGATGATCTCGGTGCCGTCTTCGGCGATGCGGGCGTGCAGGTTCTTAATTTCAAGCATGGTATTTTCCCATAAAAAGCAATCGGAGAACGGCGCGATCCACGCGCCCTCGCGCATTCATGTCGTGTCGCGTCAGCCGACGCTGCCTTCAAGCGAGATGCTGATGAGCTTCTGCGCTTCGACAGCAAATTCCATCGGCAGTTCCTGCAGGACTTCCTTGACGAAGCCGTTGACGATCAGGGCGATCGCCGCTTCCTCCGGAATGCCGCGCTGCAGGCAATAGAAGAGCTGGTCTTCCGAGATCTTCGAGGTGGTCGCCTCGTGCTCGAACTGCGCCGTGGAGTTCTTCGCCTCGATATAAGGAACCGTGTGGGCGCCGCACTTGTCGCCAATCAGCAGCGAGTCGCACTGCGTGAAGTTGCGGGCGTTGGATGCCTTGCGGTGCGCCGAGACCTGGCCGCGATAGGTGTTCTGCGACACGCCCGCGGCGATACCCTTGGAGATGATACGGCTCGACGTGTTCTTGCCGAGATGGATCATCTTCGTGCCGCTATCGACCTGCTGGTGGCCGTTGGAGACGGCGATCGAGTAGAACTCGCCTCTGGAGTCATCGCCGCGCAGGATGCAGGATGGGTACTTCCAGGTGATAGCCGAACCGGTCTCGACCTGCGTCCACGAAATCTTCGAGCGGTCGCCACGGCAATCGCCGCGCTTGGTGACGAAGTTGTAGATGCCGCCCTTGCCCTGCGCATCGCCCGGGTACCAGTTCTGGACCGTCGAGTACTTGATCTCGGCATCATCGAGCGCAACGAGCTCAACGACAGCGGCATGCAGCTGGTTTTCGTCGCGCTGCGGCGCGGTGCAGCCTTCGAGGTAGGAGACGTATGCGCCTTCCTCGGCGATGATCAGCGTGCGTTCGAACTGGCCCGTATTCTTTTCGTTGATGCGGAAGTAGGTGGACAGCTCCATCGGGCAGCGAACGCCCTTCGGAACGAACACGAACGAACCATCGGTGAAGACGGCCGAGTTCAGGGTCGCGTAGTAATTGTCGGAGGTCGGAACGACGGAGCCGAGGTACTTCTGCACCAGTTCCGGATGCTCGCGAATGGCTTCCGAGATCGACATGAAGATCACACCGACCTTCTTAAGCTCTTCCTTGAAGGTCGTGACAACAGAGACAGAGTCGAAGACGGCATCGACGGCGATCTTCGGCTTCTCGACGCCAGCCAGGATTTCCTGTTCCTTGAGCGGAATGCCAAGCTTTTCGTAGACCTTGAGGATTTCAGGATCGACTTCGTCAAGCGACTTCGGGCCGGGCGTGCTTTTCGGCGCGGCGTAGTAATAGATGTCGTTGAAATCGATCTTCGGATAATCGACGCGAGCCCAGGTGGGCTCCTCCAAGGTCAGCCAGCGCTTGTAGGCTTCCAGACGCCATTCGAGCATCCACTCCGGCTCCTGCTTCTTGGCGGAGATGAAACGGATGATGTCTTCGGACAAGCCCTTGGGCGCCTTGTCCATTTCGATAATGGTCTCGAAACCGTATTTGTACTGATCGACGTCAATCTGACGAACGCGATCAACCGTTTCCTGGACGGCGGGCATGTCATTCTCCAATCTCGCCGGAGAAAAGGTCCGGCAGCTTGTCGTTCGGGCAGTATCGTTTGCCCCGTATGTAGGTGGCCAAAAGGGACTTTTCAGCCCGAATGGCAAGCGGAAAATTGCGTTTCCGCAAATTTATGAAGCGGTCAAGCCGCCTCCCCGGCCGGCTTGCGCCGAGCGGCTATTTTCGCGAAGACCGAAATCGCCTTGTCGATCTCCTCTTCGGTGGTGGCAAAGCCCAACGAAATGCGCAAAGCGCCGAGCTTGGGGTCTCGCCTCATGGCAACCAGGACATGGCTCTCGCCGACCTTGCCGGACGAGCAGGCAGACCCGGCAGAAAGCGCCACACCTTCGAGATCGAAGGCGATCTGGCCCGTTTCGGCTTTCAGCCCCGGAAGGGTGAAGAAAGTCGTGTTCGAAACGCGCTGGCCATCGGAGCCGTAGATGACGACATCAGGTGCCGCGCCTCGCATTCCGGTTTCCAGTCGGTCACGGAGCACGGAGATCGCTTCGTTGCGTGCCTCAAATTCCATCGCAGCAGCTTCGGCGGCAGCACCAAACCCGATCACCGCAAGCGAGTTCTCAGTCCCCGAGCGGTGACCCTTCTCCTGGCCGCCGCCATGGATCAGCGGTCGCGGCATCAGCACTTCACCGCGCGTGACAAGCGCACCGGCGCCTTTCGGGCCGCCGATCTTGTGCGACGAGACGATTAGGAAATCGGCGCCGAGCGCGTTGATATCCAGCTTCAAGCGACCGGCTGCCTGTACGGCATCGACAACAAGAAGGCAGCCATGCGCCTGCACCAGCTTCGCAACCTCGGCAATCGGTTGGACGATGCCGGTCTCGTTGTTAACGAGCATGACCGCGACCATCGGCAGCCCGGCCGACTTGTCATGAGCGGCAAGCGAAGCACCAAGCGCATCGAGATCGACGACGCCGGCCTCCGTCACCGGAATTTCCGCCGTCTGTTCCTTCGGGAAGCGACCGCCTTCCCGCATCGCAGGATGCTCGACGGCAGAATAGTAAAGCTGGCTGACTTTAAGCGGCGTGCGCCCCATCCTGAACTCGGGCGTCAGCACCATATTGGCTGCCTCTGTCGCGCCGCTCGTAAAGATTACATGGGCCGGATCAGCCCCTGCAAGTGCCGCCACCTGGCGTCGTGCATGCTCGATCGCAGCACGAACGGCTCGGCCTTCGCCGTGGACCGAGTTCGGATTGCCGAACAGGTCCAAAGCGCGCAGCACCGCGTCGCGCGCATTCGGATGCAGCGGCGAAGTCGCGTTCCAATCGAGATAAAGGCGTGGCGGCGCCATGATCTTTTGTCCTGCGCTAAATCCTTGCGAGGCGGCTCGGCTCATTTTCCTTGAAATTTCGGCCGGGCTTGCCTTATGACACATCCCACAATGCGTGGATCGTCATGCAAGTTTCGAATTGTTCTAAACTGCGTTTTAGAAAAGCTGACAACATTCGTCAAGTCTTACGCAGGGCCGAACGCGAAAAATAAAAGCCGGAGTACCGATGCCCGAAGTCATTTTCAACGGCCCTGCCGGCCGTCTTGAAGGCCGCTACCAGCCCTCCAAGGAAAAAAGCGCACCGATTGCCCTCATTCTGCACCCGCACCCCCAGTTCGGCGGCACGATGAACAACCAGATCGTCTACCAGCTCTTCTACATGTTCCAGAAGCGCGGGTTCACGACGTTGCGTTTCAATTTCCGGGGAATCGGTCGCAGCCAGGGTGAATTCGACCACGGCGCTGGCGAGCTTTCGGACGCCGCGTCCGCGCTCGACTGGGTACAGAGCTTGCATCCTGATTCGAAGACCTGCTGGGTTGCCGGTTATTCCTTCGGCTCCTGGATCGGCATGCAGCTTCTAATGCGCCGCCCGGAAATCGAAGGTTTCATGTCGATCGCGCCGCAACCGAACACGTATGATTTCTCGTTCCTCGCGCCCTGCCCGTCTTCCGGCCTCATCATCAACGGCGAAGCCGATAAGGTTGCGCCCGAGAAGGACGTAAACGGCCTCGTTGAGAAGCTGAAGACGCAGAAGGGTATCCTGATCACGCACCGCACGGTGCCTGGCGCCAACCACTTCTTCAACGGCCAGGTCGAGACGCTGATGAGCGAATGCGAGGATTACCTCGATCGCCGCCTGAACGGCGAACTCGTGCCGGAACCGGCTGCCAAGCGGATCCGCTAAGCGGTCCGCATCCCGGCGGTCAGTTCGAACGTCGGACAGGCCAATCCGTCAATGATCATCGGCATGCGGCTTCGCATGCCGATTTTCGTTAGGACATGCTGAGATGCGGCATTGTCCGGATGCGTGAATGCGATGAACTGCTGCGCGAAGTTCCGTTCGAAGAACCATTCCGCCAACTCGCCGGCAATCTCCGTCGCATAACCCTTGCCCCATTCCTGGAACCGAAGCGAATAGCCGAGTTCGAAATCCTGCCGCTCACCGCCAAGCAGGGAAAAGCCCGCGCTGCCAATGAAGCGGCCGTCGTCACGACTGAGGATCTTGTACTTGGTGGCTCCATCCCGCTCCTGCTCGCCGAACCAATTGCGCAGCCGTTCCTCGGCTTTCTCACGCGACCACGGCGCAGCGCCCGAAAGATACCGTGTCGTCTCAATCGTGGAGTGAAGCTCATGGATCAGGCCCGCGTCGTCAGGTTCCCACATGACCGCGGCTAGGCGCGGCGTCTCCAGAATCGCCTGTTGCATCACGGCTTCACCACGACACCGCCGCTGACGGGCGCACGCACGCCGGTCGTGCCGGGAAATGTCAATGGTAAGCGGTCCAACGACCTTACCGCGAGATAGCCCCAGGCTTCAGCCTCCATGGAATCGCCATTGAACCCCGCCTGCTCCGCCGTTATCACCTCGGCGCCGTTGCGATGGGCGATATCTTTCAAATCTTGCATCAGCACGCGATTGAGCCGACCACCACCGCAGATGACGTAGAGGGCCGGCGTGACCGGCAAGTGACCGGCGGACTTGATGATCGAGGCGGCCGCGACATAGGCAAGTGTGCGGGCGCCGTCTACAAGCTCCGCATCTGCACCCGACGGCGGCGGAAAGTCGTTGCGGTCGAGCGAGCGCCGCTTCTCTGCGGTGAAGAACGGGCTATTCAAATAGCGATCGGCCAGTTCCCCCACGATCCGTCCCTCTGAGGCTATCATGCCGCCCTGATCGAACGGCACGCCCGCATGGGTTTCGACCCACTGGTCGATCAGCGTATTGCCCGGGCCACTGTCAAAACCGACTATGACGCCATCCGCGCCAATATAAGTCAGGTTTGAGATCCCGCCGATATTGACGAAGCAGACCGGCAACGTGGCATGAGGGACGTTGGCGGCGAGCGCCGCATGATAGACCGGAACCAATGGCGCGCCCTGGCCGCCATGCATCATGTCGTTGGCACGAAGATCGTAGACAACGGGAATGCCGGTTTCCCGTGCCAAGAGCGCCCCATCCCCGATCTGGACCGTCAGCGCTTCGTCCGGGCGATGTAACACTGTCTGGCCGTGAAAGCCGATGACGTCGATCGACGAGGCATCGAGCGCATTCGTAGCCAGAAATTCCCTCACGGCAATTACATGACGTAACGTCAGTTCACGCTCGACAGACGCCAGATCGCCCGGCCGCTGCTCACGTTTCGCAATAGACTTCGCCTGCTCCAGCGCCAGCTTCAATCGGTCGCGGAAGGCTGGCCCATACGGAACACCGAGGAACGGCCCGCGCTCGACGAAGGCTCGGCCGTCGGTCCGCAGCAGCGCCACATCGATGCCGTCCATTGATGTTCCGCTCATCAAGCCGATCGCGGTCCTGATCTTCTCCATGACCCCTCGCTGGAAGATTCTCGCCAAATGGTGACTGTTCGGCAAAACAGTGCTAAACGCGCCGCGTCACTTCAACAATAGCCAATCCGAAAATCCGCACCCGAGAGCAAAAGGTCATGTCCGAGTTCAAATCCGATTTCCTCCGTACGCTGAAAGAGCGCGGCTTCATTCATCAGATTTCCGATGAAACGGGCCTCGACGAACTCTTCGCCAAGGAAACGGTAACGGCCTATATCGGCTTTGACCCCACCGCTCCCAGCCTGCATGCCGGCTCGCTGATCCAGATCATGATGCTGCACTGGATGCAGGCGACCGGCCATCGCGCCATTTCGCTGATGGGCGGCGGCACCGGTATGGTCGGTGATCCCTCCTTTAAGGAGGAAGCGCGGCAGCTGATGACCGTCGATACCATCGAGAGCAACATCGCTTCGATTAAGCGCGTCTTCTCGAACTACCTCTCCTACGGCGAAGGCCCGAAGGATGCGTTGATGATCAACAACGCAGAGTGGCTGAGATCGCTCAACTACCTCGAATTCCTACGCGATGTCGGCCGGCACTTCTCGGTCAATCGCATGCTGGCTTTCGACAGCGTCAAGACGCGCCTTGACCGCGAACAGTCGCTGTCGTTCCTCGAATTCAACTACATGATCCTGCAGGCCTACGACTTCGTCGAATTGGCCAAGCGCTACGACTGCCGTCTGCAGATGGGGGGGTCGGATCAGTGGGGCAACATCGTCAACGGCATCGACCTCGGTCACCGCATGGGGACGCCGCAGCTCTACGCCCTCACCTCGCCGCTGCTGACGACCGCTTCCGGCGCCAAGATGGGCAAGTCTGCGACCGGCGCTGTCTGGCTCAACGCGGACATGCTGTCGGCCTATGACTTCTGGCAGTACTGGCGCAACACAGAGGACGCTGACGTCTCGCGCTTCCTGAAGCTCTACACCACGCTGCCGATGGACGAAATCGCACGCCTCTCAGCGCTAGCCGGTTCCGAGATCAACGAGGTCAAGAAGATCCTGGCGACTGAGGTCACCGCGATCCTGCATGGTCGTGTTGCCGCGGAGCAGGCTGCCGAAACCGCCCGCAAGACCTTCGAGGAAGGCGGCCTTGCCGAGAACCTTCCGTCTGTCGACGTCCCGGCCGCCGAACTCGACGGTGGCATCGGCCTTCTGTCGCTGATCGTCCGCGCCGGCCTTGCAGCCTCGAACGGCGAGGCCCGCCGCCACGTTCAGGGCGGTGCGGTGCGCATCAACGACCAGGCCGTCAGCGACGAGCGCAAAATCATCGGCAGCGAAGAGATCACCGCTGATGGCGTGATCAAGCTATCGCTCGGCAAGAAGAAGCACATCCTGATCCGCCGCGCTGCCTAAGCGTGGTCAACGTCTCAGACAGAAAGCCGGCCTCGCGCCGGCTTTTTTGTGCCTACTGGAATTCGAAGATGTTGCGGAAAACGCCCGGCGCGATGATCGACAACGGATTGACGATCAGATCCGGCGATTCCAACTTTCCTGTGAGCTTGAAGGTAATGCCGATCAGGCCGCGATCCGTGCCGTTCCCAAGGATGATGCCGATCAACGGCAATTCGGCAAACAGCCGGTTGAGGCCATATGCAGGCATGAAGGTACCCGTCATGTCCATCCTGCCGCGCTGGTTACGAACCGTTCCCTGAAACACCGCGCCGACCTGGTCACCACGCACCACGCCGTTCTCGATACTGACGACGCCGTTCTGAGAAACAATGCGCGCAAAGCCGCGCTGGAAACGCTGCGCCGATGTATCGATGTTCCGTTTTACCGCTGAATTCAGGCTTCGTTGCTCCTCGCCGAYCGGCGTCGAAACGATCGAGTGCAAGCGCTGTTCGTTGACAAGCGAGAAGCGCCTGATGTCGATGGAGCCATCCCAATTGTCGCCCGCCCCTAGGCGGATCTGCATATTGAGCAAGCCGCCCATCATGTGCTGATAGAGGTCGGCGAAGCGGGAAACAGAGCCGGCATCGCCGCTCGTGACATTGATAACGCCATTTCCCTTCGTCTGGGCTACGAACGCCTCGCCGCTGTCGGTGACGCCGGTGAAATTCAGTGTCTGCAGCCTCCCGCCTGACGACACATAGGTCATCTCGGCATTGCGCAACTTCTCGTCATTGAAACCGACGACGCGGCCGAGCTTGGCTCGAACGGATATGCTGCCGCTGTGGTCGGAGTCACCGCCGCTGCTGGACTTCAATCTCGCGATGATCGGACGTGCATCTGCACTCTCGCCTGACACGGAGACATCAAACCCTCCCTTGCCGCGCTTCACCGAAACGGAGAAGTCGTCCAGCGACGACAGTTTGACACTGTCGAAATCCGCCTTCACGAGATTGCCCTTGCCGATAACAAGCGAGCCATTTGCCCCGAATCCATCCCCCTTGAGGACGAAGTTCTTCAACTCGGTGTTGTCTGCAGGGCCGGAGGCCTCGAATGTGGCCGTCGCGCCGATCCCGCCGCCCTTGGACCAGCCGATCCATGGGAGAGACAGCCGCGCCCTTCCAAGGTCGACAGTGACCGCCTGTCGGTCCTGATCGATGCGATTGAGTTCCACGTCGACGCTACCATCGACGATGTCGTTGAGACCGGGCAGCACCTTTTCCCGCTGATCATTGTTCAAGGTGGCAGTAATGGTCTGCTGCGGCTGGACATTGGACGACTTGTCCGTCGGCTCGACAAGCTTGATCCCGGCGGGAATGCCATCGATCAGCCCTTTTCCGTCGAGGCTGACCTGCTTTGGATCCGCGTTCAACACGCCGTCGAGACCAGTGATCTTGCGGCCCGAAAACGGTTTGGCGACATCGAGATCCTGTAGCTGCAGGACCGCTTTCCATTCAGCAGGAGGAGGACTCTGCGACGAGATCAGCCCGATGCGAGCCTGCACTTTCGCCGACACCTTGCCCTTCAGGTCCTCGGGCACGAAGCCCGCGCGCTGTAACACCTGGATCGGCTTATAGGTGAGCAATTCGCCGACCGCGTCAGCCGCGCCGGAAATGGGAAGATTGAGTTCGGCCATGAGCGGCTTGTCGTAGGTCGATGGCAGGACAAACGTGCCCTCGCCGACGCTCACCGATCGTCCGGACGGAAAGAATGCCGTCCCGCTCTTGATCGAGATTGTCGCCCGCGGACCGCTCAGATCAAAGTGGGCATTCATATCGCGGATTGGCGGGATGTCGCCGGCCACGTTCATTCGGGTATCTGCGATGTCGAAAGCAATCCGGATCTGGTTCTTGTCGAGTTTCAGACCTTTGCCGACCGCCTCGTCCAGGCGTCCGAACGGAATGAAGACGGAGATTGATGCGTCGGTGACGGTGCCCCCGAAGAGGTTGCGCTGAACCCATTCGCGGCCCTTCGACGCCATCCAGAATGGCCACAATTGCTTGACGGCCGTTGTCTGCAACTGCTGTGACTGCCCGGCAAAGCTGATCTCCGGCGACACGTCGCCCAGACGAACATGCAGCGAGCCAAAAAGACCGCCAGCAGGGCTCGAAACCCGCATGTTCGGGAATTCGAGTTCGCGGTCGGTAACGAGGTAGCGACCGGTCGCCTGGATATCGAAGGCGAGCGGTTGCTCGCCTGACGCGGTGGGGGCCGCGGTGCCGCCACTGACCAGCAGATCTATCCCGAAGCCCTTTCCTGCAGCGGCATCGATCTTGTCCAGATCGATAAGAGCGCCGGTAAGCGGTACGGATGTCGCGCCGAACTGAACACGCGATTTCGCGATCTCAAGCTTCTGCTTGTCAAAGTCGTAGGCGAGGTTGATGCGCCCTCCGCTCAACTCCTGCTGGTCGCCATCCATATAGAATTGCCCAGGCTCCAGGTCGACTGACGCGCCGAGCGCCGGCTCGGCTTGATCGCCGGTGCGAACTGCCGAGATCGTCACATCACCAGAGCCGTCGATGCCCTGCCGGATTTGACCCTGGACATTCCGCTTGAGTGTGAACGGTCCCAGGTCGACGCCCGCCAGTTGTCCCGTCAACTTCGAGGTACGTTCGCCGGTTCTTTCGGTGATGACGCTGAGCGTCGCTGCCTTGCCGTTGATCGCGACCTCACCATCCAGCGCCAGCGCGCCTTGGCGTGTCCTTGTGAAGTCCAGGCTGTCGACGACGATCGAGAGTGGACCATTCGCCGTATCGGCCAGCTTGATATCTATGCCCGAGAGTTTCACTGAGCGCGTCCCACCCCGCTCGACAAAACTGTCGATCATGTCGAGTTGAGCGAACGCAGCTTCCATCGCCGTCGGAATCTCGTCGATGCGAACGTCATCGAGCTTGAGCGGCTTTCCAGACGGCAGCAGCGCTGTGTCGAGTGCGATATCTTCCGCCTCGATCTGCGCAATCGCAATCCGACCGCGAAAGAGTTGTAGCGGGTCGAGCGCCATGCGCATCGCATGTGTGGTCGACAGGTGCTGTCCGCTCTTCTCGTCAATCATGTTGACGTTGCGAGCTTCGAGCGCAAGGCGCAGGTTCGAGGTAAAGCGGATAGCAGTGGAGCCGACCTCCGCCCTATAGCGAGGCCCGATGGCCGAATTGAGTGCAGCCTGCGCCTGCCGCGTCAGCGGCCCGTCGAATATGCCGCTTTCTACCGTGAAGACAATTGCAGCGAGCACGAAGAAAATAATGGCGATGCAGCCACCCGTGGCGCCGGCGGTCTTGCGCATGCGCGAACGCGACGGCGGGCAACTGACGATCATGGGATCTTCGGCCTGCGCCGAAGGGAGCTCATGCAGTGCGACGATGTCTTTCTTGCGGAATGTAATTTTCTCGCCGCGGATCGCCGACATGCGTCTCGCCTAACTCCCTAATTTGCGGTTTGGACCAGACTGGCTGGACGACTGCCCGTCCAATATATATCTGGCAAATCACCTGTTATCCATAAACTCGGCAAAAGAAAGGTCTCTCCATGACGGATGTCAGCATCGGCACGACGGCGCCTGACTTCAATCTCCCGCGCGATGGCGGAGGCCGCGTCGCGCTTGCCGATTTCCGTGGTAAGCCGCTGGTGTTGTTCTTCTATCCCAAGGACGACACGACAGGATGCACGGCCGAATCGTTGGCTTTCACGGCGCTTGCAGACCAGTTCGAAAAGGCCGGTGCTGCCGTCATCGGCATGTCTCCCGATTCCGCAAAATGCCATGATCGCTTCATCAAGAAGCATAGTCTTTCGGTTGTCCTGGCGTCCGATGAAGAGAAGACGACGCTGGCGGCCTACGGCGTGTGGAAACAAAAGAGCATGTATGGACGCAATTTCATGGGCGTGGAGCGCACAACCTTCCTCATTCGTGAGGATGGGACCATCGGAACGATCTGGCAGAAGGTGAAGGTGCCCGGCCACGCAGAAATCGTTCTTGCCGCCGTGCAGAACCTGTCGCGATGACCTCTCGCTCCAGCATCACGTCCCTGCGCGGCGGAGCGATCGACGCTATCCGAGCAACTGATCTCGATAAGAAGACGACGCTCGCCCAGGAAACTGCGACGCGTTGGTTTGCTCGCACACTGTCCCTGCGTTCGCCACTTGACGCGCCGCTGCCTGAGAGGCCGGGCCGTCCGGATAAGCCGGACTTGATACCGCCGACGCAGGTGGAGAGGCGGTCCTTGCATACCGTCAAGGGGCGCATCGCGCTGCTGCATGCCATCGCCCACATCGAACTCAACGCCGTCGATCTGGCGCTTGATATCGTTGCGCGATTCGCGACCGAACCCGTCCCGAACTCCTTCTTCGACGGGTGGATGCAGGTTGCCTTCGAAGAAGCGAAACATTTCCGCATGGTGCGCGCCCGCCTGAATGACCTCGACGCCGACTACGGTGACCTCCCCGCCCATGACGGCCTTTGGCAGGCCGCGCACGCGACGAGGAATGACCTGACGGCGCGCCTCGCCGTTGTCCCGCTTATTCTCGAGGCTCGCGGGTTGGACGTCACACCGTCGCTGCAGGCCAAGATGCGCGAAACCGGGGATTTGGAGAGCGCTGCCGTGCTCGATGTCATCTACAACGACGAGAAAGGTCACGTTGCGATAGGCGCCAAATGGTTCCGCTTCCTTTGCGCCAGAGAAAAGCGGGATCCGGCACGGACATTCCACGAGTTGGTACGCGCCAATTTCCGCGGACCGTTGAAGCCTCCCTTCAACGACATCGCCCGGGCCGAAGCAGGACTGACGCCATCCTTCTACCGATCGCTGACATCGACAAGCAACGCCTGATCCGATCACGACAGCCATACTGACCTAAGTAAATATTAACCATAATCGTGCGTAATTGCGGCAATTGAGGCATCGGCCTTCGATTGGGAGATTCTCCGTGACGCATGCACAGCATAGCCGCGTATTCGGTCAGCGAAAACAAGAGCATATCCTGATCCTGGCGAGCGGTGACCGGGTCCGTCACCTCACCGTCAAGCCGTGGATGGCGGCGCTTGTCTTATGTTTTGTCGGGGTCTTTGCGATCGGCTATCTGTTGGCCACATCCTATCTCGTGCTGCGTGACGACCTGATCGGCGCGGCAATGGCCAGACAGGCGCGCATGCAGCACGACTATGAGGACCGGATCGCCGCTCTGCGAGCTCAGGTCGATCGCGTTACCTCCCGCCAGTTGCTCGATCAGCAGGTCGTCGAAGACAAGGTCGACAAATTGATGGAGCAACAACTGGCGCTCACCTCACGCCACGGCAAGTTGGGCTCCCTTCTTGACCGGGCCGAAAGTTCCGGGCTCGGAAACAAGGCGGCCACACCACTCCAGTCCTACGCGCCCGACGCAAACGAGAAGCATGCCTCGCTCTCCGGCGCAGTTCAGGCTATCGAGAATCAGCTTGCCGGCGCTGTAGAACCTGCTGAGGCGACGCCTGATAACGCGACGCTGGCTGATGTGCCGGCAAAGGAAACCGTCGGCGACCGAGCTGACCGGGTTTTTTCCAAGGTAACGCTGTCTCTGAAGGATATTGAGCAGAAGCAACGCACCCGCATCGCGCAACTGACGAGCGATGCCGGCGGCGCCGCCAATGCCATATCGAAGGTCTTGACGCGGTTCAGGATTTCGGTCCCGGCCGAGCGCTTGAAGCAGGATGACACCGCAGTCGGCGGCCCTTACGTAGAGCCTGAGAGCAACGATGATTTCGATACGTCGCTTGCGCAGTTGGACGATGCCCTCACCCGCCTGGAGACTGTACGGAGCATGGCCGAATCGCTGCCATTCCAGAATCCGGCCGCCGGCAAGGAGATCACCAGCTCGTTTGGGAACCGGCGTGATCCGTTCCTCGGCCGCCTCGCACTCCACTCCGGCATCGATTTCCGTTTTGCGCCTGGCGAAAAGGTTCACCCGACGGCACCCGGCAAGGTCATAGCGGCCGGCTGGACTGGCGGCTACGGCAACATGGTCGAGGTGGATCACGGCAAGGGCATTTCCACGCGTTACGGCCACATGTCGGAAATTCTCGTGAAAATTGGCGACAAAGTCGACCGCACGGACGTGATTGGCCTTGCCGGCAGCACCGGCCGGTCCACCGGTACGCACTTACACTATGAAGTCCGTCAGGATGGTCGTGCCATTGATCCCATTTACTTCATGAATGCGGGCTTGAAGCTTGCGAGTTACATACAGTAACTACGCGCGCTAACCACGTCTTTACCTCTGCACTGGCTGCAAGGCCTGTATTCCTTGACTTAAGGAGAGTTTCGGCTTATGTCGCGCTGCATTGCGCCACGCAATCACGCCGACTCAACCAGAGTACGGCCGAACCGGAACGGAAACAGTTTTCCCTTTGACGACATTTGCTGATCTTGGCTTGAGCCAAAAAGTGCTTTCCGCCGTGACCGACGCGGGTTACACGACGCCAACCCCAATTCAGGCTGGTGCCATCCCCTTTGCGCTTGAGCGCCGCGATATTTGCGGGATTGCGCAGACGGGAACGGGCAAGACTGCGTCTTTCGTTCTGCCGATGCTGTCGCTGCTGGAAAAGGGCCGTGCCCGCGCCCGGATGCCCCGGACTCTGATCCTCGAGCCGACCCGCGAACTAGCCGCCCAGGTTGCGGAGAACTTCGAAAAGTACGGCAAGAACCACCGCTTGAATGTCGCGTTGCTGATCGGCGGCGTTTCGTTTGAAGATCAGGATCGCAAGCTCGAGCGTGGCGCGGATGTTCTGATCTGCACCCCGGGCCGCCTGCTCGACCATTTCGAACGCGGCAAGCTCCTGATGAGTGCTGTCGAAATCTTCGTCATCGACGAAGCCGACCGCATGCTCGACATGGGCTTCATCCCGGATATCGAGCGCATCGCAAAGCTTATCCCGTTCACCCGTCAGACACTTTTCTTCTCGGCAACCATGCCGCCCGAGATCCAGAAGCTTGCGGATCGCTTCCTGCAGAATCCGGAGCGGATCGAAGTTGCCAAGCCGGCATCCACCGCAAAGACGGTAACGCAGCGCTTCGTTGCCTCGCATGGCAAGGATTATGAGAAGCGTGCTGTTCTGCGCGATCTTATCAAGGCTCAAACCGATCTGAAGAACGCAATCATCTTCTGCAACCGCAAGAAGGACGTGTCCGATCTCTTCCGTTCGCTCGACCGCCACGGCTTTTCCGCCGGCGCTCTGCACGGCGACATGGATCAGCGTTCGCGCATGGCCATGCTGCAGAACTTCAAGGACGGTAATCTCCAGCTTCTCGTGGCTTCCGATGTCGCCGCTCGCGGTCTCGATATTCCCGACGTCAGCCACGTCTTCAACTTCGATGTTCCGATCCATTCCGAGGATTATGTGCATCGTATCGGCCGTACCGGCCGCGCAGGCCGTTCCGGCGCTGCATTCACCATCGTCACCCGCCACGACCAGAAACATGCCGACGCGATCGAAAAGTTGATCGGCGAGAAGGTCGAGTGGTTGAACGGCGACCTCTCCGCCTTGCCTCCGCCCGAACCCAGCCGCGACGACGATCGCTCGCGTCGCAAGGGCCGGGACAAGGACACCGGCCGCGGCAAGAGCCGTCGAGGTCATAAATCTGAAATCGCCGTCGCAGATAATGACGTCGAGACGATGGAAACAGCAGCACCAGCAAAGGTCGAAAGCGTGAAGCAAGAGCGCAAAGCAGAACAAAACAAGCCGCAGCAGAGCTCGCGCGCCGCTCGTCCTTACCCGGCAAACGACGACAATCGCGACCGCCGCCGCTATCGCGACCACGACGACGGTCCGACGCCGGTTGGCTTCGGTGATGAAATTCCCGCCTTCATGCTGATCACGGCCAACGCCAAGATCTGACGAATATGGGCACGCCTGGCATCGATTTCCCGGGCCTTGGCGTTGGCCTGGTGGTTTTGCGCGACCGCAAGATCCTGCTTTACAGGCGCATGCGCGCTCCTGAAGCCGGCCACTGGAGCATTGTGGGCGGCAAGGTCGATCATATGGAGCCGTCCGAGCAGGCGGCTCGACGCGAGGCGGAAGAAGAAACCGGCCTATCGATCGGCCGCGTCAACCTTCTCGGCGCCACGGAACTGATCAGCGACGCGGATGCCCAGCACTGGATTTCCCTGCTCTATGTAGCGTCCGAGTTCGATGGAGAACCGCAGCTCACGGAGCCGGACAAGCTGTCGGACTTCGGTTGGTTCAGCCGCGCCGATCTCCCGCAGCCGCTTTCCGCATTTGCGGCGGCCGCAATCGAAAAGCTCAAGTCGGGCGAACTCCTCTAAGGTTCATTCCGCTCGGACAGCCGCTTCGTAGGCAAGCCGAACCCATCGCGCCATGACATCGGGGTCGTCATAGGCATCGTCGGGGATGGACCAATACGGCATCTTCACCGGGCTTCCCTTCTTGCCTTCATAGGCCCATTGCGACGCTCCCGCCGCCTCGAATTCCGATGCGCTTTGCTCGTCGGCCTTCAACAGCATCTCGCCGCGCACTTCGACAGCAACAATCCGCCCCATATGGTAGATGCCCTTGCCGCCGAACATGCGCCTGATGGTGACGGGTCCAAGCCCCTGAAACATTTCTTCAATTGCCGCCGTGTCCATCCCTTAGCCCTTTAAAACCCCTCCTGCGCCAATGACCGCTTCCGGCGTATCCACATCCAGATGCGCCGCATCGCCAATATCGATGTCCACGACAGGCACGCCCGATGTTTCGATGATGTGCCGCGCCCCGACATCACCCTCCAGCCGCAGCACTGCATCAAATAGAGATTTAGGCAATATCACGGGATTGCCACGCTTGCCGCGCGACACCGCGCGGATGATCGACTGGCCGCCAGATTGCCGGAAAGCTGCCATTAGCTTATCGAGATCATCACTGGACACACCCGGCATATCGGCAAGCATAACGAGAATTCCATCCGCGTCACGGGCGTGCTCGACCGAGAATCCCGTTGCGAGCGACGAAGCCATGCCCGACGCGTAATCCGGATTGTGAGCAATTGTCACGTCAAGTCCGGACAGTGCTGATTCAATCTCGCTTTTACGATGTCCCGTCACGACGATCACCGACGCCGAGCGGCTGCCGATCGCGGTCATCACCGATCGCCGGATAAGCGGCACACCGCCAAACTCCGCCAGCAGCTTGTGCGGGCCGCCCTCTCCCATCCGTCTGGCCTGGCCCGCGGCAAGAATGACTGTAACAAGCTTGCCGGCGGGGCTAGTGCGCGCCTCGGCTTCGCGTAGGCTGGGCCGCGCCTGGATTTCCATCAGAAGACCTCCCACACCCATGCCGCTGATGTCGACTGCGCTCGGCTGTTCGCCAGCCAGAATGCGGTCGAGTACCCAATCGAAGCCATTCTCCTTCGGGCTGCGTGCACATCCCGGTGCGCCGATGACGGGAATATCACCGATCCGACCGAGGACAAGCAGGTTCCCTGGATCGACAGGCATGCCGACCTGCACGACTTCGCCGCCGGCCCTTCTTATGGCTTCGGGAATCACATCCTCCGCGTCGATCACGGCGGACGCGCCGAAAAGGATGACCAACTTCGGGGCGCTGTCGGGTAGCCGCAATGCCTCGAGAAGCGCCTGCGCTACCGGTTCGACGTGATGAGCAACCCGCGTCTCCCTCACGAGATGACTGCCTGATGCGACGAGCCGCCGGGAAAGCACGCGTGCCGTCTTGTCCATGACCGATGGCTTCAGCGACGGCAGTTCCGTCGCGATCAACGAGACCGAGCGGCCGGCAAAGGGCTTCACCTCGAAGGCGGATGTCGACCGCAGCACCTCGCATGCAAGGTCGAGTTTGGCGCCGGACACGGCGAGCGGGATGATCTTGAATGTCGCAACCATGTCGCCATTGCGAACGGGCACATGATCGTTGAGACAGGCAAGCGTGATAGCAGGGTCGATGCTGTTCAGCCGGTCGACGGCGCTGCGGCTTGCGACGAACAGGCCGTCAACAGTCGAATAGACGTTCACGCGTCCCGTGGAAGCCTCAGAGAGGCGCAAATGGTCGGGCGCGATTGCCTGCGCAAGTCGTCTCGCCGCCTCGTCCTCCCCGACGTCGCCCTCCTCCATTAGTGCAGCAATGAC
The DNA here is from genome assembly GCF_056398905.1 of Rhizobium sp. 01T417. Classification (NCBI taxonomy): domain Bacteria; kingdom Pseudomonadati; phylum Pseudomonadota; class Alphaproteobacteria; order Hyphomicrobiales; family Rhizobiaceae; genus Rhizobium; species Rhizobium sp. 01T417. The sequence continues at coordinate 248,030 of NZ_JBFTQH010000001.1, read as the reverse complement.
CTGCCCTATAGCCTCACCGCGCAGCCTTTCGATGTCGCCGGCACCGATCCTGTGTCCTTTGGACAGGCTGCCGCCGGCAAGCTTCACGGCATGGGCGAGGACCACGCCCTCGGCTGCCTCGATGGAGAATGATCCGAACTTCATTTGCTGTCACCAACCGGAGACAAGGTCCGCGTCCGCAGCGTTTGGACGATCTCCGCGAGAATGGCGACCGCGATTTCGGCTGGGCTCGACGCACCGATATTAAGCCCGATCGGCGCGCTGATTTTGGCAAGCGCGGCCTCGTCCGCACCGTCTGCGCGCAACCGTTCTAGCCGAGTCGCATGCGTCTTCCGGCTGCCGAGCGCTCCGACATAGAAACAGCCGGTCCGCAACGCCTCGGTAATGGGATAGTCGTCGATCTTCGGGTCATGCGTCACGGCGACGAGCGCCGTATAGGCGTCCAGCGGACGATCCTTGAGGACATCCACCGGCCAATCCGCCGTCAGATCGGTCCCGAGGAACCGTTCCGGCGTGGCGAAAGCCGTGCGCGGATCGATGATCCGCACATCGAAGCCGGCAAGCGATGCCATCTGCGCCAGGACCTGACTGATGTGAACGGCGCCGATAATCACGATATGGGCCGGCGGCAGATGCACGTTAAGAAAGTAGCGATGCCCATCGACCTCGATTGCCGTCGATTTCCCTGAGCGAAAGGCAGCCTCGATATCCGCTCGCAAGGAGGGTTCCACTGGCTCCCCCTCAAGGACAACGGTATCTCCTCCCTTTTCGAGATCAGTCAGCAGCATGGCGGCGCGGCGCGCCCGGCGCGCGTCATTCAGCCGCGCAAGATTTGCCGCATCCATCAATTGAGCCTTTCGACATAGACACGAATCCGGCCGCCGCAAGAAAGGCCGACGCGCCACGCCGTTTCATCCGCAACACCAAACTCGAGCATCTTCCCCTTACCGTCGGCGATCACATCAAGCGCCTCGGCGATAACGGCGCCCTCGACGCAGCCCCCCGATACGGAGCCTTCGAAATTGCCGTCTCGGTCGATCACGAGATGGCTTCCGGCCGGTCGTGGCGCCGATCCCCACGTCTCGATGACCGTGGCAATCGCCACGTCTCGCCCGCTTTTTCTCCAGGCTTCCGCCGTCATTAACGGATCAAGGTCAAACGATGTACCTGTCATGCGATGCCTTTCAATCTTTCGAGGTACCGGCGCGGGTCACATTCCGTCGATCGCGTTGCGCCGAGTGCTTCCGCAAGGTCGCTCAAGGATGATAGATTGTGAACCGGTCGGAATTCGTCAACATGCGGCAGCATTGCGCGCACGCCACGCGCGCGCGGCTCGAAGCCGTCGAAGCGCAGCAGCGGATTGAGCCAGATCAGTCGCCGACACGAGCGATGCAACCTGTCCATTTCTGCCGCGAGCAGATCCGTTCCCTCGCGCTCCAGCCCGTCGGTGATCAACAGCACGACCGCGCCCTGCCCCAGCACACGGCGAGCCCACAGGCGATTGAACTCCCTCAGCGTCTCACCGATCCGCGTCCCACCGGACCAATCCCTTACCGCTGCCGCGCATTCATCCATTGCTTCGTCGGGATCCTTGTGCCGCATCTGGCGAGTGACATTCGTGAGGCGCGTTCCGAACAGGAAGGTATGAACCCTCCGGCGCTTCTCCGTTAGCACATGGAGAAAGTGCAGAAAGATGCGCGTGTACTGGCTCATCGAGCCGGAGATATCGGCGAGAACGACCAAGGGTGGCTGAACCTCGCGGATCTCGCGGTATCGCGGAAGAATGAGGCCGGCCCCGCTGCGCAATGCAGCCCGCATCGTCGCGCGCGCATCCACATGGGCGTGAGCATGCGATGGGCGGAAGCGCCGGGTCCGCACCTTGTCCAGAGGCAGCTGCAGTTTCGCAAGTGCCTTCTTGGCCGCGGCAATCTCCAACGCAGACATTTGGGCGAAGTCCATCCGCCGGAAGACTTCGTTGCCCGACATCGTAAAGCGCGCATCGATCTCGATATCAGGCTCGTCGCGCGGCGGCTTGTTGTCCCTTCGGTCGCCGAGCAAGGCGTCCGCGGCGCGGCTTTCGCCGGGCTTTGCCTTCTCCTTCTGGAGGGTTTCCGACGCCCTTGGCGACAGCATTGCGATCATCTTCTCGACAAGGTCCCGCGAGCGCCAAAAAAGGCGAAACGCCTCGTCGAAGACCGGCTTGTCTTCGTGCCGTTTGACGAAGACGGATGAGAGCGCGGCGTGAAATTCCTCACGCGACCCGATACCGATCGTCTCGACCGCCTCGATCGCATCAACGATCGCGGCCGGCCCGATCTTCATGCCGGCCTTCCGCAGTACCCTGGCAAAGAAGACGATATTATCGGCAAAACGACCGTCACCGACCGGAAGAGGCGGAAAGACAATCCCATCCTGTCGGCTTGTAGCTTCCATCCGTTATCCTGCCGCCTGCAGCTCGCCCCTGATATCCTCCAGGACTTTCGCACCGTCGCTACCCTGGATACGCGCGATGTCGTCCTGGTATTTCAGCAGTGTTCCGATCGTATCGGAAATCGTTTCCGGATCGAGCGCCAGGCGATCGAGTTCGGTCAGCGCTGTCGCCCAATCAATCGTCTCGGCTACGCCCGGGTTCTTGAAAAGATCCAGTGCCCGAAGCTTCTGTACATAGGCGACGATCTGCGCGGACAGAGCCGCATTACAGCCCGGCACCTTGCGGCGAATAATCTCCAGCTCCTGCGCGGCATCGGGATAATCGACCCAATGGTATAGGCAACGCCGCTTCAGCGCGTCGTGAACCTCACGCGTCCGGTTCGTGGTTATAATGACGATCGGTGGCTCGGCTGCACGGATAGTGCCGAGCTCGGGGATCGTCACCTGAAAATCAGAGAGAACCTCCAACAGAAAGGCCTCGAACGCTTCATCGGTGCGGTCGAGCTCGTCGATGAGGAAGACGGGCGCCCGCCCATCCGCGCTCGACAGAGCCTGCAACACCGGCCGGCGGATGAGGTATCGTTCGGAGAAGATGTCCGACTCTATCCTGTTCCTGTCGGTCAGCCCGGACGCTTCGGCCAGGCGGATTTCGAGCATCTGTGCCGGATAGTTCCATTCGTAGACAGCCGAAGCGATATCCAGTCCTTCGTAACATTGCAGGCGGATCAGCGGCCGGCCGAGAGCTTTCGAGAGCACCTTTGCGATCTCGGTCTTGCCGACACCCGCCTCGCCTTCCAGAAAGAGAGGACGCTTCATCTTCAGGGCCAGGAAAAGCACTGTTCCAAGCGCCCGCCCCGCGAGATAATCCTGATCGCCCAGCATCGCGATCGTCTCATCGATCGACGATGGCAGCGGCGGATGAGTTTGATCCGGCATGTCTCCTCCCTTTTTCAGGAGTTATAGCGTGTGGTAATCCCGGTTCATATAGACAAGCGCAGGCTTCGCCTCGTTGTACCGGACTGCCACGACCTCGCCGAAAATGATGTGGTGCGTCGACATTTCCTTGATTTCGCTCACGCGGCAATCGAAGGAGGCAAGCGCGTCGCGAAGGATGGGCGCGCCCGTTACCAGCTTGTCGAACACACCCGTCGCGAAGCGTTCGTCGTTGGTGAGCAGCGCACGCCCCGAAAAAGCATCCGCAAGCGCTTGATGATGCGCGGCCAAGGTATTCAATGCAAAGATGCCGCTCCGAAAGAAGATGTCGTTCTTCGGATTGCTGTTGTTCAGGCATACCAGTACGGTCGCAGGGCTATCGGATACCGAGCAAGCGGCAGTGATCGTCACGCCTCTGCGCTCCTCACCGATCGCCGTCGTTACGAGCTGCACATGGCCGCCAAAGCGGCTCATCGCATCCCGGTAGAGGCGCGGGTCGATCGGTTGCTTGTTCAACAAAGGCATTCTCCATCCGGCGTCACCGGTTTTGCTGTTTTCTATAATATGAAGGTGATCGGTTACCTTTTCTACAAAAGCCAGGCGAAAAGCTTCCCAACCGTGCGTTTTTCTTTGACGATCGATGCCGGACGGATAAAAGAGCAGGACAAACGACACGGACCTGCGGCTTTTATGAATACTTTGCGTGGCCTAGCACTTCTGCCGATGCTGCTCCTTGCGGCCGGAGAATGCCATGCCGCCGGCCTCACGATTGGCGTTGTTGCGCCACAGACTGGCAACCTCGCGCCAATCGGAGCCCAGATCATTGCCGGTGCCACTGCCAGGATCCAGCAGGATGGCAACACGATCGTCACGGTCGCGGAGACTTGCGAGGAAAACAGCGGCGCGGCGATCGCTGACGCGTTGATCAATGCCAAGGTCCAGGTAGCCGTAGGCTTTCTCTGCAGCGAGACGCTCGAGGGCGCACTGCCAAAGCTGAAGGATGCCAATATCCCGGCGATTACCATCTCGGTGCGCTCACGCATCCTCATGGAAGACGCGCTAAAAAATGCCTGGCCGCTCTATCGAATGGCGCCGGCCGATGGCGCGGAAGCGGAGAAGATTATCGAGGTGATCGTACGGGAGTGGGCGGCCTCGCCGATCGCACTGGTCGAAGACGGCACTATCCATGGCCGGGAGCTTACGGAAGCGATCCGAAACGCGCTCGAGGAAAAAGGCCTCAAGCCGGTATTCACCGACACCTATCGACCGGGCCAGGAGCAGCAGGTTGCTCTTGTACGCCGCCTGAAGAAGGCCGGGGCGACAAAGGTATTTGTCGGCGGGGATCGCAGCGACGTTGCAGTGATCGCACGTGATGCAGCGGCGGAAAAGATTCAACTCGATATCCTCGGTGGCGACGCCATGCGGGCTGCCAACCAACCGCTCGCGCTTGCCGATGGCGTTTACGCCGTTGCCCTGCCGGACTATGCGGCGCGGCCGGAAGCGAAGTCGGTTGTCGATGCGTTACGCGCCGGCGGCGTCGAGCCGGAGGGCTATGTACTGCCTGCTTATGCAGCTGTGGAAATCGCGTCGAAGGCTGTCCAGGATGCCGGCGCTGATGATAGGCCGATCGCGCAGCATATCGGCGGCACCTCCTTCGAGACGATTATCGGAAAGATTGCTTTCAACGCCGGCCATGAATTGGCCGATAACCCCTACCGCCTGCTGCTATGGCACGCCGGTTCATTCGTGCTGCCAAGCGCTCCGATCGAATAGGCTTTGCCGCCGCCGCTGCACGAGTTTTACGGAGAGACGTCAATGACTACGCCCATTCGCATCGCGCCATCCATCCTTGCCGCCGATTTTGCCAAACTGGGCCAGGAAGTCCGTGACGTGACCGCGGCTGGAGCCGATTGGATTCACCTCGACGTCATGGACGGTCACTTCGTCCCAAACATTTCCTTCGGCCCTGATGTGATCAAATCGCTGCGTTCCTATACGGACGCCGTTTTTGATTGCCATCTGATGATTGCACCTGCCGATCCTTACCTGGAGGCCTTCGCCAAGGCGGGCTGCGACCGCATTACCGTCCATGCCGAAGCCGGGCCGCATCTCCACCGGTCGCTTCAAACTGTGCGCAGCCTGGGCAAAAAGGTCGGCGTCACCCTCAATCCGGCCACGCCGCTTTCGGCACTAGAAAATGTCCTCGACGAGGTCGACCTCATCCTTATCATGTCGGTAAACCCCGGATTTGGCGGACAGAAATTCATTCCCGCGATGGCGGACAAGATTGCCGCCGCGCGGTCACTCATCGGTGACAGGCCGATCGATCTCGAAGTCGATGGTGGAGTAACAGTCGAAACGGCGCCGATCGTCGGCAAAGCTGGCGCCAATGTTCTCGTCGCAGGTTCGGCGATCTTCAAGGGCGGCTCGGTCGAGGCCTACAAGGCGGCCATCAGCGCCTTGCGCAGTGCCGCCGAAGGTCAGTCCAAGTCGTGATGAAAGCAGGCCGTCCTTGATCTCCGAGCGGCTCAAGGCGGCGCGCCCGCCTCTCCCCGATCTATTCGCAGGCGCAGTGCTCTGGGGCACGCAGATGCTCGCGTCCGCGATGGCCGCGCTCTGTTTCAGAAACGGAATGGAGACGGCACATCTCCGCGACCTCGCGCTACTCTATTTCACAGGCGGATTGCTGGCTTGGCCATTCATGTTGCCATTGGGTCGCTTCCTTGCGCACCGACGCTCGCCGGAGACGCGTTTTGCAGCCTTCTTCCTGACACTTGCTGCCGGGACGATCCTGATGACCGCCTTTCTATTCGCCATGGACTACCGGGTCTTCTACTCGGCGTGGCACGCTTCTTTTGGATCCCTGACGTGGGTGTTTCAATTCGTCTTCACCGGTGCCAGTGCAGTCTATCAGTTCGCCGTCCTTGGAATTCGCCTGTTTCTTCCGCTCGGCCTTCTCTGCCTTTTCGGCACTAGTGTTGCGCTTGCTAAACGCATGCGTTGAGATTGCCGCCTGTCTTTGATACAGGGGCGCCAGCATTTCCTTATGAACGAAAGCAGGAAGCCATGATCCCGCGCTATTCCCGGCCAGAGATGGTCGCCATCTGGTCGCCCGAAACCAAATTCCGCATCTGGTTCGAGATCGAGGCTCACGCCTGCGATGCGCTCGCCGAACTGGGTGTCATCCCGAAATCGGCTGCGAAGACGATCTGGGAACGAGGCGGCGCCGCCACGTTCGACGTTGCGCGGATCGATGAAATCGAGGCCGTCACCAAGCACGATGTCATTGCCTTCCYGACGCACCTTTCAGAGATCGTCGGTTCCGATGCGCGTTTCGTCCACCAGGGCATGACGTCTTCTGACGTTCTCGACACCACATTCAACATCCAACTCGTCCGCGCAGCCGACATCCTGCTCGCCGACATGGATCGTCTGCTCGCCGCTCTCAAGGCACGCGCCTTCGAACACAAGGACACCGTCCGCATCGGTCGCAGCCACGGCATTCATGCCGAGCCGACCACGATGGGCCTGACGCTCGCGCGCTTCTACGCCGAGATGAGCCGCAACCGCGCCCGCCTGCTGGCCGCGCGTGCCGAAATCGCCACCGGTGCGGTCTCCGGCGCTGTCGGCACTTTCGCCAATATCGACCCGCGCGTCGAGGAACATGTCTGCGCCAAGCTCGGCCTGGTGCCGGAGCCGGTTTCGACGCAGGTCATTCCGCGCGACCGGCATGCGATGTTCTTCGCCATCCTCGGCGTCATTGCCTCTTCGATCGAAAACGTCGCGATCGAGATTCGCCATATGCAGCGCACGGAAGTCCTGGAAGCTGAGGAGTACTTCTCGCCCGGCCAGAAGGGCTCTTCGGCCATGCCGCACAAGCGTAACCCGGTCCTGACTGAAAACCTGACCGGTCTGGCGCGCCTGGTGCGCATGTCGGTCGTTCCCGCCATGGAGAACGTCGCCCTGTGGCATGAGCGCGATATCAGCCATTCGAGCGTCGAGCGCGGCATCGGGCCCGACACGACGATCACGCTCGACTTTGCCCTCAACCGTTTGGCCGGCGTCATCGAGAAACTCGTGGTCTATCCCGACAACATGATGAAGAACCTCGACAAGTTCCGTGGCCTCGTGCATTCGCAGCGCGTGCTTCTGGCGCTGACACAGGCAGGCGTTTCCCGCGAGGATGCCTACCGGCTCGTCCAGCGAAACGCCATGAAGGTGTGGGAACAGGGCAAGGATTTCCTGGAGGAGCTGCTTGCCGACTCCGAGGTCCGTGCCGCGCTCACCGAAGTGGAAATCCGCGAGAAATTCGACCTTGGCTATCATACCAAGCACGTTGATACGATCTTCCGGCGCGTCTTCGGCGCTGCCTAAGCTGGATTACCGAGACGGCGCCTTCACGGGCGCCGTTTTACGCTTCGTCTTCTTGAGCCTTGCCGACGCGCTCGCCTCGCCTCCACCATTTTGACCGTTGGACGCTTTTGACGACCGTTGATTGCGAACGCCTTTCGCCGCCTTGGCAACGAGGCGATCGAGATGTTGGAGGTCCTCGTCGTCAAGATGCTCGATGCCGATGAAGCGGTTTTCCGCGTGGCTGGTGAGTATGATTTCGTTGAGTTTGGCCTGCACCGCCCGAGCATCCCGCGTCTGCGCGTTCTGAAGCACGAACACCATCAGGAAGGTAATGATGGTCGTTCCGGTGTTGATGACCAGTTGCCAAGTCTCGGAGAAATCGAAGACCGGGCCCGTCCCTGCCCATACCGCGACGAGTACGACCGCCAGCACGAACGTGGCGGGCCTGCCTGCCCATTCAGAAGTCCTGCTGGCAAAGCGGGTAAACAGATGCTGCGGCGTTGCCATGTATAACCTCCCTCGGTATTCGCCTCAGCGAAACTCCCAGGGAGGTGTTGCAGTTCCCGGCGCCCTGACTGTCAGACCACTGGCGGTGCCACGAGCTTCCTATACAGGTGCCAACTGGCATGCCCGAGGATCGGCATCACCAACGCCAACCCGACAAAGAGCGGGATGGTGCCTACGATGAGAGAAACGGCGATGATCAGCCCCCAGCAGAAGACGGGGATCGGGTTGGCGACGGTCGCTCTGACCGATGTCTCCATCGCGCAGACGAGACCGACATCCCGATCCAGCAACAACGGGAAGGTGACGACGGTCGTGGCCAACACGATAATAGCAAAGCCCAGACCAAGCACGTGTCCCCAAATGATCAACTGCAGCCCTGCAGCCGTGCCGAAGATCTCTGAGAGGAAGAGCGAGATCGATCGCGGAAAAACGTCACCGAACACGTTGGCATAGAGCGTCTGCGCAGCGACAAGCCAGACGACGAAGAAGCCAAACAGCAACAATCCGCCAGCAATAATCGATGGAAACGCTGGCGATCCTGTTACCTCGAGCGCGTGCCTCCACGAGGTATCCATGCCAGCTTCGCGCCTGCGGCTGATCTCATAGAGCCCGATCGCAGCGATAGGGCCGATCAGTGCAAAGCCCGATACCAGCGGAAAAATCATCGGCAGGAGGTTAGCACTTGACGTCGCGACAGCGAGAAAAATGCCGGCAATCGGATACATCAGGCACAAAAATACATAGTGGGATGGTTTTTCACGAAAATCGTCGAGGCCGCGCCGTAGCGCATCAAAGACATCCGAAACGCTGATCTTGTTGACGACCGGGCGTGTGTAGACATCGCTTGCACCCGACATAACATGGAATGCCGTCATGGCTTTCTCCTCCTCAGCCAAGATAGCCGGCAGCGAAAGGATCGGCGACAACGCCGATACGAGACGCAACCGGCACTGCCAAAAACATAACAAATTTCAGAAGCCTTGTCCCACCCTCCCTTGACATCGCCGTCGAGCTTTCTCACATCCGCGCCATCATGAAAGCTTCAGACGCCGAAATCCTCATCATTCCCGGTTATACGAATTCCGGCCCCGATCATTGGCAAAGCCGCTGGGAGGCCAAGCTCAGCACAGCTCGTCGTGTCGAACAGGCAGAATGGTCGAAGCCGGTCCGCGACGATTGGGTTCAGCGGATCGCCGAGGAGGTGAACGCTGCCACGCGACCGGTGGTGCTGGTTGCGCATTCCCTTGGCATTCCATCGGCGATCCATGCAATTCCCCATTTTCGCAACAAGATAGCCGGGGCATTCTTCGTTGCACCGCCCGATGTCGCCAATCCGGCAATACGGCCGAAGCACCTGATGACATTCGGCCCGTACCCGCGGGATCCACTTCCCTTCCCGACAATCACGATCGCCAGCCGCAACGATCCCTTCGGCAGCTACGAGCACGCCGATGACATCGCTGCAAGCTGGGGATCCCTCCTCATTGACGCTGGTGAGGCCGGCCATATCAACACCGAGTCCGGCCACGGGCCTTGGCCGGAAGGAACAATGGTGTTTGCCCAATTCCTTGGCCGTTTGAAGCCGTAATACCGGACGCTTTGGCAGAACCGCAATTCACAGTCGGGCATTGCATCGCCGCGCCCAGCACGGGAACGCTCGGGCGGTTTTAGCTGAGCAATCGGCTAGTCACCCTCTCCGCGAATGAAGAGAACGCCCGCCAGGCCCACAAGAACGATGCATGGCAGTATGAACATCGGCCATTCTGGAGACATCGCATTCCCTCCGCCAATTGGGGCGATATAGGGCACCACTGCACAAGTGAATGGGCATTGTCGAACCTTGTCTGCGCCCCTCAGGCTACGCAGGGCGGAACGCACAACCAAGTAATTGTTTTTACGTAGATATTATTTTTATGGCATTAAGGGCTGTTTAATTCAATGCATCCAAAATATACACGCGCCAGGAGAGCGAGTACGCAGATTGAAACGATCGACACCCGGCAACCGGGGCAAACCGAAGACCAAGCTTCATGCGACCGGGCTCGACGACCACGCGCCCCCAACAAATAGCGCCGAACTCTCGGAGCGCGAGAGTCGCTGGAACTACGCTCTTGTCGGGTCAGGCCTCGGCGTCTGGGACCACGATCTTCGTCTTGGCAAGCGTTACTATTCCGATACCTGGAAGACCATTCGTGGCATGGCGCCCGATGAGGATGCCGACGGGGATTATGACACTTGGATTGAACTCATCCACCCCGATGATCGGGAATTCGTCGTAAGGGCGATCGATCGTCAGAATGCAGGCGATCCGGACTATCAGATTTTCGTGTATCGCGAGCGCCACAGGGACGGCCACTGGATCTGGATCGAATGCCGTGGTGCTTGTGTCGAATGGGACGAAAATGGCGCCCCTGCCCGCCTCGTCGGCACCGATACCGACATCACCGAGCGCAAGGAGGCGGAGGAGCGGCTGGCGCACGTGTCGCGACGCCTCGATCTCGCGCTTGATATCTCCAATATCGGCGTCTTCGAGGCCGACATCGAGAATGGCACTGTCGATTGGGACGACCGTCTTCTGGCGATCTACGGCATTACTGGGACGTCGCCAGCCACCACGGGCGATGCCTGGGAGGCTTCGCTGCATCCCAATGACAGGGAACGTGTGCTAGCGACCATCAGCGAGAGCATTGCTGACAACACCGATTTTGAGCACGAATTCCGCATCATCCGGCAGGACGGCATCGAGCGCGTCATCCGCGCAAAGGCGGCATTTTTTCTCGACAGCGACGGACGCCGCAAGCTGATCGGTGCGAATTGGGATGTCACTGCCGAAGTCCGGCTCAATAACGAGTTGCAGCGCGCCAAGGATCTCGCCGAAGCCCGCAATAGGGAGCTCGAAAGCGCCAAGGAAAACATCGAGCACCTGGCGCTGCATGATTACCTCACCAACTTGCCCAATCGCCGATACCTGGATCGCATGCTGGACGAGCGTTCCGCCGAATGTCGCCGGACCGGCCTGACGCTCGCGATCCTCCATATCGATCTCGATCGCTTCAAGCAGATCAACGATACGCTCGGCCACCGTGCCGGCGACGCGATGCTGAAGCACGTTGCGCAGGTCCTGAAAAGGAACGTCCGTTCCACTGATTTCGTCGCTCGTATTGGTGGCGACGAGTTCGTGGTCCTGTGTACCCTCGACGTCACACCAAGGAAGATCTCTAATCTGGCCGAACGCATCATCCGCGAGCTCTGCAAGCCTATTCGCTACGAGGGCCATGATTGCCGTTTCGGCGCAAGTATAGGAATCGCCACGGGGGACGGTCCGGCGCTGGATGCCAAGCAACTTCTGCTAAATGCCGATATCGCGCTCTACCGTGCAAAGAGCGGTGGACGCAATCGCCACGAATTCTTCTCGACCGATGAGCGCCGCCGCATCATCGCCAGCAAGCGACTGGCCGACGAAATCCTGCTGGGCCTGGAACGCGGCGAGTTTATTCCGTTCTACCAGTTGCAGTTCCAGGCGCGAACGCTCGAGGTTGCCGGCGTCGAGACGCTGGCGCGCTGGCAGCACCGCGAACACGGTTTGCTGGCCCCCGATCGCTTCCTCGCGATTGCCGAAGATCTGGATGTTGTCTCGACGATCGACGGTCTTATCCTCGAGCAGGCACTGGCGGATCGCCAGCGATGGGAGGATGAAGGGCTTCGCATCCCGAAGATCGCAGTCAACGTCTCGTCTCGTCGCCTCGCCGATCCGAACCTTGCGAAGAAGCTTCGCGGACTGAAGATCGAGCCTCGCACGATCTCCTTCGAACTGCTTGAATCGATCTCGCTGGACGATTGCGATGATGCCGTGACCGCCAATCTCCGGCAGCTACGCCGCCTCGGCATCGATATCGAGATCGATGACTTCGGCACGGGCCACGCGTCGATTGTTAGCCTTTTGAAGCTGAGCCCGAAGACCTTGAAAATCGACCGCGAGCTGATCCGCATGCTGCCCCACTCGGCAGAGCAGCGGAAGCTCGTCCGTTCGATCATCGACATCGGTCGTTCGCTGAACATTCTCGTCACGGCTGAGGGGGTGGAGACGATGGACCACGTCCGAATCCTCTGCGACCTCGGTTGCGACATGCTCCAGGGCTACGCGCTGGCCCGCCCGATGCCCGCACTGCAGATAGCGCCCTTTGCACGCGCTGCGTCCTGGCGGGGCGTGGAAGGCCCTGCCCGCGGCCTGCAACAGGACCTGCGCAAGTCGATCAACAGCTCCGGCCAAAGATAAAGGCCTGCATGACTCCGCCGAGACGGACGGCTCACATTCCGTTGATCGCAAAAAACCTGTAAACTGCTTCGCAGAAAGTCTTCGATTCTCTTAGCGGCACTCCGGCAATCCCGGATTCCGGGGAAGGAGTGACAGGCGGATTGTGAAACCCTCGCTTTTCCTTTAAGGGGACGCCACGAGATCGATCCACTCGCGCTATCCCAAGAGCGCCAACGATAGAGAACAATTGCAATGAACCGTCGCCGCCGTATTTACGAGGGCAAGGCCAAGATTCTGTATGAGGGCCCGGAACCGGGCACGCTGATCCAGTTCTTCAAAGACGATGCCACCGCCTTCAACAAGAAAAAGCACGAAGTCATCGATGGCAAGGGCGTTCTGAACAACCGCATTTCGGAATACATTTTCAGCCATCTGAACAAGATCGGCATTCCGACGCATTTTATTCGTCGCCTCAACATGCGCGAGCAGTTGATCCGCGAAGTCGAAATGATCCCGCTTGAGATCGTTGTACGCAACGTTGCCGCCGGCTCGCTGTCCAAGCGCCTTGGCATCGAGGAAGGCGTCGTGCTGCCACGCTCGATCATCGAGTTCTATTATAAGTCCGACGCGCTCGACGATCCGATGGTTTCCGAGGAGCACATCACGGCATTTGGCTGGGCGAACCCCGCCGAACTCGATGATATCATGGCGCTTGCCATTCGCGTCAACGACTTCATGACCGGTCTTTTCCTCGGCGTCGGCATCCAGCTTGTCGACTTCAAGATCGAATGCGGTCGCCTGTACGAAGGCGACATGATGCGCATCATCCTGGCCGATGAGATTTCGCCGGACTCCTGCCGTCTCTGGGATATCGATACCCGTGAAAAGATGGACAAGGACCGCTTCCGCCGGGACATGGGTGGACTTCTCGAAGCCTATTCGGAAGTTGCGCGCCGCCTCGGCATCATCAACGAGAACGAGCCTGTGCGCGGCACCGGACCGGTGCTCGTGAAGTAAGACTTTCAGGCCAAGCAAGACAGGGAAGATAAAGTGATCAAGGCTCGTGTAACCGTCACGCTGAAGAACGGCGTTCTCGATCCGCAGGGCAAGGCAATCGAGGGCGCCCTCGGTGCTCTCGGCTTCGATGGTGTCGGCCATGTCCGTCAGGGCAAGGTTTTCGACGTCGAACTCGAAGGCGCTGACAAGGAGAAAGCGGCGAGCGACCTCAAGGCAATGTGTGAGAAACTCCTCGCAAATACGGTGATCGAGAACTATAATATTTCCGTCGACTAATCTTGGTCGTGGAGCGCACGCGATGGCTGAATTGACGCAAGAGCTCATGCTTGAGTTGTTGACGAAGATGAACGAGCACATCGATACGCTGGACGCGTCGCTTGACGAGATCCGAAGCGAAATGCATTGCATGCGCGACACGATGACCACGATGGAGCAGGAAATACACAGTATTTACGGTGTTCTCGGTCGGCACGAAGGCCGGCTGGAGCGTATTGAAAAGCGTCTCGTACTCAGAGAACTTGCAGAAGCACAAACAAGGTTTTAGCCGCACTCATGAAATCAGCCGTCGTTCAACTTCCGGGTCTCAATCGCGATCGAGACATGATCGCAGCACTGACGAAAATCTCCGGTCACGCGCCGGTGACCATCTGGCAAACGGAGACGGATATTCCGGACGTCGACCTGATCGTCATCCCCGGCGGCTTTTCCTATGGCGACTACCTCCGGTGCGGCGCTATCGCAGCGCGCATGCCGGTCATGCAGGCGATCATCGAAAAGGCAAACAAGGGCGTCAAGGTTCTCGGCGTTTGTAACGGGTTCCAGATCCTGCTCGAGGCAGGTCTGCTTCCTGGCGCGCTGATGCGCAATGCCTCGCTCAAATTCGTCTGCCGCGAGATCAAGCTCGAAGTCGTCAACGCCGACACCGATTTCACCCGCGCCTATTCCAAGGGTCAGATCATTCGCAGCCCAGTCGCCCATCACGACGGCAACTACTTCGCCGACGCCGAGACCCTGGCAAAGATCGAAGGCAGCGGCCAGGTCGTATTCCGCTATGCGGAAGGCACCAACCCGAACGGCTCGATCAACGATATTGCCGCGGTCATGAACGATAAGGGCAACGTCCTCGGCATGATGCCGCATCCCGAAAACCTCATCGAAGCAGCGCATGGCGGTTCCGACGGCCGTGGTCTGTTCGCATCCGCCCTCGAGGTAATCGCAGCTTAACCTTCGGCACGTAAGAGGCCATTCATCCAGTCCATTGGAGCAAGTTGATGCGTCCTCGCCTTTCGACGACACGTGTTCTCGCGATTGCCGCAACGGCGGCGCTGGTCGCGTCCTGCCAATCGAACACGCCCGCGAAGGGTCCTGACCGCAGCGCGCTGTCCACCATGGAGCGCGTTGCTCTCGGTGCGAACGCCTGCTGGTTCAAGTCGGGCGACGCGGCCTTTGCCGCATACAGGTTGGCGCCGGAGTTGAATTCCTTCTCCGGTCGTCCGCGCATTCTCGTCGTGCACAAGGGAAGCCCCGAAAGCCGCCCATTGCTCGTTGTTCAGGCAGAGGGCAACCCCTCCAAGCTCGATGCCTTCGGTCCGATGATGCAAGGCGCCACCGGACCGCGGATCGTCAAGGATGTCACCCGCTGGGCCTCCGGCGGCAAGGCTTGCGGCTGATCAGTCCCAAAAGAACGACTTGCTGGCCTCCTTGTTCGCCTCGGCGCGCGTGACGCCAATGTCCAGCAGTTCGGCGTCCGTCAGATCACGCAACACCCTGCGGCTCTCTCGCTTCTGATGCCACGATGTTAGTCGTTGCAATGCGGACACCAGCAAGGTGCGCGGCACACGGCGAGAGTCTTGCTGAATGCGGCATTGTATCGATTGCACCTTGGAAGGGAGCGGTGCAATCCGGAGCTCGTTCTCTGGAACGGCGGACATTTCATTCTCCACGTGGATTGTGTCTGTAATTCAGATAATCTTGACGGACGAAGGGTGACAATATAGAGAATTGTCATCATGACAAATTGGCTCCCAGACGTTTCGCGCGGTTTCGGCCCGGTTTACCTCCGGATTGCGGACAGCATTGAATCAGCCATTGCCGCAGGTACATTGCCCGCTGGCAGCAAGTTGCCGCCGCAGCGAAACCTTGCCTACGACATAGGCGTGACAATCGGGACAATCGGCCGGGCCTATGCGCTGGTGCACGAACGCGGCCTCGTCGCGGGAGAAGTCGGCCGCGGCACATATGTCCTGGATCGCGCCGAGACGGCACCCGGCAATCAGCCGGACCCACTGACCATCGCGCTCGGCGGCACGCGTCCGATTGATGCGCCGGCCGGCAAGATACGCTTTGACACCACCGCGGCTCCGGACCTCGGCCAGGGCAAGATCATCGGCAGCGTGCTCGCCGCAATCGGCGAGGAGCAGCTTTCCGAGATTTCGTCCTATTCCCGTGTTTTCCCGCAAAATTGGTACGAGGCAGGGCGGCGCTGGCTCGCCAGGAACGATTGGACGCCCGACACCGAAAACATCGTCCCTACCCTCGGCGCACACGCGGCGGCGGTCTCGGTGATTTCGGCCGTGTCGTCGCCCGGTGACAAGATCGTATTTGAAGATTTGAGCTATACGCAGGTCAGCCGCAGCGCCCGCATTCTTGGTCGCCGTACGATCACCGTCGACTCCGACGAGAACGGCGTAATCCCCGATGACTTCGAGCGCTTGTGTCTTCAGCAGCATCCCAAGCTCGCGTTCCTCATGCCGACCGCGCACAATCCCACTCTGGCTACGATGCCTTGCGAGCGGCGGGTACGGATCGCGGAGATTGCACGCAGGCATGGCGTCTGGCTGATAGAGGACGATCTCTACGGTGGCATGACTGGAGACGAAAATCCCCTGCTGGCGTCGCTCGCGCCCGATCGCACCTTCCTGATCAGTGGCCTTTCAAAGTCCGTGGCTGCCGGAGTGCGCGGCGGCTGGGTCGCCTGCCCGCCGCATTTTGCGCAGCGGATCAAGGTAACGCACAAGATGATTACGGGCGGGCTGCCTTTCATTCTGGCCGAGGCTTGCGCCCGTCTCGTTCAGAGCGGCCAAGCACACGAAATCCGCAAGGCAAGCACGGCCGAACTGGCCATCCGCGAGCGCCTCGCACGGCAACAACTACAGGGATACGATTTTGTGTCCCATCCGCATGTTCCCTTCCTCTGGCTGAAGCTGCCCGATCCCTGGCTCTCGGGAACCTTCAAGAACGCCGCCTATAGAGATGGCGTGCTGATCGATGACGAGGACGAGTTCAAGGCCGCTCGCGCCGAGAAAGTTTATCACCGCGTGCGGATAGGCTTCTCGTCCCCCAGAAACCGTGACGATCTGGTTGCAGGATTGATGACTTTGAGACGCCTACTAGAAAGCGGCGGCGCCGGCTATGATGGTGAGATTTGAAGCGACGGCAGATCGGCCGCAGACCAGCGACAAAGCATCGTCGGTCGGCAAAAATGCTTTACCCGCCGATGATCGATGGTGCGTAATTCGGATTACGCGCGCCGGCATCCAGGTCGGCTACAAGTTTTGAGCTGGCACGATAGTCGCCTTTTGGTGCCTGCTGTCTGTTAACAGCGGGCATTTTCCTATCGCGCGTTTCATTCACTTAGGCTAAAGACACCGCAATCGCGCAACGGCAGGGACTTCCGAGAGCTCATGACCATTTCCAATACCCGCCCGATCACCCCCGAACTGATTGCCGCCCACGGCCTGAAGCCAGACGAGTATCAGCGGATCTTGAGCCTGATCGGACGCGAACCGACTTTCACCGAGCTCGGCATCTTTTCGGCCATGTGGAACGAGCACTGCTCTTACAAATCCTCCAAGAAGTGGCTGCGTACGCTGCCGACCAAAGGTCCGCGCGTCATTCAGGGCCCAGGTGAAAATGCCGGTGTTGTCGATATCGATGACGGCGACTGCGTAGTCTTCAAGATGGAGAGCCACAACCACCCGTCCTACATCGAGCCATATCAGGGCGCGGCCACAGGCGTCGGGGGCATTCTGCGCGACGTCTTCACCATGGGTGCACGCCCGATCGCAGCAATGAATGCGCTGCGTTTCGGCGAGCCGGACCATCCGAAGACCCGTCACCTAGTCTCCGGTGTCGTCTCGGGCGTCGGCGGTTATGGAAACTCCTTCGGCGTTCCGACGGTCGGCGGCGAAGTCGAGTTCGACGCGCGTTATAACGGCAATATCCTGGTCAACGCCTTCGCGGCTGGCCTGGCCAAGTCGAATGCCATCTTCCTCTCGGAAGCCAAGGGCGTCGGCTTGCCGGTCGTCTATCTCGGCGCAAAGACCGGCCGCGACGGCGTCGGCGGTGCGACCATGGCCTCGGCCGAATTCGATGAGTCCATCGAGGAAAAGCGTCCGACCGTCCAGGTCGGCGATCCCTTCACCGAAAAGTGCCTGCTGGAAGCCTGCCTCGAGCTGATGCAGACCGGCGCCGTCATCGCCATCCAAGACATGGGTGCTGCCGGCCTCACCTGCTCGGCCGTCGAAATGGGTGCAAAGGGCGATCTCGGCATTCTGCTCGATCTCGATACCGTGCCGGTGCGCGAAGAGCAGATGACCGCCTACGAAATGATGCTGTCCGAAAGCCAGGAGCGCATGCTCATGGTTCTGGAGCCGGAAAAGGAAGCCGTGGCGAAGGCGATCTTCACCAAGTGGGGCCTGGATTTTGCGATCGTCGGCAAGACCACGGACGACCTGCGCTTCCGCGTTGTCCATCAGGGCGAAGAAGTCGCCAACCTGCCGATCAAGGATCTCGGCGACCAGGCGCCAGAATATGATCGTCCGTGGCGAGAATCGGACAAGCGTGCGCCGCTGCCCGCGAACCTCGTTGCCGCACCGGCAGACTACGGCCAGGCGCTGTTGCAGCTCGTTGGCTCTCCCAATCAATCGAGCCGCCGTTGGGTTTACGAACAGTACGACACCCTGATCCAGGGCAACTCACTCCAGCTTCCGGGAGGTGATGCAGGCGTCGTTCGCGTCGAGAACCATCCGACCAAGGCTCTTGCATTCTCGTCCGATGTGACGCCGCGCTATGTCGAGGCCGATCCGTTCGAGGGCGGCAAGCAGGCAGTCGCAGAATGCTGGCGCAACATCACGGCTACCGGCGCAGAGCCGCTGGCGGCGACCGACAACCTGAACTTCGGCAACCCTGAAAAGCCGGAAATCATGGGCCAGTTCGTTCAGGCCGTGAAAGGCATCGGCGAAGCCTGCCGCGTCCTCGACTTCCCCATCGTGTCGGGGAACGTCTCGCTCTACAATGAAACCAACGGCGTTGCGATCCTGCCGACACCGACGATCGCTGGCGTCGGCCTTCTGCCCGACTGGAAGAAGATGGCGCGCATCGGCAGCGCCTCGAATGGCGATAAGGTAATCATGATCGGTACGGACGGCAGCCATCTCGGTTCGTCGGCCTATCTGCGCGATGTCGTCGGCAGCACTGAAGGCCCCGCTCCCGAGGTCGATCTCCTCGCGGAGCGCCGTAACGGCAACTTCGTCCGCTCGGTCATCCGAAACGGCCAGGCAACGAGCTGCCACGATATCTCTTCCGGCGGCCTCGTTCTGGCTCTCGCCGAAATGGCGATGGCGTCAGGCAAGGGCCTCAAGATCGATCTTCGTGAAAGCAAAGGTGCACCGCACGCGCTCCTATTCGGCGAAGATCAGGCCCGCTACGTGCTGACGGTGCCAGCGGATGTTGCCAATTTCGTCTGCGCCAACGCCGAAGGTGCGGGTGTACCTTTCCGCCGCCTCGGCACTGTCGAAGGTGAAAGCCTCGTGATTGACGATCTGCTGTCGCTGCCGATTCAGCAATTGCGCGACGCCCATGAATCATGGTTCCCTGATTACATGGAAGGCCATGGCACACTGGCTGCCACGGAATAATGCGCAAGGAGTAACGATCATGCCTATGAAACCCGGTGATATCGAAGACATGATCAGGGCCGGCATCCCCGGCGCCAAGGTGACCATCCGCGATCTTGCCGGCGACGGCGATCATTATGCGGCTGAGGTGGTAGCGGAAGCTTTTCGCGGCAAGAGCCGCGTGCAGCAGCATCAGATGGTCTACGAGGCCCTGAAGGGCAACATGGGTGGCATACTGCATGCCCTGGCGCTGCAGACATCGGCACCTGAGTGATATCGAACGCAAATGCCCGGTTAGAAGCCGGGCATTTCGTTATAACCGTCTGCAGCAAAGACCATGTCCGAGCGTGGGCCGGCGGTTAGCAGCGTGAAGTCGAAGGGCGCCCGCAGGTCTGGCCCCAGGACATACTGCCGATGCACGCGCAGGAAATCCTTCTTGATCTTCTTATAGTGCTCGATAGTCAGCATTTGCTTCACGCGAATGAAGATCATCTTCGCAGGCCGTGCATTTCCATGTCCACAAACCGCTACGACCGGCACCTTGTAGAAATGAATGGCGTCGGTCAGACAGTGGACATCAAGCCAGTTGACGCTGTCGCATCGCGCGATCAGGCCGACCCGTGACCGCAACACGTGCGCGGGGCGCAACAATGCGCATTGCAGGATTGCCGAGCCGAGCGTTGCAAAGATCACCTTCTTGCCGGCAAAAACATCAGGATCCCGTTCGAGCAGGAGGCCAACGACGTGGGCGGCGACGCTGGATCCCATACTGTGAGATGAGATCACATACTCCTGCGCAGGTTCCGACAGGGCGGTCTGCGCGGCCGTGGCACAGCGATCTAGCCACTGGTCGAATGCCGCATCGCTCGTCCGGGCAAGAGCAACCGCCATCCGCCAGTCAGCGAAGAGATGCAGCGTGTAGAAGCGCTCCGCGAAAGGCAGAAACACGAAGACGAAAAAACACAATGCCAACGCCGTGCTCCACAGGAGATGAAAAGCGGGCAACTCCATTTCGAGTGGTATCACGGCGATCGTGGCGCTAAGCGAAAAGCCGAGTATCATCATCAGGAACGGAAAGACGAAGAACAGCCCGAATCGCCAAGCGTGCCTGAAGTAGCCGGCCATCCCGCCATGGAGGATGACCTGCAGAGCACTACGAAAGCCCGCCAGAATTTGCGCAGGTATGCTGCGTGATCGAAGCTGCTCCACCAAAGCATTGAGGTCGAAGATATGGATGTGGCTGTTGGTTTCCCATCCGTCAACACCCGCCTTCACCTTGAACGCCGTCGACGCCGGTCCGTCGTCCGGCTCGCCTGTCAGCACGGAGAAATTCCAGGTCGCTGCACTTTGTTTTGCGGATCGTTCATAGCGCGCCCTGTGAGCACGCCCATCAAGTGGCTCGAACCCCGGAAAATGGAGAACGACCCGTTTCGAAATCAATGTCATTATTTTCTTTCTGGCCGCGCACGGCAGGAAATTGCTGCGCCGCAATCGGCGAGAATTGTGGCAAAATCCGGGTGAATTCCTTGCCATAACCGGCAATGCGCGCGCGAGATTAAGCCGCTCCTGAACCAGGCGTAACGCAAGCGCAACAATGCGCCGTCCGCAAACCGATAGGGCGCTCTTTTTTTGGCTCGGCCTGCTGGAATTCCGCGGATCACATGCTATCTAAGCTTAACGATTGAAACGGCGGGCCTTTAACTCGCCTGTGGAAAGGATTAGTCCCTATGAGCGGTATCAACGAATTCATCGACAACGAAATCAAGAGCAACGACGTCGTCCTCTTCATGAAGGGCACGCCGCAGTTTCCGCAGTGTGGATTCTCCGGCCAGGTCGTGCAGATTCTCGATTACATCGGCGTCGACTACAAGGGCATCAACGTGCTCGCTGACTCCGAGATCCGCCAGGGCATCAAGGATTACTCCAACTGGCCGACGATCCCGCAGCTCTACGTGAAGGGCGAGTTCGTCGGCGGTTGCGACATCGTCCGGGAAATGTTCCAGGCCGGCGAGTTGCAGCAGCACCTGCAGGAACATGGCGTGACCGTTCGCGGCGCTGCCTGACCTGTTCGGTCACCGGGCGTCCGCCCGGTTTCCAAATCTTGCATTTTGAGTCCGAGGCGCTGTGCTGAACAGCGCCTTGGCCCGTTTATGGGAATTTCATTGTGACAGATTCATCACAAACCGTGCACGCGGGCCAATTGCCCATGGGCAAAGGGGAATTCATTGCGCTCGCCGCCTTCTTGATGGCGGTCAATTCGCTCGCGATCGACATCATGCTGCCGGCACTGCAGCAGATCGGCGCAAGCCTTGGCGTCGAAAGCGAAAATCACCGTCAGTTCGTCGTTTCCGCCTATCTGCTGGGCTTCGGCTCGGCTCAGCTCTTCTACGGCCCTCTCTCCGACCGATTCGGCCGCCGTCTGCCGCTGTTGATCGGCCTTGTCATCTATATCTGTTCTGCGCTGGGGATCGCACTGGTACCGTCCTTTGCGGGCCTTCTCGCACTTCGCTTCATTCAGGGCATTGGTTCCGCAGCGACGCGCGTCATCACCATCTCCATCGTCCGTGATATCTACGGCGGCCGGCAGATGGCAGAGGTCATGTCCCTGATCATGATGGTCTTCATGATCGTTCCCGTCATCGCGCCGGGCAGCGGCCAGATCATCATGTTCTTCGGCAGCTGGCATCTGATCTTCGTGTTCATCGCCGTCCTGGCCGCTTTGATCTCGGTTTGGGCCTATATCCGCCTTCCCGAAACCTTGCGTCCCGCGAATGTCCGCCCGTTCACCGCACGCTCGGTGATCGGTGGCTTCAAGCTGGTTCTCACGAACCGCATCGCCCTCTGCTACACGATTGCCACCACCTTCATCTTCGGTTCGCTGTTCGGCTTCATCAATTCCGCGCAGCAGATATACGTCGGCATCTACGAGCTTGGGGTCTACTTCCCCTTCGCCTTTGCCGGCGTCGCTGTCTTCATGTCGCTTTCGTCATTCCTCAACGCGCGGCTTGTTGGCAGGTTCGGGATGCGGCGGTTGTCGCATGGCGCGTTGGTCGGCTTTATCACCGTCAACACCATCTGGCTCGCAGCCCTCGTTCTTGGGCCGCAACCGATGCCCTTTGCGTTTTTCATCTGCTTCTTCGGTGTGGCCATGTTCCAGTTCGGCTGGATCGGCTCCAACTTCAACTCGCTTGCCATGGAGCCGCTCGGCCACGTCGCGGGAACGGCTTCGTCCGTCCTCGGCTTCATGAGCACAGTCGGCGGCGCGCTGATCGGCGCCGGCATCGGCCAGGCATTCAACGGCACAGCATTGCCAATGGTCGCAGGCTATTTCACCGTCTCGATCATCGGTCTGGTCTTCGTTTTGATCGCAGAGAAGGGACGTCTCTTCCAGCCGCACAATCCTGCGGTCTGATCGGCTCTCTCCGCCCCTATTTCAGGATTTCGATTATGACGCCACCACATAAACCCCATGTTGAGAATCAGGGCTCCCGCCGCATAGGCATGGGCTTCGTCGAATTTGTCATTACCATCGCCATCATGACCGCCAGTGTCGCGATGGCGATCGACAGCATGCTGCCATCCCTGCCCGCGATCGGCCATTCGCTCGGTGTCACGAACGCCAACGATACGCAGCTCGTGATCGGCGTCTTCTTCCTCGGATTCGGCGTGTCGCAGATCATTTTCGGTAGCCTGTCTGATACCTTCGGCCGTCGAAACATCCTGCTTGGCGGCCTCGCCGTTTATGTCCTCGCTATGTTCGCCGCTGCCGCTACCGCCAGCTTCGAAATGCTGCTGATCATGCGCTTTGTCCAGGGCCTCGGCGGCGCAGCCGTCCGCATCACGACCATGGCGATTGTTCGCGACTGCTTCGGCGGCCGTGAGATGGCGCGGGTCATGTCCTACGTGATGATCGTCTTCATGATCGTGCCGATCGTGGCGCCTTCGGTCGGTCAGTTGATCATCACCTACGCCAACTGGCACTGGATTTTTATCCTGCTCGGCCTTGTCGGAGGGGTCTTGTTCATCTGGGCACTCGCGCGTCTGAAAGAATCTCTGCCGAAAGAAGAGCGCATCCCGTTATCGGTCGGCTCCGTCGTCGACGGTTTCAAGACCGTCCTGACGAACAAGATCACCTGTGGCTACATGATCGGGCTGACGATGTTCACGGGCGTCATCAGCGCCTACGTTATTTCGGTCCAGCAGGTGTTCGGCGAGGTCTACGGCCTTGGCGATTGGTTACCGATCGCCTTTGCGGCAACGGCCGGCGGCATCGCTGTCGCGAACTTCGCCAACGGGTTTTTTGTGCGCAAATTCGGGATGCGCCGCATCTCGCACGTTGCGATGATCCTGTTCACGATCGTGTCTGCAATCGGTTTCGTCAAAGCTCTCGGTGGCCGGCCCGATTTCGCCTTTGCCTATACCCTGTTCACGATCCTGCTGATGATGTTTGCGGTTATTGCCACCAATTTTACGGCAATCAGCCTGGAACCCATGGGCAACCTCGCCGGCACCGCGACAGCCATCACCGGCTTCGTATCGACGACCTTCGGCGCGATCCTCGGCGGCACGGTCGGACAGCTATTCAACGGGACTGTGCAGCCGCTCTTCGGCGGCTTCGCGGTGTTCGGGGCGATCAGCATCGCGGCAACGCTGTGGGCCGAAGGCGGCAAGCTGTTCACACATCCGGGTGACAGCCCGCACATCGATCAAGGCGCCGGGCATTTCTAGTAGACTGCCTTGCAACGCATAACGTTCCTTGTCGCCCGCAACACACCGTTGCGGGCGAAACTCTTTCGGGAGCTAGCGCCACACAAGGGCGACCGAAAGAGCCAGAGCCAACGCCATCGCGATATTGAAGAACCGCGCCGAACGTGGGGTGCGTAGAAACTGTGCCACGAGAGCGCCGAGGACAAGCCATACGAACCCGGCGGGAAACGCGGCGGCTGCGAACAGCGCCCCCATCCACAAGGCGCCACGTGCTTCAGCGTGCTGTGAAGACACAAGGAAGGTGCTGCCTGCGCTCAGCGCAACCAGCCAACCTTTCGGGTTTAGCCACTGGAATAGAAAAGCCTGCCGAAATCCAACCACGCGCCTCTGGCCATCCGCTTCAACAGTACCGGCATTGGCGATCTTCCAGGCAAGCCACAACAGAAACAGAGATCCTGCCAACTTCATCGCTATTACGATCGCTGGCGCCGCGGCGACAATTTCTCCGACACCGAAGGCGCTTAGAACAATCATTGCGCCCATGCCAAGCGATGCACCGAGCGGACAGCCGATGCCTCTCAAAGTGCCGACAGCAGCACCTGTGGACAGGACCAGAGTGTTACTGGGTCCCGGTGTAACCGCCGCGATAAACGCAAACAGCAAAAACGCCAGTGTCTGCCCTGTATCCATCATACTCTCCTCGTCATTTCGAAAACGGGAGAACATTTACGACTGGCGTGCCTGCTCGTATTGTACGTCTGTGCGCATGGCGTTTTCCTGGGAGCGCGAAATCTGGGCCCCCCAGGAAACGCTACCGCAACCCGCAGGAGGTCGCGGCTCCGATATCAGATCGTGAAAACTTCGCTCCGCAGAATGTCCCAGCTGTCCTTGTCGGGCGCAATCAGCAAGCCACCACTGGTGTGATGCGGAAGGTAAGGCGAACCGTCAATACGGGCCGCATGCGCGCCAGCCTCGATGCTGATCAGGGTGCCCGCGAGATGGTCCCAGGGCATGAGCTTATTATACATCAGATAGTGGACGTGACCGCCCGCAAAGGCGCGGTACTCATGGGCAGCACAGCGATAGTTGGCAAGGAACCGAACCTTGGCCAGATTGGCAAGGATCTCGCTGCGCTTCGGCTTCGGCAGGAAGCCCGTCGATGCCATGCCGACCATCTCCTCCAGCGCGACGGGCGCTGCAACGGCGAGCCGCTCCGCCTCCCCGCCAGGACGCCAAAGCCACGCGCCACCGCCCTTCTCCGCCATTACCCAGTCATCGCCCATCGGGTCGTAGATGATGCCGGCAACCGTTTCGCCCTTGGACACGACGGACGCCATCACGCCGAAGGCCGGAATGCCGGATGCGAAATTGAAGGTCCCATCGACGGGATCGACCACGATGGCAAGGTCCGCTCCCTCGAGCTTGCCGAGCAGATCAGGATCCGCCGCGACCGACTCCTCTCCGATGAACACGGCATCCGGCCAGAGTGCAGCGGCTTCAGCCTTAATCATCCGCTCCGCCTGCAGGTCCGCCTCCGTCACCAGATCGGTCGCTTCGCTCTTGGCGCGCACGTCATCGCTTCCAAGTCGACGGAAGCGCGGCAATATCTCTGCCTTCGCCGCCCGCCTCAGGAGATCGGCAAGCGTCGTTACATCTATCGTGGAACTCATGGACTTTCCTTCTTTGCCGTGGGCGCCGACTATTCACTCTTCGGCGCGGTCTCTCCGGCCATCAGGCCAGCGAAATCGAAAAGCTTGGGATCGAGCAGATGCGACGGGTTCACATGCGCAAGCGCTCTCAGCATCGTATCCTTGCGGCCCGGCATACGCCGCTCGATATCGGCGAGCATGTCCTTCATCGCATTGCGCTGCAGCCCGTCCTGGGAGCCGCAAAGATCGCATGGAATAATCGGGAACTGCATGGCAGCCGCGAACTTCGCCATGTCGTCTTCCGCGCAATAGGCGAGCGGGCGCAGCACCACGAGGTTGCCCTCGTCATTGAGCAATTTGGCCGGCATCGAAGCGAGCCGCCCGCCATGGAAAAAGTTCATAAAGAAGGTTTCGAGAATATCCTCGCGGTGGTGGCCGAGCACCAATGCGTCACAGCCCTCCTCCTTGGCAATCCGATAAAGATTGCCGCGACGCAGGCGCGAACAGAGCGAGCAATAGGTCGCTCCTTCAGGAACCTTCTCCTTCACGATGGAGTACGTGTCGCGATACTCGATGCGGTGCTTGACGCCGACCTTGGTGAGATATTCAGGCAGGATATGCTTTGGGAAGTTCGGCTGGCCCTGGTCGAGATTGCAGGCGATCAGTTCCACCGGCAGAAGACCGCGCCACTGCAGGTCGAGAAGAAGGGCGAGCAATCCATAAGAGTCCTTGCCGCCGGAGAGACCGATCAGCCAACGCGTCTGCCCCTTCAGCATTGCAAAATCGTCGAATGCCTGTCTGACGTTCCGCAACAGCCGCTTGCGCAGCTTGTTGAACGACACCGAGTCAGGAGCTTCGGCAAAGAGCGCGTGCGCGATCGCCCCATCCGCGTTCGGCGTTTCCAGCTCATCGGCAATGTTGGCTGCGATGTTCATTTTCTCGTCCAATCAGACTCTGCCTCCGCCTTAGCAGAAAGCGTCACGACAACCCAGCATCAATCGCCGAAAACAGACCAGCCAGTGCGGGCCGCCAGCATTTCGAGCGCGACAGCACCGAGCTGCGAGTTGCCGACCTCGTTGAGCCCCGGCGACCACACCGCAATCGAGGCAATGCCGGGCGCCACTGCAAAAATACCACCGCCGACACCACTCTTGCCGGGGAGACCGACGTGATAGGCAAAGTCGCCGGAACCGTCATAGTGGCCGCATGTCAGCATCAGCGCGTTGATACGTCGCGCCCGCTTCGGCGACACGACGGAGTGGCCAGTCATCGGATTGCTGCCGCGTGCGGCCAGAAACAGCCCGGCCTTCGCCAGCTGCTCGCAGGTCATCGACAGGGCGCACTGGTGAAAATAGACGCCAAGCACGTGTTCGACTGGGTGATCGAGGTTGCGATAGGCCCGCATGAAGTTTGCGAGCGCGAAATTGCGGTAGCCCGTCTGTGTCTCGGACCTTGCAACGCGATCATCGATGGTGACCGACTCGTCATCGGCGAGGTAGCGGACGAAGCGCAGCAACTCACCAATAGCCTCGCGTGGCGCATGGCCGGCCATGACAACATCGGTCACGGCAATTGCCCCCGCGTTGATGAAGGGATTGCGTGGAATGCCCTGCTCGTGCTCGAGCTGGACGATCGAGTTGAACGCCGAGCCCGAAGGCTCGCGGCCGACCCGCTTCCACAGTCCCTCGCCGACCTTGCCGAGTGCAAGCGTCAGCATGAAAACCTTCGAGATGCTCTGGATGGAGAACGGGACATCGGCATTGCCGACGCTGTAGACCTTGCCATCCACGGTGACGACCGCTAGGCCGAACTGGTTTGGGTCGACCTTGGCGAGTTCCGGAATGTAGTCCGCAACCTTGCCCTCGCCGATACGGGGGGTCAGCTCCTTGTGGATGCTATCGAGAACTGCCTGCAAGTCCGTCATCGTATCTCCCCAGATAACAAAAAAGCCGCCCCAGGAGGCGGCTTTTCCGTATGCGAAAACGCCTCGCGATTAACGCGAATAGAATTCGACCACCAAATGCGGCTCCATGACGACCGGATACGGTACGTCGCCGAGCGCCGGAACACGAGCGAAGGTAGCAACCATCTTGTTATGGTCAGCTTCGATGTAGTCCGGAACGTCGCGTTCAGCCAAGCCAACAGATTCCAGAACGGAAACGAGCTGCTTCGACTTCTGACGAACTTCGATGACGTCGCCAGCCTTGCAACGGTAAGAACCGATGTTTACGCGGACGCCGTTCACGGTCACGTGGCCGTGGTTGACGAACTGGCGAGCAGCGAAAACGGTCGGAACGAACTTGGCGCGATAAACGATCGCGTCAAGACGAGACTCCAGAAGACCGATCAGGTTTTCCGAGGTATCGCCCTTGCGGCGGTCGGCTTCAGCGAAGATCGCGCGGAACTGCTTCTCGCGCAGGTCACCGTAGTAACCCTTCAGCTTCTGCTTGGCGCGCAGCTGCACACCGAAGTCAGAGAGCTTGCCCTTGCGGCGCTGACCGTGCTGGCCCGGGCCGTATTCGCGGCGGTTCACCGGGGACTTAGGACGGCCCCAGATGTTTTCGCCCATACGGCGGTCAATCTTGTACTTGGACGATTCGCGCTTGCTCATCGTATTTCCTTTCAGAAAGTTAGAACGGTCTGTTGCCAAACCGCGTGAAGGAAACACGCCCTCCTTTGATCTTCTTTCGAGGATCCGACAGGATCATCCCATTACGCGAACAGGACAAATCCACGGGACATGTCAAATGAAACACCGGACATCTCTGCCCGGTGCTGGGGCGGTCTTTAGGGCGAAGTCGCTGGAATGTCAATCACAATTCCACGTTTTCGCCCGTGGCATTCGCCGAGGCGGCCTACTTCGCGCTGGCCGTCTCGGTCTTCAGGCCGAGCGCGTCGCTGATCGTATAGAACAGATCCGTCTGGTCCGTCAGGCCAGTGACATTGGCAGCGCGCGGCCCGTAAGCAGCAATGCGAAGCTGCGAGCCGGTATGGCCCTGGTCATCCGCATCGTCGGAGTTGCCGTAGCTCACGGCCATCACGGCGCCGTCCTTCGTCATCAACGCTTCCGTCAAGCCCGGAGCCTTGGCGTCGGCATCGATGATCTGGCTCGCGTGCGCATGATCGGCGGTGATGATGACGAGCGTGTCGCCGGCTTCTTGCGCAAACTTCAACGCTTCCTGAACGGCTTCATCGAGATCAACCGTTTCGCCGATCTGGCCGCACGGGTTGGCGGCATGATCCTGCTTGTCGATCGACGCTCCCTCGATCTGCAGGAAGAAGCCCTTCTCGTTCGTCCTGAGCAGTTCGATCGCCTTGGCCGTCATCTGTGCCAACGTCGGGGTTGCCGACGTGCGCTTCTCGTTGGGCTTGCAGACGACCGGCTCCTTCTCGACATTGCCGTAATGGCTGGCCTTCGGGCCTTCCCAGCGAACCGGCATATTGCCCTCGGCAAACAGGCCGAGTACCGGCGCACTGTCGTTCGCCTGCTTAACGGCCTGGAGCTCGTCAAGGTTCGAGACGATCTTGTAGCCTCGTTCCTCCGCCTGCTGGCGAAGCGTCTTGTCCTTCCATTCGCCGGCCTTGGCGGTCTCGCCGAAGCTCTTTGCGCCCCCGCCGAGTGTCACGTCGGGGCGCGTATCCAGCAACTGCTCGCTGATCGAACCTTTGCCGCCGTTTTCAAGCGCGTTCGTCGGGCACTTCTCTGTGGTGGATGCCGGGCTGTAGCACTTACGCTGGGTCACGTGCGCGATCTGCACGGCTGGCGTTGCATCCTGCAGTTCGGCTGTCGAGACATTGCCTGTGCCAAGACCGGCAGCCTTTGCCTTTTCGATCAGCGTTTCGTGGCTCTTCTCATGAATGTCGACGCCGATCGCGCCGTTATAGGACTTCACGCCCGTCGCCCAAGCGGTGCCCGAGGCAGCAGAGTCGGTCACATAGGTCGGCTTGCCCGTCTTCTTTTCGAGCGAATAATGCGTGTATTGCCCGGTGACCGGAAGCGCATCGATGCCCTTGAAATACTGGCCCGCGCCGACCGCATAGTTGCGTGCGATGGTGATCTCGGAGTCGCCCATGCCGTCGCCGATCAGGAGGATGACGTTCTTCGGGCGGGTATCGATGAGCGCGGCGCGATAAGCCTCGGTGATGTCGCCGGAAAGGCGGCGTGCGCCACCGGGAGCGCTGAGATCGGCGCTTGCCGCACGTTCCAGAAGCTTGTTCGCCGCATCATCTGCATAGCCAGGCTGAACGGCAACGGTTGCAAGCAGGCCGCCGACGACAAGGCGCAGCAGCTGGTGACGAACGTCGTTTCTCATGACCGAGATCTCCTTTTGATAATCCGCATCGACCGCACGGGTCGCGCGCCTTATCCACCACCCGAATGAAGCTCTTGTGACAAAAGCAACTGCTTCGTGTGACATTAGGGATCGAGTATAAACCGGGCACATTGTCCGCGCGCTATTTGCCGTCAATTCGGCCGTCATTCCGCTGCGGAGCGCACCTCATCCACATCAGGCGCATTGGCATCGCCGGGAGCCGTCTGGCAACTCATGTCGGGGAAAGCGACGATGCGCTTGCCGGCGAAGTCCGTGTGCACGACCACAGTCCCCTGCTCCTCGAAATAGCCAAGTAGACGTCTCGCACGCCGGGCCGAGTGGGTGCCGTAAGCGCGCGCAATCCGCGCATCCGAGGGGCATGGTTCGCCACAAATTGCCGCTTTTGCCAACATCAGGAAAACACCCTGAAGATCGTCGGTGACGCCAGAAGAGAGCGACAACGCCATTCCCCAGGCCTCGGTTTCTGCGGTCGCCGCACCTACGCCGGAACGCGAAATCGCCACGCGGCGTCGGAACTCCGACAAAGACATCGGAGCGCCTGGAACCCGGCGCATGCGAAGTCGCACCAGGAACTCCTGGTAAAGCACGGAATCCGTTCGGAATCCGGAGCTCGGATCGTCCAGTATTTCGTTGAGCACCGCCGTCAGCCGCTCCTCCCGTTCCTCGACCGACAGCTCGGGCTGAGGCGCACGCGTCTCCGAAACCGGAGCCGAGGCAGCAGGAGCCGATCGCGACAACTCCGCGAGAATATCGGTGGTCGGCCGTGGTGCGGGCGCGGCGCGCCGAACGATCGGCCGCTGAAATTCTTCCGGATCCGGGGTGAAGATCAGGTCTTCGACGTCCTGCGGTGCGTCCGGCAGCGGCATGAGCTTGGGGCTCGACGAACGCGCCGAGGTCTCGACATTACCGATCTGGATCGGCAGCGGGCGGCGGGACAAGGCCGGCCCAAGCGCAACGAAATTGCCACGCTTCAGGTCACGGAACATTTCCGCCTGCCTGCGATCCATCCCGAGCAGATCGGCAGCACGCGCCATGTCGATGTCGAGGAAGGTGCGCCCCATCAGAAAGTTCGAGGCTTCCGCGGCCACGTTCTTGGCAAGCTTTGCTAGGCGCTGCGTCGCGATCACGCCGGCAAGACCGCGCTTGCGGCCGCGGCACATCAGGTTCGTCATGGCGCCAAGCGACATCTTGCGGGCATCTTCCGAGACGTCGCCGCCGACCGAAGGCGCAAACATCTGCGCCTCGTCGACCACGACGAGAACCGGATACCAGTATTCGCGGTCGGCATCGAACATGCCGTTGAGGAAAGCGGCTGCGGCGCGCATCTGCTGCTCGATATCGAGACCCTCGAGGCTCAGAACGCAGGAGACGCGATGCTGGCGGATACGATTGGCAATACCGGCCAATTCGGCCTCGGTGCGCTCGCCGTCGACGACGACGTGGCCGAACTTGTCCGACAGTGTGACGAAATCACCTTCGGGATCAATGATGACCTGCTGCACCCACTGCGCTGATTGCTCCAGCAGACGGCGGAGCAGATGCGACTTGCCGGAGCCGGAATTGCCCTGCACCAGAAGACGGGTAGCCAGAAGCTCTTCGATATCGAGCGTGGCCGGATTGCCTCCCGACGCCGATCCCATATCGATACCAACCTGCAATGTTACATTCCTCTTTCAATCAAACATGGCGTCCTAGCAGGTTTGGCCGTGTCTTTGGCAACACGCCCGCGCAAACCCACAGAAGAAAAACGTCAGAAACTTGCCTTCAACATTCGCGCAAAGGCCAGGCTGACCGCGAGAGGTACCAGCAAGACCGCCAATCCGACCCGTAGCCCTGATACCTCCGCGATAAAACCGATCAGAGGCGGTCCAATCAGAAAGCCGGTCAGTGCCATGAAGGATAGGATCGCGACATTGGCGGCCGCCGGTCGATCCCTGAGGCTTGCCGCCGCGGTAACAGCCAGCGGAAAGCCGACCGACACACCGATCCCAACCAGTGCAAAGCCCGCCAGCGTCACCAGGCTATGCCAGGCAAAGACGACCATGAGCATGCCCACCAGCGAAGCCGCGCCGCAGCCCCGGGCCAGTGAAATCGCCCCGAGCCGCTGTTTCAGATGGTCGCCGCTGAAACGGCCCGCCGCCACCATCATGGCGAAAATCGTATATCCAATACCGGTCATCATGCCGTCGGTCTGGAAAACGTCCTTGAGATAGACGGCAGACCAGTCGGCAATCGCTCCTTCGGTCATCGTAATCCCGAAGACGAAGGCGCAGATGCCGAGCAGCGCGCTGCTTGGCAGCTTGATCGGCATATGCGGCGGCGCCGCGCCAGCTTCGCGATCGGGGGGCAGGCGGAGGCTTGCTACAATGGCAAACGGCAAAACGACGAAGGCAGCCGCCATGATCGCCCCTTCGGCCGGCGCGGCAATCGCCACCATTCCCGAACCAAGCAGGCTGCCGGCCATGATGCCTAGGCTCCAGAAGCCATGGCAGCGGTTCATGATAACAGAGCCGGTATCCTTCTCAGCACGATCGGCTTCGACATTCAGCCCAAGCTCCAACGTCGACATGGCAACGCCAAGGAGGGCAAGCGCGATGAACAATTCAACCGGCGTCCGGGAGAAGGCAGGAAGGCAGACAATCACCGAGAAAACTACAAATCCTGCGATGACTGTGGTTTTGCCGCCGATGCGCGACACCACTCGTCCGGCGACAGGCAGCGTCGTGAGGATGCCGACCGGCATGCCGAGCAGCGCCAGCGCAAGATCAGCAGGACCGAGCCCCAGACGAGCCTGGATTTCGGGAATGCGCGGCAACCAGCTGCCAAATGCAATCGGTTGCAGGAAGAAGATAGCCATAACAAGTTTTTGGAAGGACATGCGGAGCCTGGCGGGATCGATGCGAATCACAACCCTCAGTTTGCGCAGTCATCAGGTCTTGCGAAAGCCCCTATCGCATCAACGTTCGACGCGATTGCGCGGGAGCCGCCTGACCAGCCGGTCAGCCCTGCAAGCAGCCCATCAAGCCTTGAGACCAAAACCCTGCATCAGCCGCCTCGTCGCAAAATCGGGATTGCCTGAGGTGAAGACCGCAAAGTCGAAATTATCGGGATGCACGGCATCGGCGACATGCGGCACGAGGCTGCGGGCACGCCGGGCAATTGCCTCAGCGGGATCGAGCCAATCTACCGGCCAGGGCGCAAGTCGACGGAAGACGTTCGCCATGAAGGGATAGTGCGTGCAGGCGAGCACGACGATATCGGTCTTCGATCCGTCTTTCTCCACGAAGCATTGATCTATCTCGGAAAGAACAGCCTCATCCGACACCACATCACCGCGGATATAGGCCTCGGCCATTCGGGCCAGATTTTCGGACCCGACCAGACGCACATGGCACTGCTGCGCGAAGGACTGGATCAGGTCGCGCGTATAGGCCCGCTTGACCGTACCCGGCGTTGCCAACACGGAGACAAGCCCCGAGCGTGTCCGCTCGGCGGCCGGCTTGATCGCCGGTACCGTGCCGACGAAGGTCATCTGCGGAAACGCCGCACGCAGATCGGTGCCAACAAGCGTAAAGGCCGTGTTGCAGGCGATGATGCAGACTTCGGGATCATGCTCGTCAAGCAGCTTGGCGAAAAGACCAATGATCCGTTCCTTCAGTGCTTGCTCTTCCCAGCCGCCATAGGGAAAGCCGGCATCGTCAGCAATGTAGATGAAGCCGCGCTCCGGCATCAGCACGCGCGCTTCCCGCAATACGGTCAGCCCTCCGATACCGGAATCGAAGACCAGAACCGGTTTCAGCTCATTCAGCGCTGCTGTCATCTTCCGACTGTTCCTTGACGTCGACGGGCGGCCGCCTCCCGCGCGGATATTTCCGCGAGAAGCGGTCGAGGGAGGAGATTACGCCGCGCAACACGCTGATTTCCTGCTCCGTGAACGCGCGACGGGAAAGGACTGCCCTGAGGTTGTCTACCATTTTCGGCTTTTTCGCGGGCGGATGGAAATAATTGCGTGCATCCAGCGCTTCTTCCAACTGGTCGTAGAGACCGAACAATTGTTCCTTCGTGGATTGCGTCTGCGACATCGCCTGGAAGGGAACGGATCCGACATCCTCCATGCCCGACTTCATCCACTCGTAGGACATCAGCAATACCGCCTGGGCGATATTGAGCGACGCAAAGGCGGGATTGACCGGGAAGGTGACGATCTCGTCGGCCAGCGCAACCTCCTCGTTCGTGAGTCCCCAGCGCTCGCGGCCGAACAGGATGCCGCTGCCCTCGCCTGCCTGGAATTTGGCGCGCAGCGTTTGCGCCGCCACGACGGGCGACCGTACGGGCTTGAAGCCATCGCGCTCACGCGCTGTCGTTGCGTAAACGAAGTTCAGGTCGGCGATAGCTTGCTCGAGTGTGTCGTAGACCTTGGTGCCCTCGATGACGTGGTCGGCCTTCGAGGCGGCGGCCTGTGCCTTCTCGTTCGGCCAACCGTCACGCGGATTGACGAGCCTCAGTACCGAGAGGCCGAAATTCGCCATGGCCCGCGCGACCATCCCAATGTTCTCCCCCATTTGGGGTTCGACGAGAATGATTACCGGACCTTCCGTGAGAAGTTGCCGCTCGCTGTTCGTGCCTGCCATGATGCTGGATCCTTTTGCTACGGGCGGAATAGCCAAGCCGGGCCGAAACGGCAAGGGTCAACCATTCGGGTAGAGGCGATCGAGCGTTGAGCCGATCATCTCGACCCCAAGGCGCGCACCCGCATGCGACAGCGGCAAATGCCGTTCCGGTGCACTGCTGGCCTTTTGGTCGACGAAGAAGCAGTCAGACTGGCGCTTTGCGAGAAGCGTCGCACGCTCACGTTCAGCATAGATCAGTTTCATGCCATCGTTGTCACACGCGCTCCTGTCGAAATCCTTCGCCAGGATTCGCGCCCAATAGGTCGCCGCAAGAAAGATCGCGAGCGTCTGCCGTATGTGTCCTGGCCTGGTGACAACCGACCAGGTCGAACCGAGTGGGCGGGCAGCTGCAGCTATGTCCCGGTAAGCCGCATCGAGCTTCTGCGAAAGAGCGATCAGCGCGTTCGTTGCTTCGCCCACCGCTGCGGCAGAAAGCAGCTCTTCCAATGCCGAAAACCACGTCGCCAGCGCCGTATTGAGCGCGCTGCGCGTTCGCGCAGGAAAAACGACGAAGGCAATGAACGTGCCCGCCGCAGCCCCAAGCATTGTTTCTTCGACGCGCAGCAACAGCAGGTCGACTGTCAGCGATCCCGTCATGCCATAGACTAGGCAAAGCGCAATCGATACGAAGAAGGTCATTATCGCGTAGGATGTCTGAAGAAAATAGAAGGCCAGAAAGATGGCAATCGTGGTGATTACTAGGGCAACCGCCATATGCCCCGTCAGGGCTGTTGCGAGAAACAAGCCCATCGCAATCCCGAACAGCGTCCCAAGCGAGCGTTGCAGGGCCTTCATCGCCGTATCACCACGCGAATTCGTGTTGGTGAACACCAGGAAGGATGCAAGCACCGCCCAGAACCAACGTTCGCGTGACAGCATCAGCCCGAGGGTCATTGCGATTGCCGATGCCAGCGTAATCTGCAGGGCCGCGCGGATCAGGGGATTGGCCAGCGAGAAGTCGATCTTCGCGGGAGCAGCAGTCGCTTCGGTTACAGCCCAGACTTCGGCAAATCCTGTCGAATAGCCCTTCTCGATCGTTTCCGAGAGGAGCACTCGCGCCTCTCCCAGCCGGATCAAGGACCGAGCCGTCTTGGCCTGCAGATCATCCGATTTCTTCGCCTCCACCAGAACGGGATCGCCCTCGATGACGGCATGAACGAGAGCGAACGGCGGCAAGCTCTGCGAGCTCAGCACAATCGCACTCTCCGCGGCAAGGTGGACGTCGAACAGTCGGATCGCCAGGATTGCCGCAGGCTCGGTACCATCAAACACGCCGGACGGCGGCCGCGGGATGAACCCCTCGGCCATCAGAACGACTTCCTTCAGGCGGATTTCCAACTGCTCTAATTTGTGCGCATCCCTCGCCGTCATTCGCCCAACGGAGGCGAGCGTCGCGATCTTGAACAGGATCTGGTTGATGCGGCCGCGCACACTTTCGAGTGAGCGCAAGAGATCCGGGCGCCAATCATCGGGGAGGACAAGAGAGCGCACGACATGCCCGATCAATGCCGGGACGATGG
The DNA here is from genome assembly GCF_056398905.1 of Rhizobium sp. 01T417. Taxonomy (NCBI): domain Bacteria; kingdom Pseudomonadati; phylum Pseudomonadota; class Alphaproteobacteria; order Hyphomicrobiales; family Rhizobiaceae; genus Rhizobium; species Rhizobium sp. 01T417. Next base: position 211,758 of record NZ_JBFTQH010000001.1, on the reverse strand, counting down.
GCCCCATTGCAATCAGCGGAAGCTCACCAAGCGGGGGGCGGAAATAGGCACCCATGAAATAGGAGGTGAAGGCGAACATGCCGATTGCGTGTCCGCGTGGCCCGAACACTCGCCCGGCAGCAGCAAGAAAGATGATGATGAGAAAGGCCACATCCGAAACGATGCGATTTGATTCCAGGGCCGCGGCAAGGCCGACGACACAGACACTTGCGGCACAGCCGAGCAAGCGTGTCACGAGTTGCGGTGCGCTCCCCTTGTCCTTTACCGCGACGCCACCCTCGATCGACAGGACAAGCCCCAACCCATACGCAGCGGTCGGAAGCGGAAGCAGCAGCCTGTCGATTGCCAATAGCACCCCGTACGAGAGCGCCATTGTCAGCGTCACCCGCGACGCCATTCGCAAGCGCGAGAGCGCCGGGTCGTTGGCGAGAAGCCAGTCGCGGAAATCAAAACCGGAAAGCAAGCAGCCCTGGCCTCTCATTCAGCCCCCGACAGCCAATGGCCGAGGGAATTTCTCGACACACCGAGGACGGCCCCATCACCCGAAGCGACCGCCCTTCAACAACGAAAACGTAGCACACAGGCTTCGTTGGAAAAATGCAGTCCGCGCTTCACTGACCTTTGGCGATCTGCACCATCGTATTCTTGAGCGAGTTCGCCGGTTGCCCGGGATCGCCCTCGGTGACGATGTCGTCGATAACAGGCTTGCCGGCTTCTTCAAGCATCTCGAATCGAACGGTCGTCACCGCCTCCTTGTCCGATCCGTCGTCCATGCAGGTCGCCTTCTTGAAGGTGACGACGACCTCCGTCGCGCCACCGGCGGTCGGCTTCGGCTCATAGGTCAAATCTTCGAGTGGACACGCATCCTCACCATTCACGATCACATCGTAGTCGAAGGGCGAGACACCATCTTCGTCAGCAGCCGGGTTCTGGATCGCTGCCTGGTATTTCGTCACGAAATCCTTGCTGTAAAGCCGCGATAGCTTGCCCGGATCAAAGATGTCGATCCAGTCGCTATCTGCGCCCGACCAGTTCTTGATCGTCGCATCCATGATCTCCTTCACAGGCGCGGTAACGTCGGCGGCAAGCATCGGCGAGGTCGAACCGAGCAGGATCGCGAGGACAAGGGGAATCTTCTTCATGGCGAATATCCGGGCAATGGTTTTGCGCCGGAGACTAGCCATTTTCCTCCGCTTGGCAATGGCCGCAAAAACGCCGCCGCATCCTGCTTCCGGCTTTGCACTCCCGGTCCACAATGCTATAGCGCTCGGGATTTTTATATCACCCACCTGGGACGTCGGTCCCTTCCAAGCTTAACGAGGCAGATACATGAAGAAGATCAAGGTCGCCAATCCCGTCGCCGATCTCGACGGCGATGAAATGACTCGCATCATTTGGCAGCTCATCAAGGATAAGCTGATCCATCCGTATCTCGACCTCGAGATCGATTACTTCGATCTTTCCGTTGAAAACCGCGACGCCACAAATGACCAGGTGACGATCGACGCCGCCAACGCCATCAAGAAGCACGGCGTCGGCATCAAGTGCGCGACAATCACGCCGGATGAGGCACGCGTCAAGGAATTCAACCTCAAGCAGATGTGGAAGAGCCCGAACGGCACGATCCGCAACATCCTCGGCGGCGTCATCTTCCGCGAGCCGATCATCTGCAAGAACGTTCCGCGCCTGGTTCCCGGCTGGACGCAGCCGATCGTCGTTGGCCGTCATGCCTTCGGTGACCAATACCGCGCGACCGACTTCAAATTCCCGGGCAAGGGCAAGCTGACCATCAAGTTCGTCGGAGAAGACGGGCAGGTCATCGAAAAGGAAGTCTTCGACGCCCCCGGCGCCGGCGTTGCCATGGCCATGTACAACCTCGACGAGTCGATCCGCGAATTCGCCCGCGCTTCGATGATGTACGGCCTGATGCGCAAGTGGCCGGTCTACCTGTCGACCAAGAACACCATCCTCAAGGCCTATGACGGCCGCTTCAAGGACATCTTCGAGGAAGTCTACGAGACCGAGTTCAAGGACCAGTTCAAGGAAATCGGCATCACCTACGAGCACCGCCTGATCGACGACATGGTCGCTTCGGCGCTGAAGTGGTCCGGCGGCTATGTCTGGGCATGCAAGAACTACGACGGCGACGTCCAGTCGGACACGGTTGCCCAGGGCTTCGGTTCGCTCGGCCTGATGACCTCCGTTCTGCTTACGCCGGATGGCAAGACGGTCGAAGCCGAAGCCGCACACGGCACGGTTACCCGCCACTACCGCCAGCACCAGAAGGGCCAGGAAACCTCGACGAACTCAATCGCCTCGATCTTCGCCTGGACCCGCGGCCTCGCCCATCGTGCCAAGCTCGACGACAATGCGGAACTCGCAAAGTTCGCAGCGACGCTCGAAAAGGTTTGCGTCGACACCGTCGAAGCCGGCTTCATGACCAAGGACCTGGCGCTGCTCATCGGTCCGGATCAGCCGTGGCTCTCCACGACTGCCTTCCTCGACAAGATCGATCAGAACCTGCAGAAGGCGATGGCGTAAGCCAAGACCAATATCCGAATGGACGGCGGGGATTTCCCCGCCGTTTTCGTTTCAAGGACAAGCAAAGGGAACAAGAGGATGACCATAACAATCCGTCCGCTGCAACCATCCGACCGGGTCGCCTGGGAGCCTCTGTGGGCCGGCTACCAGCGCTTCTACGAGGTTGTTATCCCGCCCGAGACGACGAACCTGACCTGGAGCCGATTTCAGGATCCAGGCGAAGACATGCACGCGCTTGGCGCCTTCGACGACAGCGGCCGCCTTGTCGGTATCGTTCATGCGATTTTCCACCGTTCGACCTGGCTGCCGAAATGGACCTGCTATCTTCAAGACCTCTATGTCGACGACACGCAGCGCGGTCTCGGCACAGGTGCGGCTCTCATCGATGCCGTGGCGGATCTTGCCCGCGCGAATGGGGCTGGCCGGCTCTACTGGATGACGCATGAAACAAACGCCACCGCCCGAAGACTCTACGACAGGATCGCCGAACGATCCGGTTTCATCCAATATCGCAAGCCGCTGTAGATAGTTAGGGCCTTTGCGCCGGACCTCTCTGTCCTATGTCCCTGATGGCGGACTTGATACGCTGCATTCAGCAAACGAGGAGGAGTTCATGGCAGACGAACTGGTATTTTATACGAACCCCATGTCGCGCGGCCGCATCGCCCGCTGGATGCTGGAAGAGACAGGCGTACCGTACAAAACAGAGATCATGACCTTCGGCGGAACGATGAAGGCGCCTGAATATCTCGCCGTCAACCCGATGGGAAAGGTCCCGGCCATCAGGCACGGAAAAACGATCGTGACTGAGTGCGCAGCGATCTGCGCCTACCTCGCTGAGACCTTCCCCGAAGCCGGGCTCGCTCCAACATCAGATGAACGCGGCAGCTACTACCGCTGGATGTTCTTTACCGCCGGACCGCTGGAGGCAGCGGCGACCAACAAGGCATTGGGCTTCGAAACGCCACCAGACAAAGCCCGGATGGCGGGATATGGCAGTTTCGCCGACGTGATGAACGCGCTTGAAGGCGCCGTCAGTGCCACACCTTACGTTGCCGGCAATCGTTTCACGGGAGCCGATGTTTACGTCGGCTCCCATATTGGCTGGGGCATGAGCACAGGTACGCTTGAAAAGCGCCCAGCGTTCCTCAACTATCTCGGCCGCATCTCCGATCGCCCGGCCTACAAGCGTGCCACCGCGATCGATGACGAAGCCATGAAGGCTGCCCAGTAGAAACAGGTCGCTCAGGCAAGCGGCATGTAGATATCGGTCAAGAGCTCGGTCGGCGGCACCTCACGTGGGTTGTTGAGGTATTCCTCAAACATCACACTGTCGCGAAGCTGCCGACCCGAGGCGGGCAACCATTCCGCATAAAGCCACTGGTAAGCCTTGTGCATGTCTGCATAAGGCCCCTTGTGACGCAGTACGGCATACTCGCCTCCGTCGAGCATCCGCGCTTCGAACGGCGCCGTCGCGACAACCTCGCCGTCCGTAGTCACACATGCGATCGAGCGCAGCTTCTCGGACGGCACGATATCGGGATCATCCAGATAAACACCGATCATCCGCATCGTCGGCTTGGCAAGCCCGCGCGCATAGAGCGTGCCGAACAAGGTCTCGAACGCCTTGCCGATCTGCATGAACGAGCCGGTGTGCGGCACTCCGAGCAATTGAATTGGCTCAATCTTCCGTAGGGTAACGTCGAACATCGCTGCAGTCTTTCCGTTAGGTGAGGGTTCAAAGGCTTTATGGCTTCCCTCTTTCCTGTACTGACCTGGCGGCATGCCATAGACCGATTTGAAGATACGGTTAAAAGACTGGAGGTTGGGATAGCCTGATCGCTTTGCTATCTCCCCGACAGAAAGATCCGTGCGAACCATGTCCCCGGCTGCACGATGCAGCCTTAATCGCTTGACTGTCGCCGCGAGTGTCTCGCCGAAAATCGCGCGATAGATCCGATGCCAGTGGTAGCTCGACATGCAGGCGATCCCGGCAAGTTTATCCATGTCGAGTTCTTCGTCGAGATGATCGTGGATATAGGCTGATACCCGTCTGAGACGGTTCTCGTAGAGCGCCCATGCCGTTTCGCCGTTCATTGTCAAAACCTCCTGCAAATCGATCGGCTGCAGAAAACCATAGCCCGGTTTGACAAATCCTGCGGACTTTGGCGAATCCGCAAAGAAAAAGGCGGGGACCAGCCCCGCCTCTCTAAGACCTTTACAAACTTCAATTCGCTCAGCTTGCCAGTGCGACCGCAACGGCCTCAATGGCTTCATCAGCCTTCGTCCCATCCGGACCACCGGCCTGGGCCATATCGGGACGACCGCCGCCACCTTTGCCCCCAAGAGCCGCCGACGCAACGCGCACGAGATCGACGGCGCTGAACCGGCTCGTCAGGTCCGGGGTCACGGCAACCACTGCGCTCGCCTTGCCGTCTTCGGCGACGCCGATCAACGCGACGACGCCGGAACCGAGGCTCGCCTTGCCATCATCGGCCAAGCCCTTGAGCTCCTTGGGATCGACGCCGGAAATTGCCTTGCCGAGGAACTTGACGCCGGCAACATCACGAACCGCATCGGCAGGGCCGCCCTGCCCTCCGCCCATCGCAAGCTTGCGTTTGGCATCGGCCAGCTCACGCTCGAGCTTCCGGCGTTCGTCCACCAGCGCCTCAACGCGAGCAAGAACATCCGCCGGCTGCACCTTCAGCGACGTTGCGAGCGATTTGACGCGCTCGTCCTGCTCCGCCAGGTATTCGCGCGCAGATTCGCCGGTGACCGCCTCGATACGACGCACGCCGGCGCCTACCGCGCTTTCGCCAAGAATGCGGATCAGCCCGATCTGCCCCGTCGCGCCGACATGCGTGCCGCCGCAAAGTTCGATCGAATAGGTCTTGCCGGCCTTTGCGCCACGCACGCCCTGGCCCATGGCCACAACGCGGACCTCGTCACCGTATTTTTCGCCGAACAGCGCCATTGCGCCTTCCGCGATCGCGTCATCGACGCTCATCAGGCGCGTCGAGACAGGTGAATTCTGCAACACGATCTCGTTCGCCATGTCCTCGACGACCTTCAGCTCGTCGGCCGTCATCGGCTTTGGATGAGAAACGTCGAAGCGCAGGCGCTCGGGCGCAACCAGCGAGCCCTTCTGAGCCACATGCGTGCCCAACACTTCGCGCAGCGCCTCGTGCAGCAAGTGGGTGGCGGAGTGGTTCGCGCGCAGACGCGAACGGCGCGCATGGTCGACCGTCAACGCAACCGGCTCGCCGGCCTTCACTGTGCCCTCGACAACAGTGCCGATGTGGACAAAGAGGCCCTCGCCCTTCTTCTGGGTGTCGGTGATTTCAACCTTCGCGGTATCGGAGGTGATGACACCGGTATCGCCCATCTGGCCGCCGGACTCGCCGTAGAACGGCGTTTGGTTGACGACGATCTGAACCTTGTCGCCGGCCGACGCAGCATCGACCGCGGCACCGTCCTTCACGATGGCCTGAACAACGCCTTCTGCGGTCTCAGTGTCGTAGCCGAGGAACTCGGACGCGCCGTGCTTTTCCTTGAGTTCAAACCAGATCGTCTCGGTAGCCTTGTCGCCGGAGCCGGCCCAGTGCGAACGCGCCTCGGCCTTCTGGCGTTCCATGGCGTCCGTAAAGCCTGATATGTCGACGCCGATTTCGCGGGCGCGTAGCGCATCCTGTGTCAGATCGAGTGGGAAGCCATAGGTGTCGTAAAGCTTGAACGCGGTTTCGCCGTCGAGCACGTCGCCCTTGCCGAGCGTCGTCGTTGCATCGGAAAGCAGTGAAAGACCACGCTCCAGCGTCTTGCGGAAGCGAGTTTCTTCCAGCTTCAGCGTCTCGGAGATCAGCGATTCCGCACGCACCAGCTCCGGATAGGCGCGACCCATCTCCTGAACGAGCGTCGGCAACAGCTTCCAGATCATCGGTTCCTTGGCACCCAGGAGCTCGGCGTGGCGCATTGCGCGGCGCATGATGCGGCGAAGCACGTAGCCGCGGCCTTCGTTGGACGGCAACACGCCATCGGCAATCAGGAACGCAGAGGAGCGCAGGTGGTCGGCGATGACACGGTGGCTCGCACGGCGCTCGCCCTCGGCCCTCACGCCCGTGACCTCCTCGGAAGCCTCGATCAGGGCACGGAACAGGTCGATGTCGTAGTTATCGTGCTTGCCCTGCAGAACTGCCGCGACGCGCTCCAGTCCCATACCGGTATCGATCGACGGACGCGGAAGGTCGATGCGCTCTTCCTTCGTCACCTGCTCGTACTGCATGAAGACGAGGTTCCAGATCTCGATGAAGCGGTCACCATCTTCCTCCGGCGAACCGGGAGGGCCGCCCCAGATGTGAGCGCCGTGGTCGTAGAAGATTTCCGAGCATGGGCCGCACGGGCCGGTATCACCCATCGCCCAGAAATTGTCGCTGGTGGGAATACGGATGATCTTCTCGTCCGGCAAGCCTGCGATCTTCTTCCAGAGGTTAAAGGCCTCATCATCCGTGTGATAGACGGTGACCAGCAGCCGCTTGGCGTCGAGCGCAAATTCCTTGGTGATCAGGTTCCAGGCAAGTTCGATCGCCCGCTCCTTGAAGTAATCGCCGAATGAGAAGTTGCCGAGCATCTCGAAGAAGGTGTGGTGGCGTGCGGTGTAGCCAACGTTATCAAGGTCGTTATGCTTGCCGCCGGCGCGGACGCACTTCTGCGCGGTCGAGGCCGTCTTGTATGGACGCTGCTCCAGACCGGTGAAAACGTTCTTGAACTGCACCATGCCGGCATTGGTGAACATCAGCGTCGGATCGTTGCGCGGCACCAACGGGCTCGACGGAACGATTTCGTGGCCGTTCTTCTTGAAGTAGTCGAGGAAGGTCGACCGGATATCATTCACACCGCTCATGCTATGCCCTTCAATGCTGCCGGAAGGCAGGTCAAAACTTAAATCCAGTGGCTTTTATCGCTCGCCTTAACCACTGTCCAGCAGACAAACAAAACCGGCCGCAATCTCATTAGGAATGCGACCGGTTTTGAACTCTGGGAAACCGCCAGGCAAATCAGCCGTCTGCAGCCTCGTCGCCGTCATTTGCATCAGGGCCGCCATTCTGCAGGAAGCGGTCCGCAATCAGGCCAGCATTCTGACGAAGCGCCGTCTCGATCTCGCGCAGGAGATCCGGATTGTCACGCAGGAACAGCTTCGCATTTTCGCGGCCCTGGCCAAGACGCTGGCTGTTATAGGAGAACCAGGCCCCTGATTTCTCGACGATACCAGCCTTGACGCCAAGGTCGACCAACTCGCCGGTCTTCGAAACGCCTTCACCATACATGATGTCGAATTCGACCTGCTTGAAGGGAGGCGCCATCTTGTTCTTGACGACCTTGACGCGCGTCTGGTTGCCGATGACCTCTTCGCGCTCCTTGACCGCACCGATACGACGGATGTCGAGGCGAACGGACGCATAGAATTTCAGCGCGTTGCCGCCGGTCGTCGTTTCCGGCGAACCGAACATGACCCCAATCTTCATGCGGATCTGGTTGATGAAGATGACCATGGTGTTGGACTTCGAAATCGAAGCCGTCAGCTTGCGCAGCGCCTGGCTCATCAGGCGCGCCTGAAGGCCCGGCAGATTGTCGCCCATTTCGCCTTCAATTTCGGCACGCGGCGTCAGCGCGGCAACCGAGTCGACGACAAGAACGTCGACAGCGCCGGAACGCACCAGCGTATCGGTGATCTCGAGCGCCTGCTCGCCAGTATCCGGCTGCGAGATCAGGAGGTTCTGCAGATCGACACCGAGCTTGCGGGCGTAAACCGGGTCAAGCGCGTGTTCCGCATCGACGAAGGCACAGATGCCACCCTTCTTCTGCGATTCAGCTATCGTCTGCAGCGCCAGCGTCGTCTTACCCGAGCTTTCTGGTCCGTAAATCTCAATGATACGGCCCTTTGGAAGGCCGCCGATGCCGAGCGCGATATCCAACCCGAGAGAACCTGTCGAAACCGTTTCGATCTCGACGACGTTCTCGTTCGAGCCGAGCTTCATGATTGAGCCCTTGCCGAACGACCGCTCGATCTGTGAGAGTGCCGCTTCAAGTGCCTTGCTTTTGTCCACCGATTTGTCCTCTACAAGCCGCAATGTATTCTGTGACATTCGATCCACCTTTAGGTTATTGAAGCCGCTCAAGCAATGTCGCCAGCGATGGCGATTTTGTACCGCATTTGTTCTCATTGCGCAAGTTGCGTGCAAATAATTGAAACAAAAAGGTAAATTTGCCAGTGTTCTACATTTGTTTTCGTGATGGAAAGCAACGGCTTAGATATAGCGCTCTGGTCGCCAGCCGACCAGCGGCGGCAGGACGATTCGTATCTTTCGACCATGCGGGACGATGAAATGAAGCGGAAGATTCTTGTCCTCGGCGGAGCCCACATCGACAGGCGCGGACGCATCTCAGGCGACACCGTGCCAGGCGCCAGCAATCCAGGCTCATGGTTTGAGGAGCCGGGCGGCGGCGGCTTCAATGCGGCGCGCAACCTTGCCAGGTTGGGCTTCGATGTGACGATGATTTCACCGCGTGGCGGCGATCCGATCGGCGAGATGGTCGGCGAGGCGGCCGACTTCGCTGGGGTTCATGATCGCCCCTTCATTTTCCTGGATCGGAAGACGCCGAGTTACACCGCAATCATCGAGAACGACGGAAACCTCGTGATTGCGCTTGCCGACATGGATCTCTATCGGATGTTCGTGCCGCGGCGCCTTTCGATCCGTGCCGTACGTGACGCCTTTGCCGCCACCGATTTCATTCTCATTGATGCCAACCTGCCGGCAGAGACGCTGGCATCGATCGTCGAGCGCGCAAAAGCTCTCGGCAAGCCGGTGGGCGCGATCGCCATCTCGCCCGCGAAGGCCCTCAAGCTCAAACCATGCATCGAAGGGATCGACTATCTTTTCCTCAACGAGGCCGAGGCTGCCGCATTGACCGGCGAGCGCCCAAACGATCCCGCGCACTGGCCGTCACTGCTGGGTGACATCGGTTTACGCGGTGGCGTCGTCACCCGCGGCCAACGCGAGCTGATCGCCTTCGCGGATCGCCATGTTGTTGCCCAGCAGCCGGCAAACCTCGAAGATGTCGCGGATGTCACCGGTGCGGGTGACTCGCTTGCAGCCGGCGTTATCTCCGGATTGATGCGTGGAATTTCCTTAGCCGATGCCATCAGGGAGGGCGCCGCGGCCGCGGCACTTACCGTACAATCGCCGCATGCCGTCAATGAAAACCTCTCCCCAGATCTCGTGAGGGAGACACTTTCCCTTGTTCCGCCGGCGAGAATTCTGCATTGAAGGCAATACCGATGAAATGGAAGCGACAATGACGAAACCGATCTCCCCCCTCCTGCCGATCGCCTACTCCAAGGAAGTCGCAAGCGCCAAGCAGCGCGGCGCGCCGATCGTGGCGCTTGAATCGACCATCATCACCCATGGCATGCCCTACCCTGGCAACATCGAGATGGCCCGCAGCGTCGAGGCGCTCATTCGTGAGCAGGGCGCGGTCCCAGCCACCATCGCGGTCATTCACGGTACGCTGCATATCGGCCTCGAATCCGACCAGTTGGAGCAACTGGCGCAGGCCAAGGACGTCCTCAAGGTTTCGCGCGCCGATCTCGCCTTTGCGATCGCCGAGCGCCGTCACGGCGCAACGACCGTCGCAGCAACGATGATCGCCGCCGAGTGTGCCGGCATCAAGGTCTTTGCAACGGGTGGCATCGGTGGCGTCCACCGCGGCGCGGAAGAAAGCTTCGATATCTCCGCTGACCTCGAGGAACTCGGCCGCACCAGCGTCATCGTCGTTTGCGCCGGCGCCAAGGCGATCCTCGATATACCGAAGACCCTTGAAGTCCTGGAGACCGCGGGCGTGCCTGTCGTCACCTACGAGAGCGAGGAATTCCCGGCCTTCTGGTCACGCTCGTCCGGATTGCGCAGTCCGCTGACGCTGAACAGCCCGGCTGCCATCGCCAACTTCCAGACTGTACGCGAGCAGCTCGGCATTGACGGCGGCATGCTCATTGCCAATCCGGTGCCGGAGGCAGACGAGATCCCCCGCGAGGAAATGGAAATCTATATCGAGCGCGCCCTCGACAGCGCCGAGCGCGACGAAATCAGCGGCAAGGAAGTAACCCCTTACCTGCTCAGCACGATCTTCGACCTGACCGACGGCCAGAGCCTAAAGACCAACATTGCGTTGGTGGAAAACAATGCTCGACTCGCGGCAGAAATTGCCGTCGCGCTGGCTGGCTGAGTTTGAAAAAGGGGCGCTGCGGCACGCTGCGGCGCCCCTTAACTGTCCAGCGTCTCCTTGACGACGACGGCAAGCTGCTTGAGGGAGAACGGCTTCGGCAGGAAGCCGAACTTGGAATCCGGCGGCAGGTTGCGGGCAAACGCGTCTTCGGCATAGCCTGAAACGAAGATGAATTTCAGGTTCGGATAGTTCTTTCGCAGTTCGCGCAGCAGCGATGGACCATCCATCTCCGGCATCACGACATCCGAAACGACGATGTCGACCTTACCCTCGAGCTCGTCCATGATATCGAGCGCCTCGATGCCGGACCCGGCCTCGTAAACCGTATAGCCGCGCGTCTCAAGCATGCGCTTGCCGCCGCGACGCACCGCTTCCTCATCCTCGACCAGCAGGATCACAGCCGAGCCTGTCAGATCCTCGGGCTGCTCCACCGCGGCGGGCGCCTGTTCCGCAGGTGTGCCGATAGTAGGCGTGACGGCATCGCCTTCCGCGGCAACCGCTGGCTCGACAATGTGGCGCGGCAGGAAGACGCGGAACGTCGTGCCTTTGCCAACTTCCGACTCCGGCTGAATGTAGCCGCCCGATTGCTTGACGATGCCGTAAACCATCGCGAGGCCAAGGCCCGTTCCCTTGCCCACTTCCTTCGTCGTGAAGAAGGGTTCGAAAATCTTGTCCATGATCTCAGGCGCAATGCCGGTCCCGTTGTCCGAGACCTCGATGAGGACCATGTCCTCATGCGGCATGTAGGAATAGTTGAAAGCCGCCACCTCTGCCGCCGTCACGTTCTTCGTGCGAAGCGTCAGCTTCCCGCCCTGCGGCATCGCATCTCGCGCGTTGACGCAGAGGTTTATCAGCACCTGCTCGAACTGCGACAGGTCGGTCTTCACAGGCCAGAGATCACGGCCATACTCGACGTCGAGCTTTACGTTGGTACCGGACAGCAGGCGATCGACCAGCATCCTGAGGTCGCCAACCACATCGGTGAGATTGAGCACCGTCGGCCGCATCGTCTGCTTGCGCGAGAACGCCAGCAGCTGCCGCACGAGCACGGCCGCGCGATTGGCGTTGCGCTTGATTTCCATCAGATCCGCAAAGCCAGGGTCCGCCGGCCGGGCCTGCAGCAGCAGATGATCGGAGGACAGCAGGATCGCGGTCAGGACATTGTTGAAGTCGTGCGCGATCCCGCCCGCGAGTGTGCCGACCGCATTCATCTTCTGCGTCTGCGCCATCTGCGCTTCGAGCGCCTTCTGCTCAGTCACCTCGACGGCATAGACGATCGCCGCCTCTTCCGGCGTCTCGTCGCTCTGGTCGATCACCGCGTTGACGTAGAAGCGGAAATGGCGTGCTTCATCGGTTGGCGTGCGCGAGTCGATCGGCGGGATATCGCCCTGGCGGTCCTTCGCCGCCGCGAGCGCCTGCTGCAGTTTGGATTTGTCGCTGTCCTGCACAATGACTTCGAGCAGCGCGCCGTTCTCGACATCATCTCGGGAAACGATACCCGAAAACAGCTTCAGGAATGGGGCATTGGTTCGCAGGATCCTGCCTGCCCCATCCACCGAGGCAATCGCCATCGGCGTGTTGTTGAAAAAGCGGGTGAATCGCATCGCGGCGGCCGAGGCGGACTGATCGTTCTCGCCGCTCTTCTGCCGCGTCAGTACGATCGACCGGCTCTCTCCAGGAGCGCCATCGCGCATCGACGTCACGCTGTGGACGATCTGCGCCGGCAGGCTCTGGCCGTTCATCTTCTTCAAGTCGAGATCGAGCGTCACCGTCTTTTTCAGGCCCGGATCGGCCTGCACCGACTGAATAAGCGCAAGCCCCTCGCCCGCGACAAAATCGCCGATCGTGACCGAACCCGGAACGAACTTGGTAAGATCGATGCCAAGCCATTCCGCCAGCGTTGCGTTGAGGTAGAAGATCTCTCCCTTGCGGCCGGCCGAAAAGAACCCGGCTGGTGCGTGGTCGAGATAGTCGATCGCATTCTGCAGTTCCTTGAAGAACCGCTCCTGATCGTCGCGCTCGGAGGTAATGTCGCTGATCTGCCAAATGTGGAGCGGCTTGCGTCCGATCTCCTCGCTCTGCAGGGTCCGTGCTTTCAGGCGGTACCAATGCGCTCCGGAACCGTTTGTCGAGGGGCCCAGGGACCGCAGCAGGCGGAATTCTTCGCTCCCCTCCCGGCCTTCGCGAAGCCCGTTGGAAAGGCGATAGAGCGCCTCGTTCGATTCCCGATGACGCGACAGCAGCGCTTCGAGCGTCTGAACTTCCGTCGACTTGCGAGCGCCTGTCAACTCGCCATAGGCCGCGTTCGCATAAACGATACGGCCTTTGTCGTCGGTGATGAGAGAGCCGTCGGGGTGACTGTTCAAAAATGCCCGCGCCAGGCTGTCGGACTGCCGCTGCGGCATGACTTCGATAAAGCCGATCACCGACGACACGAGGAAGAAGATCCCGACCATGGCAAGCACGCCGAGAACGCCGAGCACCATTTCGTTGTCGAGAGAACTCTTGAAAACGACGAACGCCGCGGCTGCGCCGATGAGCACAAGGGCGAGCAGGATGATCCGCAAAGCCGTTCCCGTGCGGCCCCCGCGGTCCAAGAGCGGTTCGCTATAATCGTCGGCCTGACGCGGTCTCGTCATCTATTCCCTCGCATGGCCTGCCGGGCTTCACTCGTAACAAGGAGACAAAGCAGGAATCAGGCGCCTTTTCCTTCTTACCAATTTGCGGTCTCCGCAAAAACACTGCTCTCTGTGAAGACTGATTGAATTCACAACGAAGAGCGCCAATTTCGCCATTAAAATGCGTTGTTAAGAAAGCATGTTCGAATTCCACTTCGGGTTGGCATGACTGGACAAGGCCATCACGACTTGTCTACGAAGTGGTAAAAGTCGCCATGTGGTTCAAAACCGCGAAGGGAGTAAGCCAAGATGTTCGATGATCTCATGGGAGCCTATGGGAGCCGCTTCCTTCTCGCCGCCGGCGGCGTTGGCATAGCTCTATTACTGCTGATCGTCGTGCTCTGGTTCATGCGTAACCGCGCACCTTCGCCCTTCCTTCGGGGGGGCCGCAACCGCCAACCACGGCTGCAGGTCCTCGATGCAGCCGCCGTCGATGCGCGCCGCCGCCTCGTCCTCGTCCGTCGGGATGACGTCGAGCATCTGATCATGATCGGCGGGCCGACCGATATCGTCATCGAGAGCAGGATTGGTGAGGCCACCGACAAGTCCGCACCGGTCGAGGCAACTGCTCAACCAGCCCCAGCCCTGGTGGCGCCGGCTCCCGCCCCTATCGCGCCACCACAGCTCGAGGCAGCGCCAGAGCCGCCGGCGCCCGTTCACATCGTACCGACCGAATCCCAGTATGTGCCCCCGGTCCGCGGTCATACGCCATCCGAACCCTACGTGCCCGAACGTGCGCCGATCGAAGCCAGGCCAGAACCGGTCATGGTTGCGACTCCCGCCTCGCCTGCGCCCGTCATCACCGAACGTGAGCGTGCCCCACGCCCAGCGCCGTCTTTCGACCCGCGTCCTGAACCGCGACCGGCACCAGCCCCGATCGAAGCCTCGGCCGCGGCAGACATCCTCGATTCCGCCCGTCAACGCGTGTTGCCGCAGCAGCGTATCGAGCCGCAGGTGACGCAGCCTTCCGTCCGGAGCACTCCCGCGCCCGCACAGCCGTCATCGGCGTTCGTCGAGGTCGGCACGCTGGCGCCTGCCGCGCAGCCGAGCGACTTCCAGCGCATTCTCGAAGAGGAAATGACGAGCACGCTTGCCGCCGAGCGTATTGTGCCGACGCCACAGGCGCCCGCCGCAAAACCCGGTCCGGCGTCAGGCAACCAGCCTCGCCGCGATCCTGAAATGGCGCCGCTCACCGGCGCGGATGCCGCTCTTCAAAACGAAGTCGCACGCATTTTCGGCGAGATGAGCGTTAACCGCGACAAGTAGCGGATCAACCGAACAAAACAAAAAGGGCACCACGGTTTGCGTCGCGGTGCCCTTTTTGTTGTCGGTATGTAGGGACTTATTCGTCCCGGTAGACTTTTTCCCGCCGCTCGTGCCGCTCTTGAGCCTCGATAGACAGCGTCGCAATCGGTCGAGCATCAAGCCGCTTGAGCCCGATCGGCTCTCCGGTCTCCTCGCAATAGCCGTAGGTGCCGTCTTCGATACGTTGCAGTGCTGCGTCGATCTTGGAAATCAGCTTTCTCTGGCGATCGCGGGCGCGCAGTTCGATGGCCCGGTCGGTTTCGGACGATGCCCTGTCAGCAAGATCCGGGTGGTTTGCGCTTTCCTCGGCCAAGTGGTCGAGGGTTTCGCGCGCCTCTCTGAGGATGTCATTCTTCCAGGCGACCAGCTTGGCTCTGAAGTAAGCCCGCTGATTGCCGTTCATGAACTCTTCCTCTTCCGAGGGTACGTAGTTGCTAAGATCGATCTTCTCACTCAACGCGATTCTCCTGAAGCAGATCTCATGTGGCGGGTGTATATCGCGAGCACTACTGGTGATTCAAGCCAAATACGCTAGGTAAACAGTTTTTTAAATCTGTCATATTTTTGAGCTAACAGACTATTTTCTCATCACTATTCCCCCGAACGCCTATTCGCCTCCCGGTAACTCCGCACTTTCCTACCCGGATTTGGCCGCAACACCTGGCGCTGCGGTTGACGTGCGTGCCGCCGACCCGCTACTGAAAAAGTCCCTTCGACGTGGATTTTCCTATGGCTGCAATCACGCCTCCACCCTCCCGGATCTATCTGCTGCGGCATGCCGAAGCCGCTTGGGCAACACCCGGGCAGCGTGATTTCGACCGTCCCCTGAACGCGAAAGGCTATGCAGACGCCGAGCTCATCGCCGACAAAGCGGCGGACAAGGGGTACCGGCCGGATCTGCTTCTGAGCTCGACGGCAGCGCGTTGCCGCGATACTGCCGACGCGGTGCATCGGGCCATGGGCTCCACGCTCGAGCTTCGATTCGTCGATGAACTCTACAATGCATCGCCTGATATCTACCTCGAGATCATCGACGCCCAGGAGGCGCTCGGCTCTGTCATGCTTGTCGGCCACAATCCGACCATGGAGCAGACGCTTGAAGCGCTGATCGGTCACGAGGCGCTCCATCAGGCACTGCCGACAGGCTTTCCGACTGCCGGACTTGCGGTTTTGGACTATGACAGCGAGTTGACAGGCTGGCAGCTCGTTGATTTCGTGATCGACTAAGGTCTTTTCGCGGAACGTCTTTTCGCGTCGATCTGCCCTTCCTATATGGCTTGTCACGATTAGAAACCGGAACTCCGCCTTGCCGCCCAGCCTGACCTCCCTCTCCGATGACGCGCGCATCGCCCTGGACAATTTCGCGGACCGGGCATCGGGCCTCATCAATCCCACGGTGCGCCTTGGCGTCACTGGCTTGTCGCGTTCCGGCAAGACGGTCTTCATTTCCTCGCTGCTTCACAATCTGCTGCACGGCGGGCGGCTGCCTCTCTTCGAGCCAGTGCAGTCAGGTCGTGTCTCGGCGGTGCGTCTTGAGCAGCAGCCGGATGATGCCGTGCCGCGCTTCCAGTACGAAGATCACATCCGCTCACTCGTGAAGGACCGCGTTTGGCCCGATTCGACGCGAGCAATCTCTGAACTGCGCATTACGCTCGAATACCAGAGCGCCAGCGGCTGGAACCGGCTCTTCTCGCCCGGCCGCCTGTCGATCGACATTGTCGATTATCCAGGCGAGTGGCTTCTTGACCTTCCGTTGCTTGGAAAGGACTATCGGACGTTTTGCGAAGAGACGATCGCCTTGGCCGGAACGGGCATTCGTGCGGAACTCTCACGCGCCTGGCTTGCCCTTACACGCGCCACAGATAGCAACGCCCCGGCAGACGAAATGCGGGCTCGCGACCTCGCCACCGCTTTTGCCGATTATCTGAAAGCCTGCAAAGCCGATGAACGCTCGCTTTCCACGCTGCCGCCTGGCCGCTTCCTGCTACCCGGCGATCTCGACGGCTCTCCTGCCCTGACCTTCGCGCCGCTTGCACTCACGCCGGAAGCCAAGCCGCAAAAGGGATCGCTTTGGGCGATGATGGAACGACGCTATGAGGCCTACAAATCCGTCGTCGTGAAGCCCTTCTTTCGCGAACACTTCGCCCGTCTCGACAGGCAGATTGTCCTCGTCGATGCGCTGCAAGCCATCAACCGTGGTCCGGAGGCCGTGCAGGACCTCGAACGCGCCCTGACGGACGTTCTGGCCTGCTTCCGCTCGGGCACGAACTCATGGCTGACGTCGCTGCTTGGCCGCCGTATCGATCGCGTCCTTGTCGCCGCAACCAAAGCTGACCACCTGCACCATGAAAGCCATGACCGGCTCGACGCCCTCACCCGCCGCCTGGTCGACCGTGCCGTCCAACGCATTGGTGTCACAGGCGCGGGAATCGACGTCATGGCACTGGCTTCGGTCCGCGCCACGCGCGAAGCGACGGTGAAACGCGACGGCCATGACCTCCCGGTCATCGTCGGAACACCGATGGCAGGCGAGACTATCGGTGGAGAGAGCTTTGACGGCCACAAGAAGACGGCAATCTTTCCGGGCGACCTGCCGGCAGACCCGGAGAACCTGTTCGAGCGTATCGAATCCGGAGAAAATATCGTGCTGCCCGATGTCAGCGTTGTGCGTTTTCGGCCGCCGCACCTCGAAGAGACCGGTGGCGGCATAAAGCTTTCGGTCCCGCATATTCGCCTCGACCGTGCCATGCAGTTTCTGTTCGGAGATCGCCTCGCATGATCAAGCCGCCCTCCGAACACCCCGCACAGCGCGCGCCGGCCGCCTTCTCCTACGAGGAGGACACGCCCTCCACGCCTGTCACGACCAAACACAGCCCGCGAAAGCCCGGTAGCTTCACGGACGATGTCGTGCTGACCGCCGACGAGGACGATCCATTCCTCAACCCCGAAAAGGATGTCCCTCCAATTGCTGTCGCGCTGCCGCGCAAGCGTGGCACCTCATTCGCGAAAATCGCTGCCGCCGCTTTCGGCGTTCTCTTCTCCCTCGCCTTCGGGCTTTGGACCGACAGCCTCATCCGCAATCTTTTCAGCCGCGCGGATTGGCTCGGCTATGCGGCCCTTGGAGCGCTCGCAATCGGCATTCTGGCGGTGATTGCCATCGTCGTTCGTGAAACGGCGGGCATGATGCGGTTGGCGGCCGTGCAGGAAATCAAGGCGGAAGCTGAGGCCGCCATGGTGGAGACGAAGCCGGCGAAGGCACGTGCGCTGGTCAAGCGGCTGGAATCGTTGCTCTCCGGAAAGCCGGAGACGGCGAAGGGCCGGGCCACGTTGAAGGCGGCCGAAGGCGACATCATCGACGCACCGCATCTCATCGCCCTCGCGGAACGCGAGCTTCTGATACCGCTCGACCGGCAGGCGCGGGCCCTGATCGTCAACGCTTCGAAACGCGTCTCCATCGTCACCGCCGTCAGCCCGCGCGCGATCGTCGATCTCCTGTACGTGCTCTACGAGGCGGCCCGGCTTGTCCGAGCCATGGCGGATCTTTATGGCGGCCGGCCGGGAACGCTGGGCATGATCCGGCTGATGCGTGATGTTCTAGCGCACCTCGCCGTGACCGGCTCGATCGCGGTCGGCGATAGCCTCGTGCAGCAGGTACTTGGCCATGGATTGGCGTCGAAGCTGTCGGCGCGCCTCGGCGAAGGCGTCATCAACGGCCTGATGACGGCCCGCATCGGGATCGCGGCGATGGATCTTTGCCGTCCCCTTTCTTTTCACGCGCTGAAACGTCCGGGAATCGGCGATTTCATCGGGGACCTGACACCGTCCATGACAGCGCGCGACAAGAATTCCTGAGAATTGAAACTTTCGTCGCGCCTGCCGTGGCAGAAGCGCTGCACCAAAATACTCGTCAAGAATTCAACGCACTAACATTCCGCGCCGTCCTCTGCGAGCCGCGGAATTACTTGCTGCTCATTGCTTTTCGGCCTAAAAGAAACCAAGCATTAACCATTCTTCGGCAAAACTTGAACCTAGTTAAGCGATGGTGTCGCTAGGGAAAATCCATGTATTCGCGCAAGTTTCTTCTTCTTTTCGGCCTGGCTGCGGTGGCGTTGTCACCGGCCGCCGACATGGCTTCGTCGGCGACTGCGGCGACACGTGACAAAGCCTTTTTCGAGTCTGTCGCCGGCACTTGGCGCGGTCCCGGCGAGATCGTTGCCGGAAAGTACAAAGGCACGAAATTCACCTGCAATCTGGTGGGCGAACCAGTGAGCGCCGGAGGTGCTGGCATCAAGCTCGACGGAAGCTGCAGGGTCGGCGTCTTCAAGCAGCCGATGACCGCGCTCATCACCCAGTCGGGGAGTTCCTACAAAGGGAAGTTTCTTGACGGCGCCGAAGGCAAGGGGCTCGACGTCGTGTCAGGTGCTGTCACACAGGATACCGTCGTCGTCGGCCTCAATCGTTCCAAGCTCAACGGCGCCATGATCGCCCGTGTCCGTGACGACAAGACCATGAACGTCACCGTTTCGGTCAAGGTCGAAAGCCAGATGATCCCCGTCATCGGCCTGACGCTGACGCGCCAGGTCGACGAAATCACGGTCGGCTCTGTCGAATAGCGTTCCAACCCCAGACATTCCAAAAGCGGCGGATTTTCCTGCGGATTTTCCGCCGCTTTTGCATTTCAGGCGATATGCCACCAAGCGCTGCTTTGATCGGCCACTTCGATCCCCTGCACATCGGCCTTCGCCAGCCACTCGAGAACGGTTGTTCCTTCGACAAGCATGTCAGGCGCAAAATCGGCAAGCGGCATCAGCACGAAGCCACGGTCCTTCATGCGCGGGTGCGGTAGCTCAAGTCGCGGTGCCGATTGCACCACATCAGCGTAGGTCAGGACATCAATATCGAGCGTTCGCGGCCCCCACCGCTCGATACGCTCGCGCTTCATCGCCCGTTCGATATCGAGGCAGACGTCGAGAAGCGCCTCGGGGCCAAGCGTTGTCTGGATTTCAGCACAAGCGTTGAAGAAATAGGACTGGTCGGTCTTTCCCCATGGCGGCGTCCGATAGAGCCGCGACACGGCTACCACACGACAATCGGAGCGCTGGTCAAGCGCCCTCAATGCCACGGCCATCGCGTGCACAGGCTCGCCGAGATTGCCGCCAAGGCCGAGTGTTGCCGTCTTGAAAATGGACTCAGGCAAAGTGTTCGACGCTCACCTGAACGAAATCCAGAACGCCCGGCACCGGCGCGTTCGGCTTGCGCACCGTAATCTTTGCACGCTTGATTTGCGGAAACTTCGAACACAGCCCTTTGGCGATATCAAGCGCAAGCGCCTCGATCAGATAGCGACGCTTGCCCGTCACGATCTCCTCGATCACGGTGAAGGCAATGCCATAATTGACCGTGTCATTGATGGAATCGCTCTCCAGGGCGTCGCCGGCGACGACGTCGAGCTCGGCATCCACAAAGAAGCGCTGGCCGAGGAACTCCTCTTCGTCGTGAACGCCATGGCGGGCAAAGAAGGCACAGTTCTGAAGCGTGATGGTGTAGGTGGTGCTCATGCCAATTGTCCCTGCTCAAAGCTATAGCGCGCCGCGAGCATAGCATCGGCGATGGCCAAAGCGTCCTTGTTGATTGCGACATCGTGTACACGAAAAATGCTAGCCCCCGCCAAACGCAACAATACGCTTGTCGCAGCCGTTCCCACATCCCGATCGGCGGCTTCCCGACCTGTGATCGCGCCGACGAAACGCTTGCGCGACGTGCCGGCAAGCAGCGGCAACCCCAAGCGGCGCAGTTCTCCGAAACGCGCCATCAGTTCCACATTCTCCTGTATATCCTTGGCAAAGCCGAAGCCCGGATCCAGTACGATGCGATCCTTGGGCACGCCGGCCGCCGAAGCGAGCGCGAGCGAGCGCTCCAGGAAGTAGAACTGGTCTCCGATCACATCCGGAAGCTTCTCCCGATCGCGGCCGGTATGCATCAGGCACAGTCCCGCACTGGTATCGGCTGCGATCCTTCCCACCTCCGGCTCCTTCTGCAACCCGAATACGTCGTTGATTACATGCGCGCCTGCAGCGACGGCAAGCCGGGCGGTCTCAGCGCGATAGGTGTCGATCGAGATCAAGGCATCGGTCTTGCCGCGCAACGCCTCGATCACCGGCAGCACCCGGGCCTGCTCTTCCAGCGGAGTGACGACGTCTGCGCCGGGGCGCGTCGATTCACCGCCAATGTCGATGATCTCAGCGCCATCGCTTACCGCCTGGAGCGCATACGTCACGGCCGCATCGACCGTCTCGTATCGCCCGCCGTCCGAGAAAGAATCCGGTGTCACGTTGACGATCGCCATAAGGACGGCGCGCGCGCCCAGTTCGATCTCGCGGCCATGCCCGACGCGCCAGAAACTGCTCTCAAGCTGTGCCAACGGCATTCATCCTATCGATCGAAAAAGGCGCCCATGATCTTGCACTGGCCGTGGCTATGCCCCAAGCTCCGGCAAACTTCAACATGAGTATCTGCAGAATGCATTCCGTACCGCGTTATATGCCCCTCCTCCTCGGCTTTTCCATGGCCGTAGCGGCGTGCAGCCCCGCTGCCGCCACCGTAATCGCGACGCGAAGCTATTCCTATTTTCCCATCAAGGGCAAAACCGCGGACCAACTCGACCAGCAACTGAGCATCAACGGGCCGACGGCCAGTGGCTCGTCCGCCCGCCACCCGGGTGCGACCAAGATCCGCTTCGGCGGCGATGCGACCTATGTTCAGGCCGGAGGGCGCTGCCGCGTCTCCAGCGCCAAGGTCGCCGTCCATACGCAGATAATCCTGCCCCGCTGGACCGACCGCAAGGGTGCCAGCAAGCAGTTGTCGATCATCTGGGATGCACTTGCGAGCGACATCAAGCGGCACGAGGAGCGCCATGCAGAGATCGCGCGAAACCAGGCGCGTGTCATGGAAAAGCAGATCCTCGCGCTTCCACCGCAGCGCAGCTGCGAGCGTATGCAGGAGCTCGTCACCGACGTATCGACCCGCGGCATCGATGAGCACGACAGGTTGCAGGCCCGATTCGACCGAATCGAAGCCGTCAATTTTCAAAGTCGAATGATGAGACTTCTGAACGATCGGATTAAAATATCCGGCGGCGCAAGGTAGCTGATTCTCAAGCTTAACGCGATCACAAAAGGTTAGCCGCGTAACAAAACTTGTGCGAAACCGCAATCGCCCCAGTGATTTAGTGGTTATTTCTCGGTCTAGCTAAATCAACCATAACGCGGTAATATTCAAACATTCGAAAGTTCAGGTCCGTAAGCCCGAACTTTCGCTCCTGGGTTCTCCTGGCGCGTTGCGAAGCCGCGGATGATCCTCCCTCGTCCGCAGGTAATGCGCCTACCTCGCCTCGCTCGTCTAACGGCAAGCGAGGCTTTTTTTGGACTGTGGTGGAATCAGGCCTGCCGCTCGGGCACGTGAACGACGAGCCCGTCCAGAGCCGCCTTCATTCTGATCTGACAGGAGAGGCGCGACGTCGGACGCACGTCAAAGGCGAAATCGAGCATGTCCTCTTCCATCGCCTCAGGCGAACCGACGCGTTCCGTCCATTCGTCGTCGACGTAGACGTGACAGGTCGCGCAGGCACATGCGCCGCCGCATTCGGCCTCGATACCTGGTACCGAATTGCGCACGGCATTTTCCATAACGGTCGATCCCTGATCGACATCAAGATCGAAGCGCGTGCCGTCGAAGGCGACAATGGTCAGTTTGGGCATGATGATTTCCGGTGGTCGTCAATGGGAGGGTTTGGATTTTTTCTTCCAACAAATCGCCGAGGCAGTCAACATCGACCGCTCGGTGTCCTTCATCACAGATTGAGAAGCGACGCGCTTGTCAAAATGCGCCATGCCGGCGGTCACAAAAAGACCCGCTGCTCCGAAATGGATCAGCGGGCCTCTATTCCGTCAGATTTATAGAACTCAGCGGCAAAGCTTGAGGATAAAATTCTCCGCTTCGATCACGGCAATACCGACCGCCGCCATGCTGGCCGCGTCGCCGCAATTGCCCTCAAGCGCCTCGGCAGCCGCATGGACGCGAAACGCCCCGACAGCTCCGGCCGCGCCCTTGAGGCGATGGGCCGCGGTTTCAACGATCTTGGCGTCACCGGACGATATTTCCTGCAGGCAGGCCCGCGCCTGACGCGCAAACATTTGCAGAACTTCGATTTCCAGGCTCTTGTCGCCCATTGTCTGGTTTGCCAGATGCACCAGATCTACCGGACGCTCCTGCGAAGGCCGAGGTCCCTTGCAAATGTCGGGCGCCGCAAACGCAATACTGACTGCTGCCATGTGCCAATCCTCCGTCGTCCATGCCGACTTTCCACAAAAGTGCGGGCACCGAGTGGCCATCGCGTTAAATTCCGGCACATTCAGGGCGGATTTCTTGAGGTATGGTTAACGCCAGCTAAACGTCTCTAACGCCTTGGTTTCAAGGGCCCGCTTTTATTAAATGATGTTAACAAGACCTTATTATCCGGGAATTTGAGCGGTTGCGTTAATTGTCTAGCAGTCCCGGATGTGTCACTACGATACTACTGGGCGAGCTTTCCGGTACCTGCCTTTGCTCGCCAAGTGGATAATGGTAATGTTTTGATACCGTCTGTATGAAAAAGCAGCTATCCACTCTGAAATGATATGCTTATCCGTCCTCGGCAATGTGGACGGGCGGGCTCAGAGGCTAAGGTTTTGTGCGGGCTCGGCGGGAAGCCCGAGGCGTTGTTGAACCGGCTGGGATGTAACGAGGCGTAACGTAAATGGCGAACAACAAATACAGCGAGTCGATCGAGGACAAGGCGTTCAAGGCATTGGACGAGGCGCTCCAGATCGACTTCGGAGAAGACGATACGCTGTCTCGCAACGGCAAGACCGACGCCCCGGAGGCCAAATTGTCCGAAACACCGAGTGCCCGCAATCAACAAGGCTCCAAGGAGCGCGCGCGCCCCGCCAATACGCCTCGCCAGCCCGAGCAGCCGTCTCGCGCCCCGTCCTTCGCCGCCAACGACGCCAACCGCATATCGCCGGCTACGCTTCTTAAGTCCCTGGAGACCGGCTCCAGCCGATCGGCTGTTCGCAACGCAACCATTGTGTCGCTGCTTTGGATCGTCGGCGGTCTCGGCCTCATGGCCCTGCTCTATTCGCCGCAGATCTGGCAGATCCGCTCGATCGCCGATCTTTTGGCTCTTCCGGGCATTGTTGCCGGCCTCATCGGCATCATCGTGCCGGTGTTGCTGTTCTATGCCTTTGCCGTCATGATGGCGCGCGCCCAGGACATGCGCAACGCAGCACGCTCCATGGCCGAAGTTGCGCTTCGCCTCTCCGAGCCCGAGACCGTCGCTTCCGAACGCATCATGACGGTCGGCCAGGCCGTTCGCCGCGAAGTCTCGGCGATGAACGAAGGCATCGAACGCACCATCGCACGCGCTTCGGAGCTTGAAACCCTCGTCCACTCCGAGGTCAACGCCCTCGAGCGCAGCTACGCCGACAATGAATTGCGCGTGCGCGGCCTCGTCCATGAACTTGGGTCGGAGCGCGAAGCGATCGTCAACCACGCTGAGCGTATCCGCACGTCGATCTCGGGCGTGCATGATCAGCTCAAGGAAGACCTCTCTCTTGCCACGGAAGAGATCGCGATACGCCTTGCGACCTCGGGCGAAGCATTCGCCTCGATGATCGACACGCGCGCGGCGGCGATCACCGAAAAGTCGGAATCGGCCATCCAGTCGCTCGGCACGCTGCTTGCGGCAAAGACGGATTCACTGCTGCAAACGCTCACCTCCTCCGGATTCGCACTCACCAACGAATTCGACACGCGGCTGGATACCCTGGCGTCGAGCCTGAGCGAGCATGGAGAGCTTGTCCTTCGGCAGTTCGAGACGCGTGCGTCCACGATGGACAGCAACGCCGAGAAGCTGAACGCCGCGCTGAACGACCGTGCCCGCCAGTTGAACGAAATCCTGATCGCCCGCACCCGCGAGATCAACGAGAGCCTGACCGGTGGCGAGCGCACGATCAGCACCACGCTTGATGACGTTCTCTCCAAGCTCAACAGCGCGCTCGACGAGAAGGGTTCGACCTTCCGCCAGAGCCTGCAGTCGAGCGTCGACGACACCATCATGGATCTCGACCTTCGTTCCGGCTTCTTTGACGAACGGCTGCAAGCGACTGTCGCGCAGCTCTCGACCTCGTTCGATGAGCGCGTCGCGGAATTCGCCAATGCCTTCGACAAGCGTGCCGGCTCGCTCGACACGAAGCTCATGGAGAGCCTCAACCGCATCAACGACACCATGACCGGCGGTTCGGAGTCGCTGAACGGCATTTTGAGCTCGAGCATCGAACGCCTTGGCGCGTCGCTGACCGATCAATCCTTCGCACTGGCCACTGCCCTCGCGACCAGCCAGGAAGTTATGGAAAGCTCGCTGGCAGGCAAGGTCTCCGAGGTCACCGAGGCTATCCATACGCACACGACAGGCATGACCTCGGCGTTGAGCCACGCCACGTCCGAAATCTCCCTGGCGCTTGCGTCGGGCACCTCGGAACTCCACAATAATCTCTCCGCACGCGCGACAGAGTTCCGCGAAACATTGCTGTCCACGACCTCCGATCTCAGCTCGGCCGTCTCCGCGGGCACCGAGCAAATTACGTCGGCCTTCGGCCGCGCCGACGATCTGAACACGATGATCTCCAAGCGCGCTGCCGATATCACGCACGCGCTCGATTCCGCGCATGAGCGGATCGACGGCGTTATGGCCGATCGCGGAGGCGCGCTGACTGCCGCCCTTGCCGACAGCCACGACCGCTTTGAGAGCACCCTGGCAAGCCGCTCGGACGCAATCATCAGCGCCGTCTCGGGCAGCCATGAGCGCCTTGCGGACGCACTCGACGACAAGGCCATGACGCTGGCCATCTCGCTGGATGAGAGCCAGAACCGCTTCGAGGATGCGATCGCCAAGCGTGCGGAAGCGATTGCCGCTTCGATCGCCAGCGGCCATGAGAAGCTCGCCGATACTCTTGATGACAAGGCAATGGCCCTCGCCATCTCCCTCAACGAAGGCCAGTCGCGCATTGAAGACACGCTCGGCCATCACGCCGAAACGATCAGCAACTCGCTTGCCGGCGGGCACGACCGGATCACCGAGGCGCTTGATGACCGTGTCATGGCGCTTGCGGTATCGTTGAACGAAGGTCATAGCCGCATCGACGAGGCGCTTGCCCGGCGTGTCGATACCATCGCGAATTCGATTGCTACGGTCCAGGACCGCCTCTCGGATACGCTGGACGAGAAGGCCATGGCGCTCGCGATCTCCTTCGGAGAAAGCCAGAGCCGTTTTGACGATGCACTGGAAGCCCGCACCAACGCCTTGCTCGACACCGTGGCCGGCGCCGAGTCCCGGGTTGCCGGCGCCCTCGTCGACAAGTCGGACGCCATCCGCAGCGCCTACACGGAAAGCCAGGAACGCCTCGAGCGTTCCCTGAACGAACACGCATCGACGCTTGCAGGCACGCTGTCGAGCGGCAGCGATCGGATCGAGCAGCTGGCTGGCAGCGCCGCGGCCCGCATCGAATACAACCTCAGCAATGCGCATCAGAAATTGGAAACACTGCACGGCGACGCTGCCGCCCGCATCGAAAGCGGTCTTGCGGCTGCGCATGATCGTTTCGAAGCCCTGACCGGCAATGCCGCTACGCGCATCGAAAGCGGCTTGGACTCGGCCCATGAACGCATCCGTTCGACGCTGGCCGATCGCGAGCAGGCTATCAACCTCGCCCTCACCGACGCCCACAGCCGTATCAGCGATACGCTCTCCGATCAGGCGACGACGATCAGCGCCTCGATTGCCACCAGCGTCGGCATGCTGGAAATGTCCCTGGAAGACCATGAAGTCTCGCTTCGCCAGGCGATCGACAACAGTGGCCGGGCCCTGGAAGACCGCCTGCGCGACAGCACCGGTCACATTGCCGGCCGTTTCCAGGAGGCTGCTGGCGAGATCTCGCGTTCGGCAGAGACCTTCTCTTCACAGCTTGACCAGTCGATCGAGGGCATGACGGGCCGCTTTGCGGAAACCGGCTCGCGCGTCGAGGCCGGCCTTGCCGCCCTCGAAAACCGCATCCGTGACGGCGTCGGCGGCGTGGCCGAGCAGGTCGACGCCGCTGGCGGTCGCCTCTCCAGCACTTTGTCCGACGGCATTTCCCGCCTCGGAACGCTCGGCGAAGACGCAACGAACCGTATCGCTGCGGCGATCAACGACAGCGCCACGAAGTTTACCGAAACGATCGATGGCCGCACCGCCAACCTCACCTCGGAGATCGACTCCCGTACGGCCAGCATCGACGAGGCGATGGAACGCGGCAGCGTCCGCATCGAGGAGCGCCTGTCCACGATGGACCGGGCCCTCACAGTCGGCCTCGACGCCGTCAATCGCACGATCGAAGGTAAGGCTGCCGGGCTCGCCGCTTCGCTGCGCAGCGCCGTCGCCGAGACGACGAAGGGCATCGACGACGAAGCAGCCCGCGCCGCCGAAAACCTAGGCCGCACCGGCCAGCAGTTTGCCGAAGGCCTCGACGCCAAGAGCAACGAGTTCGCCCGCACGATCGAAGAGCGTTCCGAGCAGATCGTCGGCCGCGTCTCCGACGCCCAGAACCGTTTGGCCGGCCAGGCAGCCGCCGTTGCCCAGACTTTCTCGGAAGCCGGCAATGCCATTATCAAGAAGGTCGCCGAGGCCGAGACCCTCGTCAGTGGCCAGGTTGGCGCTATTTCCCGCGCCCTCGGCGACGCCCAAGCGACTTTCGAAAACCATGGTGCCGGTATCCGCACGACGATTTCCGACGCAAGTCAGGAAATTACCTCAACCATGGCAGACGTCGAACGTGCTCTGGAAGCACGTGGCAATGCAATCCGTTCGAACCTCGAGGATCGCACGCGCGAAATCGACTCGACGCTGACCAATGTCGAAAAGGCGCTCGAGGCGCGTGGCGACGCCATCCGCTCGACGCTCGACGATCGCACCCGCGAGCTCAATTCGATGCTGTCCGGTCGTTCCACGGAGCTGTCGCGCATTCTCGAGGAGACGGCGCGGCCGCTGATCGACCGCTATGCCGAAGCAGGCAAGGACGCCGCCGCGCGCATTACGACAGCGACGGAACGCAGCACCGAGCGCCTGCGCAGTGAGAATGAGGCGCTCGTCAACGCAATCACGGCACGGACCGAAAGTGCATCCTCGGCCGTCGACGCGATGGAAAACAGCCTGCTTGCCAACGTCAACAAGCTGATCGAACGCCTGTCGGACAACAGCTCAGCTATGGGCCAGGTGATGAGCCGTGCCGCCGAAAATCTCGCGGCAGTGGATGGCCGCCTCGGCGATACGACGTCGCGCTTCACCGAGTCTGCCCAGAAGGCCGCCGAAATGGTGTCTGCCTCGACGCGCCTGCTCGAAGGCAAGGTCGACCGCCTCTCGGACATTTCGGGCCAGACGCTTGCCCAGGTCGGCGGTATCATCGGCCGGTTCGACGAACACTCCAAGGTGCTCAGCCAGGCATCCGGCCTGCTGGCAGCCGCTCAATCCAACCTCGTGTCAACGCTCGAGGATCGCGAAAGCGCCCTCCAGAACCTTTCCGTGGGACTCGTCCAGCGCTCCGAGGAAATCGAACGGACGATGCGTGCCCTGGGCGGCATGGTCGAATCCGCATTCGACCGCGCCGAACAGCGCTCCAACCAGGTCAGCGGAACGCTGCGCGAAAGCGTGCAATCCTCGTTCTCCGACATCGGCCGCGTTCTTTCCGAAACCGAAAAGCGGGCTGAGGAAGCCGCCTCAACGATGCGCGCTGCGATCGTCAAGGCCGGCGAAGACGCAAATGCCACAATCGACGGCGCCTTCGGCAACGCCGAACGTCGCTCCAGCGAGCTTTCCAGCCGCTTGCGTGGCGGCCTGACGGCCTCCCTGTCGGAAGTCGAGCGTATGCTGGGCGAGGCAGGTCGTGCATCCGACGGCGCTGCCCAGACCATGCGCGAGTCGCTTCGCGAGGCAGTCGAGGAGGCAGTATCCCGCTTCTCCGGCGCCACCGAGGAGATCCGCCGCTCGGCCGGCGATATCCGCAAGGAACTCGACATGACCCGCAGCGAATTGAAACGCGGTGCATTCGATCTTCCGGAAGAGGCCAAGGAAAGCGCTGCTGCCATGCGCCGCGCCGTTGCCGAGCAGATCAAGGCTTTGCAGGACATCTCGCACATCGTTGGCCGCTCGACGCAGCAACTGGAGATCTCCGAGCCTGCGCCGCGGGCCATTCCTCAGCCTCAGCCTGCGCCACGCCCGGCTCAGCCGGCCGTTACCCAGCAGGCGCCCCAGCCCACCCCTCCCGCAGCCCCCGCCCCGGCTCCGGCAGCAACACCCTCGCCGATCGAGAACCTCGGTCTGCGTGGCTCCCTGACGCATGCAGCAGCAACGCCGCAGCGCGCCCCCGTTGCCGCTCCCCCGGCAAGCGGCGGCTGGATCAGCGACCTCCTGCGTGGTGCATCGCGCGATGAGACCGCCGAGGAAGCTCCAGCACGGCAACCAGCCCCACGCGCCGAGGCTGCCGCGGCGGCACCTGCCCGCGCGGCCGATAGCCGCAATCCGCGCCACGTCGTCGAGTCGCTGAACTCGCTTTCGGTAGATATCGCGCGTGCAATCGATCATGACGCTTCGGTCGATCTGTGGCGTCGTTACCAGCGTGGCGAACGGGACGTCTTTACGCGCCGCCTCTACACGCTGAAGGGCCAGCAGACCTTCGACGAGATCAAGCGCAAGTATGATCGCGAGCCGGAGTTCCGCACCGCCGTCGATCGTTATATCGCCGATTTCGAGAAGCTCCTTTCTGATGTTTCCCGCGGCGATCGCGACAAGACGATCACGCAGTCCTATCTGACCTCGGATACCGGCAAGGTCTATACGATGCTTGCTCACGCCGCAGGGCGACTGGGCTAAGCCACACTCAAGGAACAAATGAAATGGCCGCCCAAGAGGCGGCCATTTTCATCTCGGGCGATTGTCCTGACGTCGCTCTCTGCGAAAGGTCGGGTCGGGTCGTGGACGGTGGATCGTGTTACGCCATCGCGCTAGGCCGGCACGCGCCAGCAGGCACCTTGTGGTGCATTGCCGGCGCCCTCTATCAGATCGACTGGAGGGTCCAGTTCACGATCTCAGCCGTCACGCTCGCGAACGCGCGATCGAGACCCTTCACAAGACCGTCGTTGGACCCATTGGCCGGCACCGCTTGTCTGAACACTTTCTGGGTTCTCACGGTGCCATTCCGGTCGTTCACGATCTTGGCCGAAATCTCGACGACCGCGTGGCTGCCACCGGTCGTGTCGATCTCGAAAGCGCGGATATCGGTCACGAGCTGATAGTCGATCGCCAGTCCCTGCCCGGGCACGCCGACGCCGCCGAGCTTGCCTGAGTTCTCGTAGGCTTCGACGAGCTTTGCTTGGACCATGCGCGGCAGCTTGTCGCCCCATTGCGCCTTGGAAAGGTACTGTATCTGCGACGGCGCCACCCGAATGACGATCTGTTCGCTATCGATCGCCCGCAACGCAGTTGGCTGCTGCACCAGGATCTGCCGGCCCCTGGCCGCCGGCCCACTGCCAGTCACCGACGCGGAGAGGTCGTAGGTGTCGTTCCTGGCAGCCGTCCCACAGCCTGCCAGACTCGCCAATAGCGGCAGCGTAATCGCGGTCGTCGATAGCCACGAACGACGCTGCAACAGATCCGATACGGCCATATGCGCTCCCCTAATATCCCTATTAACGCCGCGTCCGGCCGTCATATTGCTTTACGGTATCCCCACCGAAGATCAGCCGCTGCGGATTGCGGTCAAAATTGCCGATCGCATCGTTGAGGTTTTGCACGGTGGAGCGCGTGTCGTTGATGAGCGACTGCACATCGCGCAGCCCACCGCTGGAAAATTTCTGCAAGTTGTCCGCAATAGGACCGATGCGCGAATTCAGATTGTCGGCGACCTTCTTGAATGAGGTGAGCGTGTCGCGCGCCTGCGCAAACAGCGACTGCGTATTGTCCGTACCGAGCAGCGCGTCCAGCTTGATCAGAATGCCGTCGACACGTGTGGAGGCCGCGTTCAGCTTGTTCGCCATCTGCGAAACATTCTGGATCGTCTGGTCGATGTCCTTCTGCCGAGCCGAAACAGTGTTCGCGACGTCCTTGATCGAAGCGACTGCGGTGCGTGCGTCCTTTGTTGCCTGGGAGATATCGTCGACGGATCCCTTGACCTTCGCCGGGTCGATCTGCGCGACCAACGTATCTACTCGATCGAGCGTCGCCTGCGCCTTCTTGCCGAGGTCGTTGTAGGTCGTCGCCGTTTCCTGGAACTTCTGGATCGCTCCCTTGAAGTTTCCCGAAGCATCGGCAACGTCGCGGCTGACTTTCTCGGCATTGCTGAGAATGGTGTCGATCTTCTTCGCGTCGACGGCCTTCACGAGGGCCTCGACCGCTTCCAGCGTCGAGTCGACACGACCCGAGACCTTACGCACGGTCTCGGAGAGTTGGCCGACACTCTGCAGGAACGAGTCGATGTTGCCTGAGTTCTTGGCCAGTGCATCGGAGAAGGTCTCGGCATTCTGCAATGTCTTCGTCAGCGGCCCGCGTGCATCCGTCACAAAGCCCTGAATCTGCCCGACAGCATCGTTCGCTCTGTCAAGAATCTTGTCTGCCGTCGCCAGAAGGTTCGTGACACTCGACTGATCCGCGACGATGACCGCTCGCTTTCCGGTCTCGAGGGACTGTTGAAGGATGTTCTTTTCGCCGATCCTCCCGCCCGAAAGTTCGATATAGGCAGCACCCGTCAGACCCTGGATTTCAAGGATGGCTTTCGTC
The DNA here is from genome assembly GCF_056398905.1 of Rhizobium sp. 01T417. Taxonomy (NCBI): domain Bacteria; kingdom Pseudomonadati; phylum Pseudomonadota; class Alphaproteobacteria; order Hyphomicrobiales; family Rhizobiaceae; genus Rhizobium; species Rhizobium sp. 01T417. The sequence goes on along the minus strand of NZ_JBFTQH010000001.1, from coordinate 180,054 downwards.
GAGGGATAGATAGGCGCGTCGACCCGCACCTCGGTGAACGCCAGTGAGAAACTGGGATCGTCGGCATCGATGGACAGCGACTTGACCGAACCGACCTGAATGCCGTTGAACCGCACCGGCGAGCCGACGCTCAAGCCGTTCGCGGAGCCGGGAATCCGGACGATCAGTTCGGCCATCGGCCCACCGCGCCCATATTCCGCCATCCAGTAAACGAAACCGAACGCCGCCGCGATAACGAGCACCGTGAAAAAGCCGACAATCGTGTAGTTCGCTTTTGTTTCCATCGTATCCGCTCACTTCCCGCGGCTATCTTGCGCCAGGCTGTCCTTGCCTGCGTGGCCACGCTGCGGCACGACCGAACGCGCCCGCTTGCCCTTGAAATAAGCCTGAACCCAAGGATCGTCGCAGGCCAGCATGTCGTCGATCGTTCCCTCGACCAATACCCGCTTCTTGCCAAGCACCGCAATCCGGTCACAGACCGAGAAGAGACTGTCGAGGTCGTGCGTGACCATGTAGACGGTCAGGCCGAGGGTGTCCCTGAGCCTTGCGATGAGCTCGTCGAACTCCGCGGCACCGATCGGGTCGAGGCCCGACGTTGGCTCGTCAAGGAAGACCAATTCCGGATCGAGCGCAAGCGCGCGTGCCAGCGCAGCACGCTTGATCATGCCGCCCGAAAGCTCCGACGGGTATTTGTCGGCGGCATCAGCCGCAAGCCCGACGAGGCGGATCTTGAGCTGCGCGAGTTCGTCCATCAGCGACTGGGGCAGGTCCAGATACTCGCGCATTGGAACCTGGATGTTCTCCCGGACGGTCAGCGACGAAAACAGCGCCCCCTGCTGGAACAGCACACCGAGCCGCATGTCGAGCGCGTTGCGCTGCGGCTCGTCCAACTCATCGAAGTCCTGACCGAGAATCTTGATCGTTCCAGAGCGCCGCGGCAGCAACCGAAGCACCGTCCGCATCAAGACCGACTTGCCCGTTCCCGACGCTCCGACAAAACCGAGAATTTCGCCGCGATAGATATCCAGATCCAGATGGTCGAGAACAACCTTCGACCCGAAAGCGACGGTCACGCCGCGCGCTGATAGCACGACATCTCGCCCCTCGTTGTTTCCGGTCTCTGTATGCTGCCCGTCCACGTACAATCCTTAGAAATTGATGGCCGCATAGAACATGGCAAAAAGCCCGTCCATGAGGATAACGACAAAGATCGCCTTCACTACCGCCGCGGTCACGTGCTGGCCAAGCGACTCGGCGCTGCCGCCTACCTTTAAGCCCTCGACCGCCGCAACGATACCGATAACCAGCGCCATGAACGGCGCCTTGATCATCCCGGACAGCACCGTCGACAGCGTGATCGCCTCATGCAGGCGGGAGACGAAGTTGGCTAAGGTGATGCCGGAATAGGCCCAGGCGACCACGGCTGCGCCGGCGAGCGAGGCAAAGTTCGCGATGACCGTCAACAGCGGCAGCGCCACCGTAAGGGCAACTAGGCGCGGGAAAATCAGCACGCCCACGGGATTGAGCCCCATGACCTTCAATGCGTCCACTTCCTCGCGCATCTTCATCGAGCCGATTTCAGCCGTGATGGCGCTGCCCGAGCGGCCGGCAATCATGATGGCGGTGAGAAGCACACCGATTTCGCGAAGCTGCAGGATACCGACTAGATCGACGACGAAGACTTCGGCGCCAAAATAGCGGAGCTGAAAGGCGCCCTGCTGCGCGATGATCGCACCAATCAGAAACGACATCAGCAATATGATCGGCACCGCGCGCACGCCCATGTGGTCGATCTGGTTGACGATCGACGCCGGCGATACGCCGCTGCCTCGCCCGAATTTCATTTGCGCGCCGCGGACAGCGGAGCCGAGGATATACATCGCGGCCGCGAGGTTGTTCCAGAGCTCGGAGGTGATCTTGCCGATCGGTGCGAAGATCCGCTCCGGCCAGCTTGCGCTTGGCTGCGGCTCCTGCTCGGGCTGCGGCGGTTCCTCGGAAAACTCCGCGATCATCTCGTCGATATGGGTGTTACTGCCTTCGAAGCGCACGGTCCCACCGGCGCCTTCCACCTGCTTCTTCAGCCGGCAGAGCAGCCAGACGCCCGCGGTGTCGATATCGGTCACGCCTGATAGGTCGAGTGTCACCTCGCCGCTTCGGCTGGCGGTAAGCTTGTCGAAGTCACGCAAAACGAGATGCAGGTTGGCGCTTCGCCAGTTCCCTTCGATATGAACGAACTGACCCGCGCCATGGCTCTGGTCGTCCACATGCAGTGAGGCGGCGTTACGGGTTTCGGACTTCAAAACGCTTGTGTCTTTCAAGGCTTACGGCGACATTGCCGACTCGCGAACTAACGGTTCGCCGCTTCGGATCAATATACCCAAGCCGCACCAAATTTCCATGCGCGCAGGATTGCAAATATGCCACGGTCACTTCAAATTCACACGGATTCCTTCCCCATAGCGGGCACATTCTCGATCTCGCGGGGCGCCAAAACGTCGGCAGACGTGATCCTCTGCATAATCCGGGAAAACGGGTTTGCCGGCCGAGGCGAATGCGTTCCCTATCGCCGTTATGGCGAGACCATGGAAAGCGTGGCAGCACAGATCGAAGCGGCAAAGCCGTTGATTGAAGCCGGCCTGACGCGAAAGGAACTTCAGCGAGCTATGCCTCCCGGCGCCGCGCGCAATGTCGTTGACTGCGCCCTCTGGGATCTGGAAGCCAAGAGTTCGGGCGAAACCGTGATCATGGCGCTTGGCCTGGCGCAGCCGCAGCCGCTGACGACCGCCTTCACGATCTCGCTCGGCGAACCTGACGTCATGGCCGCACAGGCGCGCGCAAACGCCGATCGGGCCCTCCTGAAGGTCAAGGTCGGCACCGGCGATGACGAAAGCCGTATCCGCGCGGTTCGCGAGGCAGCGCCCAATGCGGCGATCATCCTCGATGCCAATGAGGGCTGGCCTGACGAAACGCTTGAGCATCATCTGCGCATCGCTGCCGATATGGGCGTCGCCTTGGTCGAACAGCCGCTGCCGGCCGGCAAGGATGAATTTCTGGCGGAGATCCGTCGTCCCGTCCTCGTTTGCGCGGATGAAAGCGTCCACCATACCGGGGACCTCGCCAGCCTTCGCGACCGCTACGACGCGATCAATATCAAGCTCGACAAAACGGGTGGCCTCACGGAGGCGCTTGTGATGAAGAAAGAGGCGCAACGCCTTGATTTCAAGATCATGGTCGGCTGCATGGTCGGCACGTCGCTGGCAATGGCGCCAGCCGTGCTGCTGGCCCAGGACGCCGAGTTCGTCGACCTCGATGGACCGCTGCTGCTTGCTCGCGACCGCGAACCGGGACTGCGTTATACGGCCTCTCTCGTTTTCCCGCCGGAAACGACGCTCTGGGGCTGAAGATAGTAAGCCGCGATAACCAGCCCGAGACCGGTCAGGGCGACGAGTGCCATCACGTAGTAGCTTGCGAGGCCGAGCCAAGCGTAGATGTAACCGGAGGCGATGGTCATCAGCCCCATGAACATGCCGTTGTAGAAGAAATACGCGCCCTGCGCCGACGATTCCTGCGTCTCCTGCACCGAGGCGACGATACGTGTCTGCACGCCCGTATGCACGAACGCATAGGTGCAGGAATGCATGCACTGAAGCAGGAAGAAGCCCCAGAACCCCCAATGCATCGGGAACAGAATCCAGCGACACACGCTGACCGCCGCCCCGAACCGGATTAGCGTCCAGGCGCTGAACCGGCGGTTCAGCCGGCGGGAAAGAAAGAAGACGGTCACTTCGGCCGCAACGCCAGCACTCCACAAAACGGCGATCTCAGTGCCGGAAAAGCCGAGTTCTCGCCAGTAGAGGGATGCGAAGGCCTGCAGCACCGCGTGGCTCGACTGCTGGATTGCGACCCCGATCAGCAACGCCAACAAATGGGGCTGGCGCAGAGAACTCCCCGTTGCAGCCGAGATATCGACAGGTATCCCGCGCCTGCGCGTCGGGCCGATCCGGGGACAATAGATAGCCATCACAACAGTCATAACAAAGCCAAAGGTCATGACAGGCAACACCATCTCGCCACCCCAATGCCCGATCAGCTGCCCGCCGATCAGAGTGGAGACGATGAACGCTACCGACCCCCATACCCGCATGGAGCCGTAATCCAGACCCCAGCGCCGCACTCCGGAGATCACGATCGATTCGACAACCGGGACATAACAGGCAAAGGTCGCTCCCTGGATCGTGTAGACGATCAGCACCGGCCAGAATGTGTTCGTCCAGTAGAGCGCGATGGCTGTCAGCAGCGACAGGACTCCGGAAAACAGCAGCACATCCGCTCGCTCCCTCATCCGGTCGGCATACATCGCCACGATCGGGGCGACGAGCACGCGCACGACCATCGGCACCGCGAGGATGACGCCGATCTCGTGGTCGTTGAATTCGTGCTGTGCAAGCCACATCGGAAAGAAGGGCAACGCAACGCCATTGACGAGCAGGGGCGCGCAGTAAGACAGGGCACTGAGAAGCCGAAAGCGCGGCGGGGCGCCCTCGCCTGTCTGAGGGTTTTGAGTGGGAATCATTAGGTGGACCTGCAGGAAACTGAACGCTGCCTATCACGTCAACCTAAGGGCGACTATGGCAAGAAATTGCCCGATTGAAACGTTTAAAAAAATAAATAGGGCCTGTCGCAAAGACACAACGGGCTAAACTGATGCATTGAATTGCTGGCTTGGGAGATTGCGCCTAAGCGGCTTGCCGGGCGACGTCCTTTTCGCGATGCCCGATCGCCATCGGGACCGCCTGCGTACCGCTCATGGAACGCCATTCGATCAATTCAAAGGCGCCGTCTTGATGCTCGGCGATCGCCGTACAGCTTTCGACCCAGTCTCCAGTGTTGATGTAACGGATCCCGTCCATGTCTTCCATGACAGCGTGATGAATGTGGCCACAAATCACGCCGTCCGCACCGTGCTTACGGGCTTCGTCGGCAACGACGCGCTGGAACTCGCCGATGAAATTGACTGCATGCTTCACCTGAAGCTTGGCCCATGCGGAAAACGACCAGTACGGCATCCCCATCCGGCGACGGATTGCTGCTAGGCCAATATTGATTATGATCGCCATGTCGTATGCCCAGTCGCCGAGATAGGCGAGCAGGCGGGCGTTGCGCACCACGACGTCGAACTCGTCGCCATGCAGCACGAGGTACTTCTTGCCGTCGGCCGCTTCGTGCATGATGCGCTCGGCAACCTCGATGCCACCGAAATGGGTGCCTGGAAAGTCACGAAGGAATTCGTCGTGATTGCCGGGGATATAAACCACCCGCGTGCCCTTGCGCGCCTTGCGCAGCAGCTTCTGGACCACGTCGTTGCAATCCTGCGGCCAGTACCAGCTGCGCTTCAGTCGCCAGCCATCGATGATATCGCCGACGAGGACGATGGTATCGGCCTCGTGATGCTTGAGAAAATCCAACAGGAAGTCCACCTTCGCGGCCTTGGAGCCGAGATGCACATCGGAAATGAAAAGCGTACGGAAGTGCCGCGTATCCATATTGTCCCTCACAAGCATCCTGCTCGTGTCCCATGGTTCACCTGACCTTCCAAAACCAGAGTCGTGTTTCAGGAAGATGACATCCGGTTGTCACGCCCGATTTTCCCGGTCTCTACAGACCTGCGCTCCCCCCACGGCAGATTTGCGCTGTTTTCGCATTTCGAACGGAAATTCCGACTGTTCGACCATCCCGTTTGATGTATTGAAGGCAGTTCAAAGACAGCATGCGGCAGCCGGAGGCGATGATGGATCATCACGAAAAGTCCAAGACGGAAAAGAATTTGGCAGGTGGAAGCCTCGACGAGCAGGCGCTCTACTTCCATCGCTATCCGCGTCCGGGCAAGCTTGAAATCCAGGCAATCAAGCCGCTCGGCAACCAGCGCGACCTGGCGCTGGCCTATTCCCCCGGCGTCGCAGCACCCTGTCTCGCCATCCGCGACAATCCCGAGACGGCCGCCGACTATACCTCGCGCGCAAATCTCGTAGCGGTCATTTCCAACGGTACGGCCGTTCTCGGCCTCGGCAATATCGGTCCGCTGGCATCAAAGCCGGTCATGGAGGGTAAGGCCGTCCTCTTCAAGAAGTTTGCCAACATCGATGTCTTCGATATCGAGGTCGATGCAACGAGTGTCGATCAGATGGTCTCGACCGTCGCCTCGCTCGAGCCGACCTTCGGCGGCATCAATCTCGAGGACATCAAGGCGCCGGAATGTTTCGAGATCGAGCGCCGCCTCCGCGAGACCATGAAGATCCCGGTTTTCCATGACGACCAGCATGGCACGGCCATCATCGTCGCTGCGGCGATCCTCAATGGCCTGGAACTGGCCAACAAGAAGATCGACGAGGTCAAGATCGTCGCTTCGGGCGCGGGTGCCGCTGCCCTCGCCTGCCTCAACCTCCTCGTCACGCTGGGCGCCAAACGCGAGAATATCTGGGTCCACGACATCGAAGGCCTGGTCTACGAAGGCCGTACAGAGTTGATGGACGAGTGGAAGAGCGTCTACTCCCAAAAGAGYGACACGCGCACGCTTGCGGAAAACATCGGTGGCGCCGACGTATTCCTTGGCTTGTCTGCCGCCGGCGTGCTGAAGCCGGAACTGCTGGCGCAGATGGCCGAAAACCCGCTGATCATGGCGCTCGCCAATCCGACGCCGGAGATCATGCCCGATCTCGCCCGCGCTGCCCGCCCCGATGCAATGATCTGCACCGGTCGCTCCGACTTCCCGAACCAGGTGAACAATGTTCTTTGCTTCCCCTACATCTTCCGGGGTGCTTTGGATTGCGGCGCGGTCACCATCAACGAAGAAATGAAGATGGCTGCCGTGCGCGCCATCGCGGCACTTGCGCGGGAGGAGCCGTCCGACGTCGCCGCCCGCGCCTATTCGGGCGAAACGCCGGTCTTCGGCCCGAACTACCTGATCCCTTCGCCCTTCGACCCGCGCCTGATCCTGCGGATCGCCCCGGCGGTCGCGAGGGCTGCCGCCGAAAGCGGTGTCGCCCTGCGTCCGATCACCGATTTCGACGCCTATCTCGACCAGCTCAATCGTTTCGTCTTCCGTTCGGGCTTCATCATGAAACCGATCTTTGCTGCGGCGAAGAATGCCGAGCGCAAGAGGGTCATCTTCTCGGAAGGTGAGGATGAACGCGTGCTGCGCGCCGCGCAGGTGCTGCTGGAAGAAGGCATTGCCGAACCGATCCTGATCGGCCGCCCGCAGGTCATCGAAACGCGCCTCCAGCGCTACGGCCTGCGCATCCGCCCGCTTTCGGATTTCGACGTCATCAACCCGGAAGACGATCCGCGCTTCCGCGAATATGTCGATCTCTACTTCTCGCTGGTCGGGCGTCGCGGCGTCATTCCGGAGGCCGCCCGCACGATCGTTCGTACCAACACGACCGTCATCGGCGCGCTGGCGCTGAAGCGCGGCGAAGCCGACGCTCTGATCTGCGGCCTGGAAGGCCGTTACGAGAAACATCTGCGCGACGTTCGCCAGATCATCGGCAAGCGGCATGACGTCTGCGACTTCTCGGCACTCAGCCTGCTGATCTCGCAGCGCGGAGCCACGTTCTTCACGGACACCTACGTCACCTTCAATCCGACTGCGGAAGAAATCGCCGAGTCCGCGGTTCTCGCCGCCGAGGAAATCAAGCGCTTCGGCATTACGCCGCGCGTGGCCCTCGTTTCCCACTCGAATTTCGGCTCGCGTGAATCCGAGAGCGCGACGAAGATGCGTGCTGCTCTCAAGCTCGTTCGCGAAGCAGCCCCGGAGCTTGAAGTCGACGGCGAGATGCATGGCGAGAGCGCGATCTCCGACGCCCTGCGCAAGCGCGTCATGCCCGACACGACCCTGCATGACGAAGCGAACCTGCTGGTCTTCCCGAACCTGGATTCGGCGAACATCACCCTCGGCGTCGTGAAATCGATGATCGACGGCTTGCATGTAGGGCCGATCCTGCTGGGCGCTGCGCTGCCGGCGCACATCCTGGCGCCCTCGGTGACCTCCCGCGGTGTCGTCAACATGGCTGCCCTCGCCGTCGTCGAGGCTTCACAGCCGGCGTGATTTGCGGCCGATCGAGAAAATGCGCTAAGATTCCGACTGCAGCCTGTTAAGACAAACGGGCTAGCAATGGAGGCGCGGCGGGACGCCGCGCCTTACGACCTGCTCACCGATGGGACGATGCCTTGAACCGCTGGATTCTGTCATTCGCAGCCGCACTTGTGTTGATCGGCCCGGCCCATGCCCAGGTGCCGGCGATCTGCGGAGACCTGCGTGCCCGCCTTGCCGATCTGCCGCAAATCATCGGCAGCACGCCCGAGGTGCGCAAATTCGCCAGCGCCATCGCCGAACAGAACCTTGAGCTTCGCAAGGTCCGTAGCGATCTCCGTCAGAACGGCTGCACAAGCGGCAGCATGGTCGTGATCGGCGACGATGACGGCTATTGCGGGGAGCTTGAGCGCGCGGAGAGCAAAATGGTCGACAACATCCGTTATCTGCAGCAGCGGCGCGACGAGCTGCGTGGCCAAAGCGAGGATGTCCGCACGCGAAACGAGCTTCTTGCGGCGCTCGATGACAATGGCTGCAACGAGGAACAGTGGCCCGCCGACAGCGGCGATGGATATGCACCGCCTCCAAGCATTGAAGATCAGGCGCTGCGAAACGACACCTTCGTACCGCCGGGTGGCGATCCCGGCCAGCGCCGATACCTCCCCGGCATGTCGACGCCCTCTCATCTCAATACCGTCTGTGTGCGCACCTGCGACGGTGGCTTTTTTCCGTTAAGCTCGAATGCAACCTCGCAGGACTTCGCCCGCGATGCCGACACCTGCTCGAAGATGTGTCCCGGCATCGACACCGAGCTCTTTTATCATGACGTCTCCAGCACTGAGACTTCACAGATGATATCGGCGGCGACGGGCGCTCCTTACAGCGCAATGCCGAACGCTTTCGCCTACAAGAACCGCAAACCCGGCGAAAAATCATCCTGCAGCTGCGACCTCAACGCCTACTATGAGCGGATGCGAAAAAGCCAATCGATCAGCGAACCGCCGCAACAAGGATCGATCACCACGATCGAAACCAAGAAGCCCGAGCCAGCGAGCAAGGTCGCCGCCCCGGCTGCACCGCAGCCTCAGGTGCCGGACAGGCCATATGATCCGGCGACCAACAAGGTGCGCCAGATCGGTCCGCAATTCTTAGCCGGCGACCAAGGCACAATCGACCTCAAGCATCCGGCAAAGCCGGGCCCTCAGCCGCAGCAGCAATAGCCGCCCTCAGTCCGCTGGATTGTCCCAGCGATCCGTAAACACCAGTTCCTCCAGCACCAATCGCTGGCGCCATCCTTTGACGGCGAGTTCCGGCTGGTCATAGAGCCGGTCGACATAGCCGACGCAGAGCCAGGCAACGATCTCGACCCGATCAGGAACACCGAGGATGTCCTTGATATCGGACTCGTGAAAGATACTCACCCAGCCGACCCCCACGCCTTCGGCTCGGGCGGCGAGCCACAGATTCTGCACGGCGCAGACCGTGGAGTAGGAATCCATCCGCCGATTGTGCGTCCTGCCAAGAACGACATCGCCGCAGCGGTCCGGATCGCAGGTCACGCAGATGCTGAGCGGTGCGGTTCGGATGCCCTCAAGCTTCAGCGAGCGATAGAGCTGTTGCCGCCCGCCTTCAAACATCTCGCCGGCCTCGCGGTTGGCGCGATTGAAGGCCTGCCACGCGGCCTCCTTCACCTTGTCATCGCGCACCAGGATAAAATTCCAGGGCTGCATGAACCCAACGGACGGCGCGTGATGCGCGGCCGTCAGAAGCCTTTTGACGACGTCGTCCGGTATGGCATCCGGGAGAAACTCGGAACGCACGTCGCGTCGCGTCGAAATAGCCCTGTAGACGGCGTCGCGTTCCTCGGTCGAAAAGGCTGCGGCTCCCGACAGGGAGCCTGAATGGTCTGGTCGCATCGTCAATCCCCAACAACACAACCGCCCGCCGTCCACGCGGGTCAGTCTATGGTGTCGGGCCGGTCTTCTGACTTGGCGTCATCCGACTGCCGCGCCTTCCCGGTACTGGACCAGTGGCTCTTTGCGGCAGCCGTCAGCCTTACAGCGTTGGGCACGTTTCGGTCTTTCACCGAATTCCCGATTCTCCCGCCCGCGGCGGGCACCCGACGGACGCGTCTATGCCCATAAACCCTGGCCGACGCAATCCCTTAATCCGAGACGGGAAAGTAGCGCACATAGGCGAACTCATCACCTGACGGCGACCAGTTGGGCACGTTGATCGTTCCCTGCCCGCCGAAGAGATCGAAGAGCATCGTCAGGTTTCCGCCGTCCATGTCCATCAGCCGCAGGCGAACATCGAGATCGCGTGGATGGTCGAACACATCAGGATCGTAAGAAAGGATCAGAACCTTGTCGTTGTTGGGCGACGGATGGGCAAACCAGTTCCCATAGTTGTCACTGGTGACCTGCTCGAGACCGGTCCCATCGGGATGGATTCGCCAGATTTGCATGAGGCCGGTGCGGCTAGAATTGAAGTAGATCCATTGACCGTCGGCGGAATAGTCCGGCCCGTCATTGCGTCCCTCGCCGTGGGTCAGCCGCTTTTCTTCGCCGCCGTCAACGGAGATCGTGTAGATATCGAACAAATCGTTGCGGATGCCACAATAGGCGAGTTGCTTCCCGTCGGGCGACCAGCCGTGCCAATAGGATGGCCGATTTTGCGTCACCAGCCGCGGCGTACCACCTTCGGCCGGCAGCACATAAATCGTCGACTTCCCGAACTCGGTTTTGTCGGAGATGACGATCTGGCGGCCATCGGGCGAAATGCCGTGGTCGTTGTTGCAGGTCGTCGCAAAGCCGGTATCGACCTTGCCGACCTTGCTCGAACCATCAAGTGCGAGACGGTAGAGGAGTCCGTCGCCGTTCAACAGCAGATAGGTCCCATCCGGCGAAAAATTCGGCGCCTCAACGAGTTGCGTGGTTTGCCAGACGACGCGCGCCTCGCCTGTCCTGATGCTGTAGATCTCAACGGAACTGCGCAATCTGAATCCTCCTAAGCATCGAATCCGCCAGACCTACGACGGCTCGCCACTCAGCACAAGCAAATGCGCCTGACCGAGAATCTGGTCTGGAGGTAGTTCCTGCGTGATGGGCGTTTTATCCACCGATCACAAATGCAGGAAACCTAACGGTTCATCTAGCATTCATGACGAAGATGTGACAGTTCGACGAAGCTTCTATGACGTCGGAGTTTTCCAGTTGATCGCGTTGGTAATGAGGTCTGCAGCGGCAGCGCGTTTTGCGTCGCTTTCCACCGATTTCGGGGGAAGCGCTCGGTCGCCCGCCCTACGCACCGCACTCAGCGTTGCTTTTTGTGCCCTGCTTGCGCTCCTTGCCACCGCCACTGTGGAGATCATTGCCCGCGATGGGTTGGCCGACGTCCGCGAATTCCTGACATCGCCTGTGCGTCCGGGGATGACGACGGTTGTGATGTTGACTGTCCTGATGCTGTCGCTCGATGCAGTCCTGGGCCGGCGGTTCATTTCGGCGCTGATCGTTCTTCCGCTTGTGATCGTCCCCGCCATCGTATCCAACCAGAAGCAGCACTACCTTTCGGACCCGCTTTATCCATCGGACGTCCTTTTCGGGCGGCAGATCATGGAACTGCTCCCTGTGATGGTGCGCGACCGCCCCTGGACGGCCGTTGCGATGCTTGTCGGCATCGTCTTGTCCGTTACCGCGATTGTCTTCCTCTGGCGCTTCGCCTGGCGCAACTTCCCAAAGCTCCCAAGGGCCTCTCGCGTCCGCCGGCTTTGCGTCGGCCTGCCCGTTATCGCGGCTTTCGGGTCCTTGATGGACTATTCCCAATATTCCTTCATCCGTGACCGCCTGCAGGTGGTTCCGATGATGTGGGACCAGAAGGAAAACTACCGCAGCAACGGCTTCATCCTCGCCTTCATCTTCAACATTCCGATGGCAGACGTGGCAGCGCCTGTCGGCTTCGGTACAGAGGCGCTCGACGCCATCCCCGGCCGCAACTACGGCTACCTCAGCGGGCCACGCGAAAAGCCCGACGTGATCATGCTGATGAGCGAGTCATTCTGGGATCCGACCCGCCTGAAGACGCTGAGCCTGTCGCCAGATCCTATGCCGACGATCCGTGCAGAGCAGTCCGGCTATGTCTTCTCGCCGGAGTTTGGCGGCATGACCGCCAATGTCGAATTCGAGGCGCTGACAGGTTTCTCCAACGCCTTCCTGCCATACGGCAGCATTCCCTACCAGCAATACATCCGTCGTGATGTTCCCTCGCTCGCCACGTTCTTCCGTGGCGAAGGTTACGCGGCGCGGTCGCTTCATCCGTTCAGCGGCTGGTTCTGGAATCGCAACGAGGTTTACAAGGACTTCGGCTTCGAGCAGTTCCGCTCCGAAGAAACCCTGCCTCCCATGGAAAAGCGAGGCATCTTCGCTTCGGACGAGTCGCTTATGAAGGAGATCATGAACGAGGCTGACGGCATGGATCGCCCGTTCTTCTTCTTTGGTGTCACCTTGCAGGGACATGGCCCCTACGAACCGAACCGTTACGCCCACAACACTATCGACATCAAGGGCAACCTGAACGATGCCGACCGCGCCACCCTTGGCACCTATACGCAGGGTGTCAAGGAAGCCGACGACAGCCTCAAGATGCTGATGGATTGGGCAGAAAAGCGCGACCGCGAAACGATCATCGTGCTGTGGGGCGACCACCTGCCCCCGCTCGGCAATGTCTACATGGCGACCGGCTACATGCCGGACCAGGTTGCCACCCGCAAGGCATCAGTGAGCGTCATGAAGCAGGAACACGAGACCCCGCTCGTCATCTGGTCGAACAAGAAGGGCAGCAAGAAGGATGTCGGCACCATCAGCCCCTCACTGCTTTCGTACCACCTCCTGAAGTTCGCCGGCTTCGAGCATCCCTACTACACGGGCTTCCTCGGCCGCGTGCAGAAGAAGTACAGCGTCATCGACCGATATCAGCTCATTGCCCGCGACAACACGGCATCTCCCGATTGGGTCCTGAAGCCGAAGAACCTCGATCCCCTCGTCCGGGACTATCGATACCTCCAGCATGACATCATGTTCGGCAAGGCTCAGACGCTCGAGCGGTTCTTCCCGCAGCATGCCTGGCTCTATGCGCAAGGCACATAGAAAAGCGGCACAAGCCCGCATTGCAATTTGAAAACATTACGGAATACTGGCGCCCGAGCGATCTAGCATTCGGAGTCGGCCATGCATAACCTATCGGACCTCATCCACCATCACTTCGACAAGCCGGCCTACGAACTCGGCGAGATCGAAAGGCGCGTTCTCGCGAAGGCGCACGAGCGGAAGATAATCTCGACCGATATCAATGCCGCTCTTCAAGCCGAATCTTCCTCCGGCCAGCGCTTGGCAGATACGATTGCGCGTGTTGGCGGCTCGTGGAGCTTTATTATTGCTTTCCTGCTCTTCCTGGTCTGCTGGTGCGTTGTAAACACCATTGTATTGCTGACGCGCGCCTTCGATCCCTATCCGTTCATTTTCCTCAATCTCGTGCTTTCGATGCTGGCGGCGATCCAGGCTCCGATCATCATGATGTCGCAAAACCGCCAGGCGGAGCGCGATCGTTTCGAGGCGGCAAAAGACTATGAGGTCAATCTCAAAGCAGAACTGGAAGTTCTATCCCTGCATCAGAAGATTGACATGCGCGTGCTCACCGAAATTGCAGCATTGCGCGAAGACATCGAGCGTTTGAACCAGCGTCTGCCCAGTTGATCGAAGGATCCGGGATCGCTTGAATTTAACTATACCAATCGATTAACGATCCGCTAACCAAGTCCCGCATTGAAACATCGACGCAAATGTTGGAGGAGCAACGGGAACCAATCCGATCCGACAATACGATACGATGCTCACTGGCCGACTGCATACACGCGACGAAATCCTTCATCACCCTCTGTTTCTGTCGATCGAACGCCAGATCGCACTCCACCTTATCGACATACACAAGCGCGCTCCTCGCCTTGCCCGCCTCGCCGCCTCGCACCAAAAGTGGCTAATGACGCAAACGCTGTTTGCCATGCATGCCGGACGAGACCGAGGCAACCCACGTTCGGGGCTCACGGCCGGCCGCATGATGCAGGTGGCCAAAGAGTTCGATCTCGCCAGTAAGAATACGGCTGCGTCGTTCCTTGCAGAACTGATTGCCTATAAGTTCCTGCGGGATGCTGCCGATGAAACGCCCGACCGGCGCCTGCGTCGCCTCGAGACGACCGAGGCGAGCGAGGAGGCCATGGCCTCCTGGTTCCAGGGCCATATGGCCTGCCTCGATCAACTCGACGGCGGCAATCGCGCAAACCTGACCGCTGACACCCCGCGGCTCTTCCTTCTCGCACAGCCGCGAGCTGCGCGTGCCCTTATCCAGGATCCGGTCTGGAAGGAACCCCGGAGCAGCATCGGGCATTTCCTCTGGTCGGATGTCGGCGGCCTCGTGCTGCACGATCTGATCAGCCGCCTGCCGGACGACGCGCGGGAGCATGATCGCACTCTGCTGAAAGGCGTGACGATCAGCGAAATCGCGAGCGACTTCGGCATCTCCCTCACCAACTTGAAACGGATGTTCAAGAAAGCAGAAACGGACGGCATGCTCGGCTGGGAAAACCCGCGCAACCGTGGCACGCTATGGCTTTCCAAGACATTCATCGAGGACTATTTCCACTGGCAATCCGCAAAGTTTGCCGAATTGGACAGCGCTATCCACTGGGCGGCCGGCCAAATCCGCTAGAGCATTCCGCCGATGCGAACTCATACGGAGCGACGTCCGATACGGTAGTCAGAGCGCGCCACCCGCCACCATCGTATAAAACAAAAAAGCCCGGCATCAGGCGGGCTTTTTCTTCTATTTTCGATCAACCGTTGACGGCCATGCGCTTTTCGTCGCGCCCGCCCTTCATGCGCTCGGCCAGCAGGAAGGCCAGTTCGAGCGCCTGGTCAGCATTGAGACGCGGGTCGCAATGCGTGTGGTAGCGATCGTGCAGATCCTCGGCCGTGACGGCGCGGGCGCCGCCGGTGCATTCCGTCACGTCCTTGCCGGTCATCTCGATGTGGATGCCGCCCGGATGCGAACCTTCTGCACGATGGATCTGGAAGAAGCTTTCGACTTCCGACAGGATCCGCTCGAACGGACGCGTCTTGTAGTTGTTCAGCGTGATCGTGTTGCCATGCATCGGATCGCACGACCAGACGACCTTGCGCCCCTCGCGCTCGACCGCGCGGATGAGACGCGGCAGATGCTCGGCAACCTTGTCGTGGCCGAAGCGGCAGATCAGCGTCAGCCGGCCCGCTTCGTTTTCCGGATTGAGAATGTCGATCAGGTTCAGAAGATCGTCCGCCTGCAGAGACGGACCGCACTTCAAGCCGATCGGATTCTTGATGCCGCGGCAGTATTCGACATGGGCATGGTCTGCCTGGCGCGTGCGGTCGCCGATCCAGATCATGTGGCCCGAAGTCGCGTACCAGTCGCCAGACGTCGAGTCGACGCGCGTCAGCGCCTCTTCATAGCCAAGCAGCAACGCTTCGTGGCTGGTGAAGAAGTCCGTCTCGCGCAGGCTCGGATTGTTTTCCGCGCTGATGCCGATCGCCTTCATGAAGTCCATGGTTTCGCTGATGCGGCCGGCAAGCTTGCGGTAGCGCTCACCCTGCGGGCTATCCTTGACGAAGCCAAGCATCCACTGATGGACGTTCTCGAGGTTCGCGTAGCCACCCATTGCGAAGGCGCGCAGCAGGTTCAGAGTAGCGGCCGACTGGCGATAGGCCATAGCCTGGCGCTCCGGGTTCGGAATACGTGATTCTTCCGTGAACTCGATGCCGTTGATGATGTCGCCACGGTAGCTCGGAAGCGACACGCCATCCTGCGTCTCGATGCCGGAAGAGCGCGGCTTGGCGAACTGCCCGGCGATGCGGCCGACCTTGACCACCGGCAGCTGTGCCCCGAAGGTCAGGACGACGGCCATCTGCAGGAACGCACGGAAGAAGTCGCGGATGTTGTCGGCGCCATGCTCGGCAAAACTCTCGGCGCAATCGCCACCCTGCAGCAGGAAACCGTTGCCTTCTGCAACGTTGGCGAGATGCTTCTTCAGCCGGCGTGCTTCACCCGCAAAGACAAGAGGCGGATAGGATGCGAGCTGGGCTTCCGTTGCTGCCAATGCGGCCTGGTCCGGATAGTCCGGAACCTGCTGGATCGGTTTTTGCCGCCAACTACTCGGTGTCCAATTCTCTGCCATCTTACTCACCTGCTCCACCATCCGGTCAGTCCGGATGTTCCGTCCTAAAAATGTTGGGCGGCTTATAACCCTTTAGTGCCATCTTGCATAGCGGCGTTCCGCTCTTCGACACTGAGGATTAAATCGGCGACCACGCGCGATATAAAGGAATTCGATGACGTATTTTCAAACAGAAAACGTACGATCAACGATCACTATACCAAGACGGTTTGTATCCAATTTAAGCTTGTCTCGGAAAAACGCCGGCAATTCTAATGAAGCGTCATACAGGCGCTCTTCCTCAACGTGATCCGCACGCCCCACATCACCAGCTGCTGGCGTCAGACATGAACACCGTCCCGAATGCGATAGCTCGGGGCATACATTGTGACGAGCTCTTCCGCGGCCGTCGGATGCACGGCCATCGTCCGGTCGAAATCGTCCTTCGTGCAGCCCGCCTTCAGCGTAATTCCAAGGATCTGGGCCATCTCACCGGCGTCGTGGCCGAGGATATGCGCGCCCACAACCTTTTGGCTGGCAGCGACCACAATCAGCTTCATGATCATCTTCTCGCCACGCCCCGACAGCGTCGCCTTCAGTGGACGAAACTGCGCACGGTAGACCTCGAGCTCCTTGTAGCGCTTGCCCGCTTCCTCCTCGGTCAGCCCTACGGTACCGATCTCGGGCTGCGAGAAGACCGCCGTTGCGATCGTCTCGTGATCGGGCTTGGTCGGATTGTCCTTGTACTCCGTCTCGATGAAGCACATTGCCTCGTGGATCGCCACCGGCGTCAACTGTATCCTGTCGGTGACATCGCCGAGCGCATAGATGTTCGGGACGTTGGTGCGAGAATAGTCGTCGACCACCACCGCTCCGCGCTCGTCGGTCTTCACACCGGCGGCTTCCAGGCCTAGGCCTTCCGTATTCGGAATGCGCCCGAGCGCCAGCATCACGACATCGGCAACCAGCGTGCCGTTCTTCAGCGTCTCGACGGAAAGACGACCGTCCTCTTTCGATACCTTCTGCAGCATATCATGGCAGAGGATGCGGATGCCCTTGGCGGTCATCGCCTCGTGCAGTCCCTGGCGGAGGTCCTGATCGAAGCGCGACAGAATCTCGGCGCCGCGATAGATCAGCGTCGTCTCGACGCCGAGGCCGTGAAAGATATTGGCAAACTCCACCGCGATATAACCGCCACCCGCAATCACAATCGCCTTCGGCAGCTCCTCCAGATGGAAGGCCTCGTTGGAGGAAATGCAGAGTTCGTTCCCAGGCAAAGCCGCGTGCGGGTTCGGGCGGCCACCGGTCGCGATCACGATGGTCTTCGCGGTCACCGTCTTGCCGGTATTGACCAACCGGACCGTATGCGCGTCGACCAATTCGGCACGTGTTTCCAGGATTTCGGCGTTGGCGCCGGCCAGTCCCTTCTTGTAGAGCCCTTCCAGTCGCGCGATCTCGTTGTCCTTCGCGGCAATCAGCTTCTTCCAGTCAAACGAGCTCTCGCCGACCGTCCAGCCGAAGCCAGCGGCATCCTCGAAATGTTCATGGAACTGAGCCGCATAGACAAAGAGCTTCTTAGGCACGCAGCCGCGGATCACGCATGTTCCGCCGTAGCGGTACTCCTCTGCGATCGCGACCTTCTTACCGAGCGAGGCTGCAACGCGGGCGCTTCGCACACCGCCTGAGCCACCGCCAATGACAAAGAGATCGTAATCGTAGGACGTCATGAGAAACTCCGGATGGAATCGGCTGGTGAGGTGAAAGTGATATAGTATCGGCGGCCGCAAAAACAAAAGCCCGGACGGTGCCGGGCTTTTGATCTGTTATTCGCGCCTTCTTACGGCTTCGGCTTTGCAGCAGCCGGTGCAGCTGGCTTCGGCGCGGCCGTCGCGGCCGGGTTCGCCGGATCGGCAGCCGGTGGCGGGGCCTTGATGACCTTCACGAGTTCAGCGCTCGTCTGTTTCTGCAGATCGCGCGAGATGCCCTGCGCCCAAATGTCGGCGGCCTTGACGGTTTCGCGCGAAGCGATCGGGCCATCCTTGAGCAGCTTCTTGCCAACCGGCGAGTTGTAGAACTCGGCGATCGCGTTGAGTTCCTCGACGGAGAATGCCTTGGCATAGGTCAGCGCGGCTTCCTTCTCGAGATCGGCGCGACGCGGTGCAAGGGCCAGTGCCTGCTTGTCGACCTCAGCGGTGATCGCATCCTGGTAGTTCGGCGAGTCCTGGATGAGATCGGCCTTCAGGCGCTCAGCCAGTCCGGGCAGGATGTTGTCGAACTGCGCGGTGGCGCCGATCGCGTCGATCGCAGCGCGGGCCGCCTTCAGCTGCTCCGGAGAGGCTTCCTGCGCATGTGCGGCAAAGCCGAATGCGACGCCTGAGAAAATAACGGTCGCAGCAGCAAAACGGCCAAGACCTGCAAATTTAATCATGAGTTTCAATGCTCCTGTTACCTGTTCGCCCGCAGCGTGCGTGCGCCTGCTGGACCTGCAATGATCGCAAGCGCCGCCATTTTTAGAAAGAGCCCGTGTTCAACGACTCCGGGTATTGAATTCAGCTCGTTTGAAAGCGCCTCTGCATCAGGAATGCGGCCAAAAGATGCATCCAGGATGTAGTGGCCGCCGTCCGTCATGAAGTCTTCGCCACCGGATTGGCGCAGCGTCAGGCTGCCGCTCAACCCAAGCTTCGAGGCCTTCTTTTCGATCGCCATGCGTGTCGATACGAGTCCGAACGGATTGACCTCAATCGGTAGCGGAAATGCGCCAAGTGTCTCGACCAGTTTGCTCTCGTCGGCAATCACGATCATGCGCTGAGATGCCGCAGCGACGATCTTCTCGCGCAGCAGTGCACCGCCGCCACCCTTGACGAGCGTGAGGTCGGAATCGACCTCATCCGCGCCATCGATCGTCAGATCGAGTTCCGGCAGTTCATCCAGTGACTTCAGCGGTACGCCGAGCTCGACGCAAAGCCTTGCCGTGCGTTCGGAGGTTGGCACGCCTTCGACCTTGAAGCCGGTTGAAACCTTCTCTGCGAGCAGCCGAACAAACTCTTCGGCAGTACTCCCGGTTCCGATTCCAAGCCGCATGCCATATTCGACATGAGCGAGTGCGGCCTCGGCGGCCTTGATCTTCATTTCGCGGGCATCCATGCGCCGCTGACTCCGAATTATTGCGTTGGATGTGCTGTTTACACGGCTCGCTTGCCAAACGAAAGCCAAAAGAGCGTAATGATTTTTGAAAAGCCGTGGGCATTTGCAACTCGTCGCCTTTGCCGGCAAATATTGCTTTTCCGGTCCTCATCACCTACTGCCGATGACATCATTTCTGAAAGGCGCAATCCTTGACCCCTGCCCTTGTTGTATTCGATCTTGACGGAACACTGCTCGATACTCACACCGATCTTGTTGAGAGCCTGAATTATACGATCGCGGCAATCGGTGTGGCGCCGGTCAGCTACGACGACCTCACGCATCTCGTCGGACATGGCGCCAAGGTCATGATCGAGCGGGCCTGCGGTCTTCGAGGACATCCGTTGGCACAGGAACAGCTTCCTGCCCTGCTCAACCGCTTCATTGCGCACTACACCGACAACATGCCGGGACATACCGCGCCTTACCCCAGCCTGGTCGAGGCAATGGATCAACTGAAGAGTGCCGGCTGCAAGCTTGCCGTTTGCACCAACAAGCTCGAGGGCCTGGCGCGCAACCTGATCGAGAAGCTTGAACTCACCCATTATTTCGATGCCATTGCCGGCGGCGACACCTTCACCGTCAGGAAGCCCGACGCCCAACATCTTCTCGGAACCATCGAGCGCGCCGGCGGCGATGTCCGCAGGACCGTCATGATCGGCGACAGCGTCAACGACATTCTTGTTGCCCGCAATGCCGGCGTCCCTTCGATCGCCGTGCCGTTCGGCTATTCCGACGTCCCCGTCGAGACCCTCGGGCCAACGAGCGTGATTACGCATTTCAAGGAGTTAACTCCTGCCCTGATCGACGAATTGATCGAGGACTTCGCCTCGGCAACGCCGGCGGCGGCGGCAGGCTGACGCAAAAGAAAAGGCGGCCCGCGGCCCCTAACCCGATCGCGCGAAAAAACCCTCGCGAAACCCTGACCTACGCAAGGAGGTTTTGCGACATGCCCAGCCTCGACTATGGACTCTTCTTTTGCAGAGGCGCAGATTCAGGATACAAGGCGCAAGTTGCAAATCGTCCGATGCCGCATGCGTGATATGCGCAACTGATACATGATTGGCTCGCGATAGTTCCAAGTGGGTTGCGCATAGCCCGCATGTCCCTGTTCAGGTGACCGACGAATGGACGGTGCGACTGCGTTCCAGAACCGTCACGGAGGGAAATATGCCTGATTTCCAGCGCAGAAAATTTCTCGTTCAAGGTAGCACGGCGGCGCTCGCCGGGATGGCCGGTCTCAATTCTTCATCTCCTGCGTCCGCGGCTCCGACGGACGAGCTCGTGGCCGCTGCCAAGGCAGAGGGCCACCTCACCGTTGTCGGCCTGCCTCGCGACTGGTGGGGATACGGGGACATCATCGACGGTTTCAAGGCGAAATACGGCCTTGGTATCACCGAACTTATGCCCGATGCGGGATCGGCCAAGGTGATCAATACCATCAGAAATGCGAGGGACACAGCCGACTCGCAAGCGCCGGATGTCATCGACGTCGGTCTGCCTTTCGCCTTATCGGCGAAGAGGGACGGCCTGCTGCGGCCTTACAAGGTGGCGGCGTGGGAAGCCATTCCGGACGCAGCCAAGGATCCTGATGGATACTGGTACGGCGGCTACTACGGCACGCTTGCCTTCGAGGTCAACGCGGATATCGTGACGACGATGCCGACCGATTGGGCGGACCTCGCCTCGCCGAAATACAGAAATGCCGTGGGTCTCGCCGGCAATCTGACATCAAATCAAGCTATCCAAGGCATTTTCGCTGCGGGCCTGTCAGCTGCTCACGGGAACGCGGACGAGGCAGCCGATCAGGGGCTGAGCTTCTTTGCAGACCTCAGCCGCCGCGGCAACTTCGTTCCTATCGTCGGCGGCCTTGCTTCGCTTGAGGACGGGCGCACGCCTATCCTCGTTAGCTGGGACTACCTTGCAGCTACTGATCGGGAACGATCAGGAGGACGAACCAGGATTGAGATCGTGAGGCCGAAGACGGGCATCGTCGGTGGCGTCTATGCCCAGGCCATCAGCGCGTTCACTCCGCATCCGAACGCAGCCCGATTGTGGATGGAATACCTATACACTGAGACGCGGGCCTTCCTGAATAGCGGGTATGCGCCTGCCGACTTGGAAGGAAAGCTGGCACGGGTTCAGCATTCTGGTACCGAAGTCTACCCGCTCTTCCCAACACAGGAAGAACTCGATAGGGCAAGGGAGATCATCACCAACGGGTGGGGAGACGTCGTCGGAGTGCAAATCCAGTGTCTCCCGTGCGGAAGCCCTTCCGGTATCCCAATGGTTTTCAGTGAAGGCACCATCGGACAGCGCACGATGTCGCGGTAGCCGATATGGTTTTGATCGCCGTGCCATTCGACTATTCCGACATCCCGTCGAGATCCACGGAGCCTGCACAGATCGACGAATTGATCGCGGAGCTTGCTTCCGCAACGCGCGCAGCGGCGGCAAGCCGATCGCAAAAAGAAAAGGCGGCTCCCCGGCCGCCGTCATATCATCGGCGCGATCAAATCTGCGCGTCACGCGCCTTCGTCGTCGCATCGAAAGCCTTCTGCACATAGGCGTCGCGGCCGTATACGTCATCGAAATACTGGATGACACCATCCTTGTTCGGCCAGGCCGTGAAGTAAGCCACGTAGACCGGGATCTTCTGCGGAACCTGCAGGGCGTGGTTCTTGCCCGTGGCAATCTCCTTGCCGATCTGGTCCACCGACGTGTTCAGCACGGCCGCTGCCATCGCGCGTGGCTCGGCAAGGCGGACGCAACCATGGCTGAGGGCGCGCATATCGCGTTTGAAGAAGCTCTTCGAAGGCGTGTCATGCATGTAGATGGCGTGAGCATTCGGGAAAAGGATTTTGAGTTCGCCAAGCGCATTGTCGTCGCTCGGCGGCTGGCGCACGGAAACGTTGGTCGTCGAGCCGTACCAGTCGACGCTGGACGACGCCACGGCGCGACCGCCGACTGTTACCTCATAGCCCATCCGGTCCAGATAGCTCGGGTCGGAGCGCAGGCGCGGCAGCATCTCGTTGATGATGATCGACTGCGGCACACCCCAGAAAGGATTAAACTCGACCGTCTCGATCTGATCCTGGAAGAAGAAGGTCTGGTGCGAAGGCTGACCGATCACCACGCGCATCGACAACTGTTCCTTGTTGTCGTTGTGGTAGTAGACCATATAGGCCGGCTGGTTGATGAAGACGTAGCGCGAGCCGAGGTCGGCCGGCAGCCAGCGGGCCTGCTCCAACGCAACAATCAGCTTCTCGACCTTCGATGCGTTGCTGTCGCCGCCAGCCATGATGCGGACCGTCGCCTGGCCGATAACGCCGTCCGGCTTCAGTCCATGTTCCTTCTGGAAACCTTCAACGAGCGAAACGATCTCAGGCGAATATTCGGTGCTGCCCGTATAGGCGGAGAGCGTACTCGCATGTTCCGCCTTGAGCGCGGCCGAGCCATGCTTGCCGATCGCCTTCACGATGTTCGGGATTTCGGACGAGTTGTCGCCCGGACGAAGCAGGCCGCTCAGCGCGATATCGATGCGCTCTTCGCTGGCTCCCTCTGCGCGCAACTTCGCCAGTTCGCCTTCGAGTGCAACGAACTGCGGCGCATCCGGCGTACGGCTTCTGAGATAGGCCGGGGTATCCGGGCTCATGCGGGCGAGCTTCAGCACCGGCGCAAGGTTCACGTCCTTACGCTTGAAATCGTGATAGCCGGAGAGCTTGTTCGGATCGACGCGACCACGAACTGTATCCTGGACATAGGCGAGCACCTTTGCGGACAGTTCCAGTTCAAACTGCGTCAGGGCGCGGTCACGGACTGCCGGATCCGGATTGGTCGGATCCTCCGCCGGCACCTGGACCGCATAGTCGGCCGGGTCGAGACCGACCGAAGCGGCATCCGCCAGAACGTCCATCGCCGCCTTGGCACGATCGTTGACATCCGTTCCGGCGAGCCAGACCAGCGGATTCTTCACATCGCCGTAATAGGCCTCAAGCGCCCTGGCGACTTCGACGGGGGCGCGCACCTTCGCCTCAATAAGGAAGCGGCGCTGTACCGACGGCGTTGCCTCGGTCGCAGCCGACGCATCGGCAACTGCCCCGGTGACGACAGGATCGGTAAATTTACCGGTATCGACGAAGCGCATCGCATCTGGCTGATAGGTATAGTAGCGTGGGCTCGAAACCTTCGGCAGCGGCGCATCCGGAGCCGACTGAAGGAAGGACGGAACCGACCGCCTCGGATTGACAATCGTGCTCTGGGTGCGAGCGCGATCCCCGCGGATCATATCCATCAACGTGTAAGCCTGCGCGGGCGTGGAACCCATCGCAGCCATGCCGCAGGAAAGCGCTAGTGCGGAAGCCGCACCTTTCAGAAGGAATGTCATGCTTTTATCCAGTCCCAGTGTCATGCTGTCTTCAAATCGCGGGCAAAAACCCGCCTTAAAACTCGTTTCATCCGGCGCGAGCGTCACATGGCAGAAACTGGCCGCAGCCGCCAGCCTTGGGCCTCTCAACCCAAAGTAACGCGGAAAACGCTTATGCCGAGCCCCAGTTCACACAAAATAATGAAATTATTAGTTAATTTTTTACTTTATTTTCGCCTTCGGACACAGTGGCCAACGAGGCACTGAAATATAAAAATTTAGCCGTGTCTAAATGGCCACTGATCACCCGCCGATAACATGATTTATACATTCATATTTTGCATTTCCAGCAGTTTTCTTCGTCCCGTTTCGGACCTATAAGACCCATCTCCGAAGGCACCGCGACAGAAAGGCATGACCATGACCTCCACCCGCACCGAAACAGATACGTTCGGCCCGATCGAAGTACAGAACGACAGATATTGGGGTGCTCAGGCGCAGCGCTCGCTCGGCAATTTCAAGATTGGCTGGGAGAAGCAGCCGCTTTCGATCGTTCGCGCCCTCGGCATCGTCAAGCAGGCGGCGGCGCGTGCCAACATGGCGCTCGGTCAGCTCAATCCGGAGGTCGGCAACGCCATTGTCGACGCGGCGCAGGAAGTGATCGACGGCACGCTCAACGACCACTTCCCCCTCGTTGTCTGGCAGACGGGCTCCGGCACGCAGTCAAACATGAATGCCAACGAAGTGATCTCCAACCGTGCCATCGAATTGTTGGGCGGCGTCATGGGATCGAAGAAGCCGGTGCATCCCAACGATCACGTCAATATGAGCCAGTCGTCAAACGACACCTATCCGACGGCCATGCATATCGCCTGTGCGGAGCAGATCGTGCGCCACCTGCTTCCGAGCTTGAAGCACCTGCACGCCGCGCTCGACATGAAGGTCACCGAATTCAGCCACATCATTAAGATCGGCCGCACGCACACGCAGGATGCGACGCCGCTGACGCTTGGCCAGGAATTCTCCGGCTATGCAGCGCAGGTCGGCTCCGCCATCAAGCGCATCGAATTGACGCTTCCTGGCCTTTGCGAGCTGGCACAGGGCGGCACCGCGGTCGGCACCGGTCTCAACGCGCCTGTTGGATTTGCCGAGAAGGTCGCTGACGAGATCGCCGAAATCACCGGCCTGCCCTTCGTGACGGCCCCGAACAAGTTCGAAGCACTCGCCGCCCATGACTCCATGGTGTTCAGCCATGGCGCCATCAATGCGGCCGCCGCCGCGCTCTTCAAGATTGCCAACGACATCCGCCTGCTGGGCTCCGGTCCCCGCGCTGGCCTCGGCGAACTCGCCCTTCCCGAGAACGAGCCCGGCTCCTCGATCATGCCCGGCAAGGTCAACCCGACCCAGTGCGAGGCGCTGACGCAGGTCTGCATCCACATCTTCGGCAACAACGCGGCCCTCACCTTCGCCGATAGCCAGGGCCACTTCGAGCTCAACGTCTACAATCCGATGATGGCCTACAACTTCCTCCAGTCGGTGCAACTGCTCGGCGACGCCGCCGTTTCTTTCACCGACAATTGCGTCGTCGGCATCGAGGCGCGCGAGGACAACATCAAGGCCGGTCTCGAACGGTCCCTGATGCTGGTCACGGCGCTTGCTCCGAAGATCGGCTATGACAACGCCGCCAAGATCGCCAAGACCGCGCACAAGAACGGCACGACCCTGAAGGAAGAAGCGTTGGCGAGTGGCCTCGTCACCGTCGAGGAATACGACGCAATCGTTCGCCCTGAAACGATGATCGGCCCGAAGTAAGCCTGCCTCCTCGCTTGCTTGAAACAGTTGACACCGCCGTACCCGCGGCGGTGTTTTCCAGATTTTCATGACTAAAACAGACAAGTTTTAGAATTATTGCAATTGCGAAGACGCCCGAATAGATCATCTGCGATTTCGGTCCGCATGAAAGGTCCCTCGATGGCTGACGATCTTTTCCCCCTCAGCAAAGACTCCACCCAATACCGCAAGATCAGCAGCGACTACGTCTCTGTCGACAGCTTCAAGGGGCAGGATATCCTGACCGTCGAGCCGGAAGGCATCCGCCTCCTTGCCGAAACGGCCTTTGCCGACATCAACCATCTCCTGCGACCCGGCCACCTGAAGCAGCTCGCCTCGATCCTCGAAGACCCGGAGGCGACCGACAACGACCGCTTCGTTGCTTATGACCTGCTGAAGAACGCCAACATCGCCGCAGGTGGCATCTTGCCGATGTGCCAGGACACCGGCACGGCGATCATAATGGGCAAGAAAGGACGCCGCGTCTGGACCGAAGGTGAGGACTACTCGGCTCTCGCCAAGGGCGTCATGGACGCGTACGAGAAGAAGAACCTGCGCTATTCGCAGCTCGCGCCCATCAAGATGTTCGAGGAAAAGAACACCAAGAACAACCTGCCGGCGCAGATCGACATCTACGAGGAAGGCACCGACTCCTACGACTTCCTGTTTGTCGCCAAGGGCGGCGGTTCGGCCAACAAGACCTTCCTCTACCAGGGCACCCCGTCGCTCCTGACGCATCACCGGATGATCGACTTCCTTAAGGAGAAGATCCTTACGCTGGGTACGGCAGCCTGTCCCCCCTACCATCTGGCGATCGTCATCGGCGGCACCTCCGCCGAAATGAACCTGAAGACCGTCAAGCTCGCCTCGACGCGCTACCTCGACGATTTGCCGACCGAAGGTTCCGAGAGCGGCCACGCGTTCCGCGACCTCAAGATGGAGAAGGAAATCCACAAGCTGACGCAGCAGATGGGCGTCGGCGCGCAGTTCGGCGGCAAGTATTTCTGCCACGACGTCCGCGTCATCCGCCTGCCCCGCCACGGCGCATCCCTTCCGATCGGCCTCGGCGTTTCCTGCTCCGCCGACCGCCAGGCGAAGGGCAAGATCACCCGCGACGGCATCTTCGTCGAGCAGCTGGAGACCGATCCCTCCAAATACATGCCTGAGATCGACGAGTCGAAGCTGTCGGACTCGATGGTCCGGATCGATCTCAACCAGCCGATGAGCGCAATCCTGGCCGAACTCAGCAAGCACCCGGTCAAGACCCGCCTGTCGCTGACGGGCACGATCATCGTCGCGCGCGACCTTGCCCACGCCAAGATCCGCGAGCGACTGGAAAAAGGCGAAGGCATGCCGGATTACATGAAGAACCATCCGGTTTACTACGCCGGCCCGGCCAAGACCCCGGCAGGCTACGCCTCAGGCTCTTTCGGCCCGACGACCGCCGGTCGCATGGATTCATATGTCGACCAATTCCAATCCTTCGGCGGCTCCATGGTGATGCTTGCCAAGGGCAACCGCTCCCGCGCCGTGCGCGAAGCCTGTAAGACACATGGCGGCTTCTACCTCGGCTCGATCGGCGGACCGGCTGCCCGCCTCGCGCAGGACTGCATCAAGAAGGTCGAGGTGCTGGAGTATCAGGAACTGGGCATGGAAGCCGTGTGGAAGATAGAGGTGGCAGACTTCCCGGCCTTCATCGTCACCGACGACAAGGGCAACGACTTCTTCCAGGAATTCAACCTCGGCTGATCGACGTCAATGGATTGCCGCGGTCGCCCGATGGTCGACCGTGGCGGTATCGACGCGATTTGCGAGATCAGCAACATTGAGGACCTCCTCCGCCTTCACGCTGGCGAGAATGTCGCTGCGAAATACACCGTCGAAGAAACCATCCTGCTGGATCAGCGCGACGGAGCCTGCAATGACTGCAGCAACAAGGACGATCGGCGAAGTGTGACGAGAGCTTTCCAAGATCTCTGCCTTCCGTTGGAGCCACACGGCTCTTTCGGGGGGAATGTGCGCCTTCTCGCCGATCCGCGACAGCGCGACCGATCGACACCGACTGTCAACAAATATGAAACAATGCAAAAGCAACTGAAACGACTGGTTGGATTTTTTATTTTGCGCCACTCGCCCATAAGGCGAAATTACCGCAACCCTTCTGCAGCTTCTCAGATAAAAATCAATACGATAAGCAAATAACGCAGAATAATGGATAAATTTCACATGTAATCATTGGTATATCCTCTCTTAATCATTTCCCAATATTTCTTAGCTATCAAATTAAAGACTGCATTTGACATTCAATTGAGGAGTAGTCGCATGACGACGGCCGCAGCGCCAACGAGGGCGCAGGTTCCCGACGTGGCAGGTCAGATCACGTTCGCCATGCGCTCCATGGGCGTCGCACCGATCCCTCGGAACTACGAACTCTTTTACGAAGCCTATATCGGCTCCAACCCGGCGCTGACACGAGATCTTGCTGCGCTCGGCAGTCAGGCGACGCAGGAGGAACTGGACGCGCTCGGGGCGCAGTATTTTACGCACAGCCCTGCCCGTGTGTTCGACGACGCGCACGGTCGCATTGCCGCCGAGCTCGAGACGCTGCTGCGCGTGCTGCGCCAGGAGCAAATCTCGCTGGAGAGCTACAACAAGCTGCTTGGCGAAACCTACAAGCGGATCAGCTCGAAGAACCATACCAGCGTGGAGCTTATCGAAAACGCCCTCAGCCTGCTCACGCAGGCAACCGGCGACACCATGGCGCACGGCGAACGCACGGTCGAGAACGTCGTCCAGCGATCGCAGGAAATGGATCAGGTCCGCAAGGAGCTTGACGAATACAAGCGTATCGCCAACACGGACTCATTGACACGCCTGTCGAACCGCCGTGCATTCGACGATCGCCTCGCCGCCGTCTACAACAATCCGGCCATGCGGCCCGTTACTGCGCTGGTGCTCGCCGACATCGACAATTTCAAGAAGATCAACGACACCTACGGTCATCCGGTCGGCGACAAGATTCTCGCCACGGTCGCCTCGGTCATCCGCGCCAACGTCCGCCGCGACGTTTTCGTCGCCCGCACCGGCGGCGAGGAGTTCGCCCTCATCATAGAAGGCAACACGGCCGACGAAGTCATGGGGATGGCCGAGCGCATTCGTCGCACGCTGGAAACGACGCCCTTCACCAACTCGCGCACCAGAATAAACTACGGGCCGGTCACGGTATCGGTCGGCGTCTGTATGGCGTCCTACGCGGAAGACGCCGGCGAGCTTTACCACAGGGCCGACGTTGCCCTTTACGGCGCAAAGAATTCCGGCCGCAACTGCAGCGTCCTCTTCGAAGACGGTATGCAGAAGGACTTCACGAAGAGCTGGCTGATCTACAAGGGATAGACCCTGGCAAGCAGCGTCTTCGCCTGCCTGTCGATGAGCTTGATTTGCCGCAATCGCCCGTCGGCATCGCAATGGACCGCGATTTGCGCGGCCCTCCTTCCTAAGAGGTGGGCCTGCCAATCCTACGCGGAAGCCTACCACATCGTCCTGGCGGCACGCTCCGGCCATTCGCGGTCATAGGTTTCGTAGTCGAAATCCCCTGTCGCCGCCTTCAGCATCAAACCGGGCGTTGGCAGGCTCTTCGGATCGATGAAGGTTGCCGGATTCCACAGCTCCGAACGGATCAGCGCACGAGCGCATTGGAAATAGACCTCGTCGATCGTAATGACGATCACCGTACGCGGATGCTTTCCGTCCATCACGAAGCTGGACAGGACTGCCTCGTCGTTCGTCACGACACCACGCCCGTTAATACGCATGGTGGTGTTCGAACCGGGAATGAGGAACATCAGCGCCAGGCGTGGATCCCGCACGATGTTGGAGAGCGAATCCACCCGGTTATTGCCGCGCCAGTCAGGCAGATGCAGCGTCCGGTCGTCGACGATGCGCACGACGCCGCCGATATCACCGCGCGGCGAACAGTCGAGGCCTTCGGGTCCCACCGTCGCGAGTGCCACGAAGGGCGACGCCTCGATCATCTCGCGATAGAGCGGCGTCAGATAGTCCGTCACCTTGGCTACGGATGCCTGCGTCAGCCCGCCAGCGTAGATCGCTGCGAGTTCCTCTACCGTTTCAATGATTTTCATGACTGTCCTGCCGCTTTTTATCGTGGCGGCCTTTAGCTGCCTAACGTGACGTTACAATGACACGCGCCGCGCAGGAAGAGCGAAAAGCGGAATGATCTCAGCATCCTTTCCGGAATCGTCCTCCGCGAGAAAACCCCTAATCGCATCGAGAACCGACCGCGCCGCCACGATGCGACGGTGCCCGAAGCCATTTGCCCAGTGGAGCCGCACGGCATTGCCTGCGGCCGCGTAACGCCGAGCGTGATTGGCACTCACTTCCTTGTCGTCCTCCGCGTGCACGATCATCACTGGCCGCTGGATCGCGCCGGCCGCCCCGCTCGCATCGAACGCCTCCAGTCGCCGACCGGTGACACGGTGCACCTCGTTCTCCAGCGCCTGCTGTGCCGGGCGCCTAAGCCCGATCAGCCTGCCGAAATCCTTGAAGAGCCAGTGCATTTCGCTTGGCGAGCCGATCAGCACCAGCTTTTCCGGAAGCACGGCAGACTCGCCAGGCAACATGCCTGCCGCGGCCACCATCAGCGCGGCGCCGCCAAAGGAGTGGCCGATCGCGGCATCGAACGCACCGAATCGACGCTCGGCCGCGGCGATCGCCTTCACCGCCATGCCCATGTGGAGCATCCTCCCCGCCGCGCGGCCATGACCGGGAAAGTCGACCGCGATCACTTCCGCGCCGGTTGCCGCCAAGGTCGTCGCGATGTCGGCCATGTAGGCACAGCTCGATCCCCAGCCATGGGTCACAAGATAGCGCGGGCGCCGTCCCAAGGCGCCACCGTTCAGCCGATAGGCATGCGCCCGTCCGCCGCCGGCCAGACGAAGCGTGAACCGCTCCGCTCCGGCAAGCTTTGCCGCGCCGGCCGCATGTGCTGCTTTCGCCTTCTCGCCCTTCGGCCTTGTCGAGGGTGTTACGCAGAACAGGCGGAACGCCGCCGTCCCGGCGAGGCGCGGCGAAACCGACTGCAGCAGGGAAAAACCGAGGCGGGTGACCTTCAGCGCAAAGTTTGTCATAGTGGGAATCCAATAATGTTCAACACTGAACAATAAAGTACAACGATGAACAAAAATCAATCCCTGCCCTGGGATCATCCGCGTTTTCGCAGCTGGATCGCTGTTGCCCGCGCCTGCCAACTCATGCAGCAGTCGCTCGGTCGCTCGCTATCCGAACTCGATATCAAGACCCCGCACCTCGATATTCTGATCAATCTCTATCGCTTCGAGGGCATCTCGCAGCAGGAACTCGCCCGCAAGCTGCTGGTCGGTCGCTCGAACATGAGCATGCTCTTGCCGCAGATGGAGAAGCGCGGGCTGATCGAACGGCGCGGCGATGAGAAGGACAAGCGCGTACTGCGCCTCTTCCTGACGCCGGAAGGCCGGAATGTCACGGAGAAGGCCATGGTCATCCAGACCGACCTCATCGAGCGGGTGCTTTCGCCCGAGCCGATCGAGCAATGCATGGCGATGGCCGGATCAATGGAACGGATCATCCGGGTCCTGCAGCAAGACCTTGTCGACGAAGACTGATCTCAGTGAACGGTGTGGCCGACCGTTTGCCCCGCAAGGGATTTGTATTCCCACGCGGCCACGATGATCAGCACCAGCATCGCGAGGATACCGGCAAGGTAGACCTCGATGAACGGCGCAATGAAGGCGAGCAGAATCAAGAGCACAAGGCCGGCCAGATGCGACAGCGGCATACGTCCGCTGGTCGCCCCTTTGAACCAGAGATTGCCGGCAAGAAACAGTCCGGAGCCACCGAGTACGGAGGCCATCACGCCTAGATTGCCAGTCTCATGCGGATGCGAGAACATGAACTCGACGGCGACGGCGTGAACGATGATGCCCGCCAGGATCGGGATATGGGCATAGGTGAACGCCAGCCGTGCCAGGCTTCCCGGCGTTTCGTCGTGTTCGATCCGATGCGCCGCCCGCTCGTGGCCGAAGCGGAAATAGAGCCACCACATCGCCACCGTCCCCGCGAATCCAGTCCCGAAGACGACCGCCGTCAATGGCGAAAACGGCATTTCCGAGAAAGTCCGCCCCGACACCAGCACCGCCTCGCCAAGGCAGATGATGACGAAAAGCGCGCAACGCTCGGCCATATGCGCGCCCGACACGTCCCAGTCCGCGGCGGTCGATTTGCCAAGTCCCGGGACGGTAAAGCCGCTCGCCGGAGCGGCATATTCGATAGCAAGGGCGATGAGCCATGCGATCAGTCGCGCCTCGTGTTCCAGAAGGCCGCCGGCGATCCAGAAGACGCCGGAAAATATTAGCCAGCTACTGATGCGCACGAAATTTCGATACTTCAAGGCGTCCGACTTGACCGCATAGCACGCAAACAGCGATCGACCGACCTGCATGAGCACGTAGGACCCGGCAAAGAGCAGCCCCTTGTCGCCAAAAGCCTCGGGGATAGACGCGGAAAGAACCAGGCCAAGCAGCATCAAGACGACGAGCATGCCGCGAACCGCCATCTTGTCGGGGTCGAGCCAGTTTGTAACCCAGGTCGTGAATATCCACACCCACCAGACGGCAAAGGTCATCAGGCCGGCTTCAAGAGCGCCGAGCGGCGTATAATGCGCCGCGAGGGCATGCGAGAGCTGCGAGATCGAGAAGACGAAGACGAGATCGAAAAACAGTTCGAGGAAGCTGACCCTGCTTTCACTCGGACTGCCTTTGGCGCGCAGCCAGTTTCGCTTGCTCGTTCCCGCCATGCATTTCCCCCTTGCGGCAATTGTCGCTTAACGCGGCTTCTCTGAGGTGTCGCGGCTCATGCCCTTTTCGCGCAGCTCTTCTTCATAGGCCGAGAACAGCTCCTCGCCGCGC
Source organism: Rhizobium sp. 01T417 (assembly GCF_056398905.1). Taxonomy (NCBI): domain Bacteria; kingdom Pseudomonadati; phylum Pseudomonadota; class Alphaproteobacteria; order Hyphomicrobiales; family Rhizobiaceae; genus Rhizobium; species Rhizobium sp. 01T417. The sequence goes on along the minus strand of NZ_JBFTQH010000001.1, from coordinate 147,394 downwards.
TCGCCGAGCTCGCGCAGATAGGTCCAGGTATAGATGCCGGTATCATGCATGTCGTCAAAGCCGATGCGCACCGCATAATTGCCGGTCGGCGTCATGGAAATGATCGCGACATTGCGCTTGCCGGGAACGGTGACTTTCTGCCCGGGCCCGTGCCCCTGCACCTCCGCCGATGGCGAAAGCACCCGCAGCATCTCGGCGGAAAGATCGAAACTCTGCTCGTCGTTGAACGTCACGACGAGGTGCTGCCGGTCTTTTGAAACTCTGAGTTCAGTCGGCCAGATATCGGTCATGATCCCATTCCCCTTCAAAATCACGAGTAGGCAATGAGGCTTGCCGAGGCAAGCTCAATTTACCGTGCGTAAGGGGCGTTTCCCTTGACGCGGCAATGGCATATACGCACATTAGTAGCATTGCGGAGGTATTCGTGAACAGCAACGTCGGAACGACAGGCAACGCATCGCCACTGGTTGCAGAGACGAAACCGATGATCGACCCGTTCAAACGGGCCGTGACCTATCTGCGTGTCTCCGTCACCGACCGCTGCGACTTCCGCTGCACCTACTGCATGGCCGAGCACATGACCTTCCTGCCGAAACAGGAGCTGTTGACGCTCGAGGAATTGCACCGGCTCTGTTCCGCCTTTATCGCCAAGGGCGTGCGCAAGCTGAGACTCACCGGCGGCGAGCCGTTGGTGCGCAAGAACATCATGTATCTCGTGCGGGAACTCGGCAAACAGATCGGCTCCGGCCTCGACGAGCTGACCCTGACCACCAACGGCTCGCAGCTTTCCCGCTTTGCCGGCGAGCTCTATGATAGCGGCGTGCGTCGCATCAACGTCTCGCTCGACACGCTTGATCCCGACAAGTTCCGCCAGATCACCCGCTGGGGCGATTTCCACAAGGTGATGGAAGGCATCGAGGCGGCCCAGAAGGCCGGCCTCAAGGTCAAACTGAATGCGGTAGCACTGAAGGACTTCAACGACACCGAAATGCCGGAGATGATCCGCTTCGCGCACGGCCGCGGCATGGATCTCACCGTCATCGAAACCATGCCGATGGGCGAGATCGAGGAAGACCGGACGGACCGCTACCTGCCGCTGTCGAAGCTCAGGGCCGATCTCGAAGAACGATTCACCTTCTCCGACATCGGCTACCGCACCGGCGGTCCGGCACGCTATGTCCAGGTGAAGGAAACCGGCGGCCGGCTCGGCTTCATCACTCCGATGACGCATAATTTCTGCGAGAGCTGCAACCGCGTCCGACTGACCTGCACCGGCACGCTTTACATGTGCCTTGGCCAGAACGACGCCGCGGATCTACGCGCCGCCTTGCGCGCCACCGAGGACGACGGATTGCTCTATGCGGCGATCGACGAGGCCATTTCGCGCAAGCCCAAGGGCCACGACTTCATTATCGACCGCACCCACAATCGCCCTGCCGTTGCCCGCCACATGAGTGTCACGGGCGGGTGACACCCGCGGAGCTAGGGCAGCTTACGTCCGGTTGATCGAAACCCCGCCATCCGCCAGCATTGACGTCCCGGTCACAAAGCTCGCCATATCCGATCCCAGGAACAGTGCGGCCTTGGCGGTCTCCTCCGGCCGAGCCAGCCGTTTCAGCGCGTGCAGGCCATGGATGAAGGCGACGAGCTGCATGTCGGGATTCTCGAAATTCGCCGGGTTCAGCGCGGTGTCTGTGCCCCCGGGCAACAGCGCGTTGACGCGGATGTTTTTCGGACCGAGCTCGGCGGCAAGAACCTGCACCAGGCCGGTCAGTCCCGCCTTGCTTGCCGCATAGGCACCCATCCCAGGCATTCCTGCCGTGTGACCGACGAAGGTCGAGGTGAAGACGATCGACCCGCGGCCGCGGGCGATCATTGCTGGCACCTGATATTTCGCTGCCAGAAATGCGCTGGTGAGATTGACCGCCAGCATTTCGTTCCAGCCATCCAGCGACAGGTCAGCCACCGGCGCCGATTCGCCGGCGCTGCCGGCGTTGTTGAAGGCAACATCCAGACCGCCGAAGCGTTCGACCGCCACTTCGACCAGCCGCCAGTTCAAAGCCTCGTCGCGCACGTCGCCGGCAACCGCAACCGCCTCGCCGCCCGCATCTCCGATCTCTTCGACCAGCATGCCAAGCTGAGCCTCGCGTCGCGCCGCGACGACCAGCCGCGCGCCTTCGGCTGCAAAGAGCTTGGCGGCCGCCCGGCCGATGCCGGAGCTCGCGCCGGTTATGATCGCAACCTTGCCATCCAGATATCTCATGTCGGAACCTCCGCTTGTTGTTCGCGGTATCCCAATCCCAGACATCCTGGCGCTCAGCCACCCGTTTCCTGCCCGTGTCGGCGCGCGCCCTATTGTGCACTGCGCAATCGAATTATTTCGGGTGTGTCTTTCGTTCGATACCCATGGCGCCTGGCACGCTCTAAGAACACGTGTACGAGAATCGGAATATCGACATGCCGCGGTCCCGCAACACCCAGGGCGCCATCTACATGAGTTCGGCCATGGCCGGATTTTCCTGCAGCGACGCACTTTCCAAATCAGTTATCGCTTACATGAATGCCGGCCAGATCATGTGTCTGCGCGGCCTCTTCACCAGCATCTTCGTCTACTTCATCGCGCGCCACATGGGTGCCTTGCGATCGTGGCGCATCATCCTCAAGCCCATGATCATCATCCGCGTCATTTGCGAGATATTGGCAGCGGTGACTTACATTACGGCGCTCGGAATGATGCCGATCGCGAACGCATCGGCCATCCTGCAGTCGCTGCCGCTGGTCGTGACCTTCGGTGCGGCGCTATTCTTCCGCGAACCCGTCGGCTGGCGTCGCTGGTCGGCCATTCTCGTCGGCCTGATTGGCGTGCTGATCATCATTCGGCCGGGACCGGACGGTTTCACGGCCGCAGCTCTCCTCTGCGTTGGCAGCGTCCTCACGACGGCCGGCCGCGACCTCGCCACGCGCGGCATCGCCCCCGAGATCCCGTCACTGATGATCACAGTGGTGACGGCCGTCTCGGTAACGGTCGTCGGTGCATTGCTGACGCCGCTGCTGGGAGGATGGGAGCCGGTTAGCGTGACTTCGCTTTCGCACCTGCTGCTCGCCGCCATTCTCGTCCTGGTCGGCTATCAGTCGGTCATCATGGCGATGCGCACCGGTGAAATCTCTTTCGTCGCACCGTTCCGCTACACCAGCCTTATCTTCTCGACATTGCTGGGCTTCGTCTTCTTTGCGGAGTTTCCCGATGTCTGGACGCTCGGCGGTGCGGCTATCGTCATAGCGTCCGGCCTCTACACGTTCTATCGTGAGGCCAAGCGCCATGTACCGCCGGTCGCCCAGGAGTCCGAGCCGAGAACCCCCGTCTGAGGCAACCATGAACGATTTTGTGCTGCATAGATCCAATATTCCGGGTGTGGTCCTGGCGGGAGGACGCTCTTCGCGCATGGGCCGCGACAAAGCCTCCGTGCGGCTCGATGGCCGCACGCTGCTGGAGCGCGTCATCGAACAGCTCGAGCCGCAGGTGAGCACCCTTGCCGTCAACGCCGACGCAACCCCGGAAAATTGCCGGCATCTGTTCATTCCTGATATAGTTCCCGGCAAAGCGGGACCGATGGCCGGCATCCATGCAGCGATGACCTACGGTGCATCGCTTGGGGGTGTCACACACGTGGTCACGGTTTCTGTCGACAGTCCATTCTTTCCGAGCGACCTCGTCGATTGGTTCGCTGGCGTCATCGATTCACCTGGCAAGATTGCCATCGCCGCCTCCGAGGGCCGCAGCCATCCGGTGTTCGGCCTGTGGCCCGTCAGCCTTGCCGATGACCTGGAATCCTGGATCGCAACCGACGAAAAACGCCGTGCGCGCGACTTCCTTCTACGGCATGACGTTACGGAAGTTGCCTTCCCGCTGCGCCCGACGCGGGCGAGCCTCCTCGATCCGTTTTTCAACGTCAACACGCCGGACGATCTCGCCGAGGCGGAGCGCTGGCTCAAGGTCATGGTATGATAGAGAAACCGAAGGTCTTTGGCATCGCCGGCTGGAAGAACTCGGGCAAGACCGGTTTGGCGGTCCGCCTCGTCGAGGAATTCACCCGCCGCGGCTACCGCATTTCCACCATCAAGCATGCCCATCATGACTTTGACATCGACAAGGTCGGTGCCGATAGCTACCGCCACCGACAGGCCGGCGCTCACGAAGTGACCATCGTCTCCGGAACGCGTTATGCCATCATGCACGAATTGCGCGGCGCCCCAGAGCCGACATTCGACGAAATTCTTGCCCGCATCGCGCCCTGCGACCTTGTCTTGATCGAGGGCTACAAGCGCGAACCGATCCCGAAGATCGAGGCGCGGCGGCTCGAATCCGCCAACCAGGAACCCCTCGCCCCGACGGATCCCCACATCGTTGCCATCGCGGCCGATCACCCGATCGCCGAAGGCTTTCTGCCGGTATTCAACCTCGATGACACCCAGGCAATCGCAGACTTCATTTCCGGAATAGTGGAGCTGCCTGCAAAGTAGGAAACGTTACGACCTAGAAGCTGGTGCGCTCGCGCCAGAACCGCAGAGCGCGCAAACGAAAGCCGCCGGTCTCCCGACGGCTTCCGATCAGTTTCGATTATCGGCTCGCGGAGGCGACCGGGCGTACCAGCGCCGTCACGCGACGGATGGTGACGCGGCGGTTTTCCTGGTTCGGCCCCTGCGTGTTGACCTTGAGGTAACGTTCGCCGTAGCCCTGCGTCGCCAGGTTTTCGGGCGGGATGCCGTAAACGTCGGTCATCACATTCGCCACCGATTCCGCGCGTTGGTCCGAGAGGACGAGGTTGCTCTGGTCGGAGCCGACCGCGTCCGTATGGCCTTCGATCAGAAAAGTTTCCGACGGATCCTTCCGCAACACCTCGTTGATCGCATCGGCGACCTTGCGCAGGCTGCGCGCCTGGCTCATCGGGATCTCGGCACTCCCCGTCGCAAAGGTGATCGTATCGAGATCGATACGGCGAACCTTGTCGCGGATACGCGCCGAATACTTCACCTCATCCAGCGAATAGACACGCTCCACGGGCTCCACCGGCGGCTCGCGCAGGAAGTCGTAGTAGTCGCGATCGTCGTCGCTGCTCGTGTCCATGATGTAGTCACCGAGCGGAATACGCAGGCGCATCGGCGGCAGGTCGCGGCCCGGATCTTCGAAGTAGCCGCGGTCCGGATCTTCGTAGAGACCAGGCGAATAGTAGAGCACGGACTCGCGCCCGCCATTGTCGATGCGCGACCGCTGGATGATGTCACCATAGCGGTTGCGGATCGTCACGATCTGATAGCCGTCACGGTCGATCGTCTCACGGTAACGGTCCCGCGGCAGCTGCTCGTAGGTCGGCCGCTCGCCGTCACGCAGGAAGCGCCGGTCGTCATCGCCGCGAACGATCGTCTGGTTGTTGATCTGGATGATCACACGATTGTCGTCACCACGCTCGCCGAAGCGCGCGCCTTCCGGCCGCTCGAACTGCGGACGCCTGTCGAGACGCCGACCCTGTTCGCTGGTCACGGCTTCGATCTTGATCGGAGCAGCCTTTGCGCCCTCGGTTATGATCTGGGCCTCGGCGTCGGTTTTTGGAACCCGGAAATTCTGCTCCTGGCCGCGTTGCCTGTCGCGGTCACGACGGGACTGGATGCCCCCCGAGCGGTCGGCGTCCTTGTCGCTGTCGAGAACGGCGGCACCGTTTTCAACCGGCAGAACGACGGTTTCCGTGCTCTTGCTCGGGTCCGCGGCAATCTCCTTGCGGCGCTCGAGTTCCTTGGGCGTGATTTTCTCCGGAGCCGGGATAACCTGCTCGGCTTGGCCCACTGCCGGCTGATCGGTCGGCTGCGCCGGAACCTGTTCACCCTGCTGCTGAGCCGGTGCTTGCTCGCCCTGCTGAGGTGCTGGAACCTGTTCGCCCTGCTTCAGGATCGGCTGCGTGCCGCCAGGCTGGGCCTCCGTCGCCGGCTCCTGCGCGGGAACGGGCGGCTTCTCGGCCGTCGGCGCCTCTACTGGAGCAGGCGCCTGTTCCGCGGCTGGCGCCTGCGCTTCAGCGGCAGGCTTCTTGCGCGGCTTCACCGGCTGCTCAGAGCTTTCGGTCGCCTGCTGCTTGCCTGCCTTCCTCGTGGGCTGCGGCGCTTCGCCCTGCGGCTGAGCGTCCTCCTGCTGCGGGGCGACCTGCTCGGTCTGCGGCTGCGGCGCGGCCTCCTGCTGAGGTTGCTGCTTGTCGCGCTTGTTGCGACGCGGCTTTTCCTGGCTTTCGACAGGCTGCTGTTCCTGGGCCGCCGGGGCTATCTGCTCCTGCGGAGCCGCGGGCTCAACCTGCTCAGCGGCCGGCTGCCGCTTCTTGCGCGGCTTTTCGACAGGGGCTGCTTCCTGCAACTGCTGTTCCTGGGCCGGCGCTATCTGCTCCTGCGGAGCCGCAGGCTCTGCCTGCTCGGCGGCCGGCTGCCGCTTCTTGCGCGGCTTTTCGGCGGGGGCTGCCTCCTGCAACTGCTGCAGCTGCTGTTCGACGACAGGCTCCTGCTGTGGCGCGGGCTGTGCCTCTGCTGCCGGCTCATGCTGCTTGCGTGGCTTTTCGGCAGGCGCATCCTGCGATTGCTGTGGCTGCTCCTGCTGGGCGGCCGGCGCCTGTTCTTCACCGCCGCCGCCGTGCTGCTTGTGGTGCTTCTTCAGAATCTCTTCATCGGAGGGCGCATCCTGCGCAACCTCGAAGCTGCCCGCGACCGCTTGCGGTGCTGTCTGAACCTGTTCAACGCTGGCAACTGCGGCAAAGGATTGCACTGGAGGCATCACAAGCGACAGCGACAACAGCGGAAAGGCGGCACTTGCAAACAATCTGGATTTCATTCCCATAAAGGGGCTCCTCGTTGACTTCATTTTCTTGGGACGCGGTCGTGGCCACGTCCGATTTTGGGGCACCCATCCGCGGCGAAAACCGCGGGGGGACTGCATTTGTTCCACGAGTCTTAGGAACTGCAGCATTAACCCGGTATGAATGTGGCAGTGCGGCATTGTTCATCTTCGACATAGTTGATCGTTCGCCACACCCCTGCGATTCCAGTTGCAATTCCGCCGAAAAAGGTTTGAGTATCGCGCCAAGGCCGTGCCTTGCACCGCCCTGCTCAGCCGCCGTCCAAAAGAAGAACACGAGCGGCAGCACCAACAGAGAGGACTAACATGCGTATCTCCACCCGTATTCTTGCCGCCGCTTCCGTCGCCGCGATGTCTCTTTTCGCAGGCGCCGCCATGGCTGATGGCGAGAAGTATGTCATCGGAACAGACTCGACCTACCCGCCCTTCGAATACGTTGACGCCAGCGGCCAGTTCCTCGGCTTCGACATGGACATCGCCCGCGCGCTCTGCGCCGAGATGAAGGCCGACTGCACCATCGTCAGCAGCGACTGGGACGGCATCATTCCCGCCCTGCAGGCCAAGAAGTTCGACATGATCATCTCGTCCATGTCGATCACGCCGGAGCGTTCGAAACTCGTAGACTTCACCAACAAGTACTACAACACCCCGCCGGCAATCGCCGTACCGAAGGATTCGACCGTCACCGACGTGGCCGGCCTGAAGGGCAAGACGATCGGCGCGCAGACCTCCACCACTCACTCGAACTACGCTGAAAAGCACCTGCCGGATACCGAGCTGAAGCTCTACCCGACGGCAGACGAGTACAAGCTCGACATCACGAATGGGCGCGTCGACGCCGTCATCGACGACATCGTCGTGCTGTCGCAGTGGGTCAAGTCGGATGCCGGCGCATGCTGCAAGATCCTGACGCCACTGCCGGTCGACAAGGAAATCAACGGCGTTGGTGCAGGCATTGCCGTCCGCAAGGGCGACGACGCGCTGCGCGAAAAGCTGAACACCGCGATCGCCGCGATCCGCACCAGCGGTGAATACAAGAAGATCCAGGACAAGTACTTCGACTTCAACGTTTACGGCGAATAAGAAAAGCTGTAGGTCGCTGATAAAGCTGATGGCGGAAGGCTTGCTCTTCCGCCATTTTTGTTTGACAACGATAGAAAGATCAAAGCGGTAGAAACCGCGAGGGGAAAACTGGCATGGGCGGATTATTTTCCGCGCTAGGTCCATTCTGGGCCTGGATTGGGCATATCTTCGATCCGCTTTGCGGACCCGCAGGACTCTTCACGTGGTTCGGTTCCTCGACGATCCTGGCCTGTGGCGACACCGGTTGGGGCGATGAGATCGCCGCCGGCCTCAAGGTCACAGTTGCGGTCGCTCTGGTTACCCTTCCAATCGGACTTGTCATCGGCTTCCTCATCGCACTCGGCCAGCAATCGGAAGAGAAATCGGTCCGCCTTGCGGCCGGCATCTACACCACGATCTTCCGTGGCCTGCCGGAACTGCTGACACTGTTCATCATCTATTACGGCATGCAGATCCTGATCCAGTCCGTCCTCGCCTCCATGGGCTATGACGGCCGGATCGAAATCAACGCTTTCTTGGCGGGCGTGATCGCGCTGTCGATTGTATTTTCCGCCTATTGCTCGGAGGTGCTGCTCTCGGCTTTCCGCGCCATCCCGAAAGGCCAGTACGAAGCCGGGGACGCACTGGGCTTTCATCGTGGGCGCACGTTGCGCCTGATCGTGTTGCCGCAACTAGTGCGCATCGCCCTTCCCGGCCTGGTGAACCTCTGGATGATCCTGCTCAAGGATACGTCCTACGTCTCGATCATTGGCCTTGCCGATATCCTGCGGCAGACCGGCGTCGCCGTTAAGGTCACTAAACAGGCATTCCTGTTCTATACCGTCGCCTGCGCTCTCTATCTCGGCCTCGCCATCATTTCCTCCTTCGGCCTTCGCTACATAGAACGGTGGGCCAAGCGTTCGGAGATCAGCCGATGAGCCACGCCCAGACGCTCATTCCGGCGCAGCCGGCTCCGAAGCAAGCGCACAGGCCAGTCACCGCTGCGCGCATTACCGGATACGTTGTCGTCGCTCTCTGGATCGTCCTGGCTGCCGCACTGCTCACGATGGTCGTGACCGGTTGGGATCCGGAGAAGTTCACCCGCTACGGTCCCCGCTACCTGCATGGTCTGTATACGACGATTGCCTTGGTGGTGATCTCGGTATTCTTCGGCGCCATCTTGTCGCTGCCGTTGGCCTTTGCCCGCATGTCCAAGAACAGGTTCATCAACGGCATCGCCTACTGCTACGTCTATGTGTTCCGCGGCACGCCGCTGCTGGCACAGCTCTTCCTCATTTACTACGGCCTGGGCAGTTTCCGTCCGCAGCTGGAAACCGTCGGCCTCTGGTGGTTCTTCCGCGATGCCTGGTATTGCGGTCTGTTTGCGATGACCATCAACACGGCCGCCTACCAGGCTGAAATCCTGCGTGGCGCCATCCAGAGCGTTCCGCGCGGCCAGCACGAAGCCGCCGCCTCGCTTGGCATCCACAAGGTCATCGCCTTCCGCAAGATCCTCTTGCCGCAGGCGCTGATTGTCGCCTTGCGGCCCTACGGCAACGAGATCATCCTGCTGATCAAGGGCTCTGCGGTCGTCGCCATCATCACCGTTCTCGACCTGATGGGTGAAACGCGCTACGCCTTCTCGCGCACCTTCGATTACCAGACCTACCTTTGGGCAGCGATTTTCTACCTCACCATGGTCGAAGCCCTGCGCCATCTCTGGGCATGGATCGAGCGCCGCCTCACCCGCCACCTGAAGCGCTGAACAACGTGGCAGCACTCGCCGATGAGAGCTGCCAACGATTTGAAATTGCAAAAGAAATTCCTGAGGCACTAGCAATTCGTCAAGCTTCGGTTAAGCATGTAGTGGTTCCATTTCATTGATCGCTAATGAGCGATCAATGGAACCAGAAGCGAGACGACGATGCACAAGGACATGGAAAGGCAGCTTCAGGGCTACGGCCTCACGACGGCCCAAATCATCTACCGGATGCCGGATCATCAAACGATCCTACAGACATACATCTGGCAGGACTACGACCTTGCACCGGATTTTCCGGAAATGCGCAGCTTCCTGAAGTTCTGGCAGGAGAAGCTCGACGGACCGCTGCATTCGGTCCGCTACATTCACCGCAAACTCATCTCGGCCACCGAATGGCGGGCGCTGAGAGGCGAGTTCACCATCAACTGATCACGCTGCAAAAGCCGGTCAGACATGAGCCTCCCCTTTGACGAACTCGTCTTCGTCCATCTCCCGATGCAGTGTGCCGTAGAGGATACCGGCATAGCCCAAGCCAACCAGGCAGAGCACGGCCCAGCCCGGGATCGGCCCAAGTGCCGCGTTCTCGACTACGTAAGTCCATGAATGCGTCTGCGTCAGCGGATTGCCCTCTGCCTGGAGCTTCGGCGTGGTGATCTTCAGACACCATGCGAGCAACAGGATAAAATACATCCAGCAATAGTTGCGGCGCAGTCGCCGCTTGACCGCCCCGGGGTAGCTCAAGAGAAATTGCGGCTTGCGCAAGCTCCTCGCGATCGCGCCGGCCCAATCGGGTCTGGATTCGCCGTTCGGCGCAAGAATCTGCGCGAAATAGCCCCGCTCCAGCTTCCGTACTCGGGCGCGGTAGATATCGAAGAAGCGGTATCGGCGCGCTTCGATGAGCAACAGCAGGGTGATCAGCATCATCCCGAAAAGCAGCACGCCATGGTGCGAGGTCGGCGTCGACAGTGAAACCGAAAGCAGCGCCGCCGAGACCGTGATCGCCCAATTCGATGTTCGGTCGATGCGATCGCGCCAGCTTATCATCCGGCCGAGCTCTCCCCGATAATAGTGGCTGAGCGTATTCGTGATCTCGCCTGGCGTTGCCGGCAGCGCTGGTCGCGGACTATCCAGCTCTATCTCGAAGTTCGCCTTACTGATTTCGGCCACCATGGTATTTCCTCCATTTTGTTCTTATCCATTAGAGGATCCTTATTCTGCGCCTCGAACGTCGCCATTGCAAAAGACAATCAGTCGCCGTAGACGCAGCTCTGGAATTAAAACGATGGTGAATTGCTATGGCCAAGAAGATCGACGAAGACGCACTCGCGGAAGCCTATAACCGGGCTCTTGCCCTCGAGAAGGCGGGAGATGTCGATGCCGCCGTAAAGGCCTATGAAGAGGTCCTGGCCATCGACCCCGAGGATCATGGCGGCGCCGCCGTCCGGATCGCCTCCATGGGACGCGGCGAGACGCCACCCAAGGCGCCGGACGCCTATGTCGAGACCCTGTTCGATCAGCACGCCGAAGTCTTCGAGGACGTTCTCGTCGAACAGCTCGGCTACCACGTGCCGATGATGGTGCGCCAGCGCCTGCAGGAGCTGAACCTTGGCCCCTTCAAGCGCATGCTCGACCTCGGCTGTGGCACTGGCCTCACCGGCAGCGCGCTCAGCGACCTCTGCGAGGACATGACCGGCATCGACATTTCCGAAAACATGGTCGAGATCGCCCACGAGAAGGAGCTCTACGAGACGCTCTTCGTCGCTGAGGTCGAGGACTTTCTCGAAGACAATGACGAGGATCCGTTCGATCTCGTTACCGCGACTGACGTCCTACCCTATCTCGGCGCGCTCGAACCACTGTTCTTCGGCGTCGCGGAAAACCTGAACCCCGGCGGTTTCTTCATCTTTTCATCCGAGGAACTGCCCGATGCCTCCGCAAATGGCCAACCCTACATGGTCGGCCCGCATCAGCGCTTTTTGCATTCGGCAGCTTATATTCGCGAACGCCTCGCAGCGACGGGATTCGAGCTCGTCGAGATGCGAGAGATCAACGTTCGCATGCAGGAAGGCAATCCGAGCCCGGGCCACCTGGTGATTGCGCGGCTGTCTTAATACTTAGCCATCCACGCAACTTTCCTGTTGCCAGCGAAGCGGCGCCCTGATACTTAGCCATTCACGCAAGTTTTAAAACAACGTGAAAGGCCGGCCGCATGTCGCTCTTCCTCCACAGTCATCCGCTTGCATCTTTCTGCCACAAGGTCCTGATCGCCCTTTACGAGAACGACACGCCCTTCGAGCCCGTCCATGTCGATCTCGGAAACGAGGCATCGAGAGCCGCGTTCCTCAGCGTCTGGCCACTCGGAAAGATGCCGGTGCTGCGCGATGAGGCACGCAACCGCACTGTCCCTGAAACGACGATCATCATCGAGTATCTCGATCGCTACTATCCGGGTGCGACGGCCCTCATCCCAGGCGATTTCGACAAAACGCTTGAGGTCCGCCTGTGGGATCGCTTCTTTGACCTGCACGTGCAGGAACCGATGCAACAGATCGTCGCCGAACGTCTGCGCGGCGGCGGCGATCCGAGCCGCGTGGCCGGTGCTGAGGCGGCGCTGCGCAAGGCCTACGGCATGATTGAGCAGAAACTCGGCGAACACCCTTGGATCGCAGGGGATAGCTTCACCATGGCCGACTGCGCCGCGGCACCCGCCCTCTTCTATGCCGAGACCCTTGTCCCTTTCGCCGGCCAGCCAAGCCTGCGGGCTTACTACGACAGGCTACTGGCGCGCCCGTCCTTTGCACGGGTCCTTGAAGAAGCGCGGCCGTATTTCAGATTCTATCCCTACCGGGAACGGCTACCCGCACGCTTCCGGCCGGACGAAGCCTCTATATGATGGCCGAACCGGCCACACTCGATGAGACGTTCCACGCGCTTTCGGACCGCAGCCGGCGCGGGATGGTTGATCGTCTCGGCCGCGGGCCAGCCTCGGTGTCAGAGCTTGCCGAGCCTCTGTCGATGGCTCTGCCGACCGTTATGAAACATCTCGCCGTGCTGGAAAGGAGCGGCCTTGTCCATTCCGAAAAGAGCGGCCGCGTGCGGACTTATCGCCTGGAAGCAGGCGCATTGGGCCAGGTGGAACGCTGGCTTGCCGAACACAAGGCAAGCTGGAACGCCAGCTTTGACCGACTTGAACGATTTCTCTCGGACGACCAACCGGAGTGACGAACGACATGACAAGACATTCCGCCATGCACGAGACATTCGCAATCGAGCGAAAGATGCGGGCGCCGATCTCACGGGTGTTTGCCGCCTGGGCCGATGCGGAGGCCAAGCGGCAGTGGTTTGCATGCCACGACGAGTGGGTGCCCATCGAATACAGCCTCGAGTTCCGCGTCGGCGGCCAGGAGCGCAATCGCGTCGCAGACAGCGACGGCGTGCTGCATGCCTACGAGGCGCGCTATCTCGATATCGTGCCGCAGGCCCGCATCATCTATGCCTATGACATGAAGCTCGGCGAAACCCGCATTTCGGCATCGCTTGCGACGATCACCTTCGAAGCTACGCCATCAGGAACAACCATGCTCTTTACGGAACAGGTCGTCTTCCTCGATGACTATACCGACGGTGGCTCGCGACGGCAGGGAACGGAAATTCTGGTCGATCGCATACAGGCGTTTGTCGAGCGCGACGGCAGCACAGCGCACTAAATCTTGAACCGGTTTCATGCTAGGTTGGCGCCTCGGCATCTCACGGCGGCAGGCGAGGCAGTATGACTGCAGATAAACGACACACACAAGCCGGATCCACGCTCAAGCGGCGGCCGAGATTCAATCCCAAGCGCGGCCCCAGGCCAAGCGTCCTGGCCCGGGCCAATCGCACGGTTGCCTGGGGAGCGTCCCTGGTTATCGCTGTCTTTCTCCTGATTGTCACAGTCAACGCGTTGGTGCACTAGCCGGAAGAGGCCGGGCTGTAGCTAAGCCAGCACCACCGGTCGACGCAGTATCCGGCGAGCATGGTCGGAAGGTGCGTCGTCGATGAAAGCGCGCCGCCCGACAACAGACGGCGCCGGTTGGCACATCAGGAGCCGGACACTACTTTGAGGTTTCCACCATGGCTGCCGCCACCGAAGACCTGATGCTTGCCGAAATCGCTCTGGAAGCCGTGACGCTGCTCTTCGCGCGTGATCCCGAGTTCCGGGAACAGTAACTCGGCAACGCGATAGGCCTCCTCGAGATGCGGATAACCGGATCCGATGACCGTATCGATACCGACGTCCTGATATTCCCGCAGGCGAGCGGCCACGGTCTTCGGCGACCCGACAAGTGCTGTCCCTGCCCCGGCGCGCACCAAGCCGACACCGGCCCAAAGGTTCGGCGACACTTCCAGCTTGTCGCGCCGGCCACCGTGCAGGGCCGCCATACGCTGCTGGCCGACGGAGTCGGATTCCTTGACAAAGCGCTCCTGCGCCTCGCGGATCGTCTCATCGTTGAGTTTCGAGATCAGACGATCGGCCGCTGCCCATGCTTCCTCATCGGTTTCGCGGACGACGAAATGCAGGCGAATGCCGAAGCTGACCTCGCGCCCCTTGTTCGCCGCGGCAGCCCATACCTTTTGAACCTTTTCGGCAACCTGAGCCGGCGGCTCGCCCCAGGTCAGGTACTTGTCGACGCGGCCGACCGAGAAGTCGATACCAGCATCCGACGAACCGCCGAAGTACAGGGGCGGCCGCGGGTTCTGCACCGATGGAAAGCCAAGCTTCGCATTCGTCGCCTTGATGTATTTGCCGTCGTAACTCGCGACACCCTTTTCGAGCAGCTCTTCGAAGACCGTGAAGAACTCATCGGCATGGGCATAGCGCTCGTCGTGGGCCAAATGAATGCCGTCGCCGGCAAGCTCCGCCGGACTGCCGCCGACGACGATGTTGAGCAGCAGGCGCCCATTCGAAATACGGTCCAGCGTCGTCGTTAGACGCGCGTAGTATGCCGGTGATGCCGTACCCGGACGGATTGCCACCAGAAACTGCAGCTTCTCGGTCTTGGCGGCAAGCGCTGCCGCTGTCACGAACGATTCTTCACAGGCAACGCCCGTCGGCAGCAGCACGCCGGAGTACCCAAGGCGATCAGCCGCCTGGGCAATCTGGGTGAGATAACCGATTTCCGGCGCGCGCGTCTGCTCGTTCGAGCCGAGATAGGCACCATCTCCCGAGGTCGGGATGAACCAGAGGAAATTGATGGGATCGTGTTTGCCGGTCATGGAAATGATGCCTTCTAGTCGGAATTGAATTAGCTTTGCTTTGCGTGCGAGGCGCCCGTCGTCGGTGTTCAGGACGGTGCCATGACGAAAAGCCCCAGTGTTTGACGTCGTAAAATCATCGTCTTCCCTCTCTGGAAGTCAGCCGCTCTCGGCGCTCCAGTGTCTCGTTGCAATCTTTACAAAAACCATCAAATCGATCGACATTTGTAATTATTATCTTTCGAGGCTCGCCGGATTATCCGAACCGGCAATTGCCGCTTTCGGAGAAAATTTTTCCGCCACGATGCAACCCGCACTTCGACGGCTTTCCGAGCGCCGTGCTTTCCGCTAATCCTCGTGCCCGGCATTCAGGAGAGGATTGGCACATGGCAAAAGTCGCATTCATCGGTCTTGGCGTAATGGGGTTTCCCATGGCTGGCCATCTCAAGGTGAAGGGCGGCCATGACGTTACCGTCTACAACCGGACCGCATCGAAGGCGGCGGCCTGGGCGGAGAAGTTCGGCGGCAGAGCGGCCCCAACACCCGCCGAAGCGGCCAAGGATGCGGATTTCGTCTTTACCTGCGTCGGCAACGACGATGATCTCCGTTCGGTGGCAACAGGTGAAAACGGCGTTCTCCAGACGATGAAGCCCGGCGCGATCCTGATCGACAACACGACCGCGAGCGCGGAAGTTGCCCGCGAGCTCGATGCCGCCGCAAAAGGCAAGGGCTGCGCCTTTATCGATGCCCCGGTATCGGGTGGACAGGCCGGCGCCGAGAACGGCGTCTTGACCGTCATGTGCGGTGGTGACGAGGCCATCTTTGACAAGGCAAAGCCGGTGATCGATGCCTACGCCCGGATGGTCGGCCTCATGGGACCGGCGGGTGCCGGTCAGCTGACCAAGATGATCAACCAGATTTGCATCGCCGGCCTCGTCCAAGGGCTGGCGGAGGGCATTCACTTCGGCAAGCGCGCCGGCCTCGACATCGAGAAGGTCGTCGAGGTTATCTCCAAGGGTGCTGCCGGCTCCTGGCAGATGGAGAACCGGCACAAAACGATGAATGCAGGCAAGTACGACTTCGGCTTTGCCATCGACTGGATGCGCAAGGATCTCGGGATCGTGCTCAACGAGGCACGCCGCAACGGCGCAAAGCTGCCGGTGACGGCCTTGGTCGACCAATTCTATGGTGACGTCCAAGCCATGGGCGGCAATCGCTGGGATACGTCCTCGCTCCTGGCCCGTCTCGAAAAATGATCGGTCCCTCCTCCAGCAGCGCGGAGCTGATTGCGCATCTGCAAACGCTGCGCTCGGAGGAAAACATATCAGGCATGGCCCGTTTCGGCATCGTCACCGAAACGGCGCTCGGCATCTCCAATTCGGATCTCCGAAAGATCGCCCGAACGGTGAAGCAAAGTAACGGCCGTGCGCTGGAGCTGTGGCAAGGCAACATCCGCGAAGCTCGCCTGCTAGCGCTCTATACGGCCGAACCGCAGAAGCTCACGGCAAACCTCGCCAGAACATGGTCCGATAACTTTCACTCGTGGGAAATCGTCGATACGGCGGCAGACCTCTACGTCGAGGCTGGTCTCAAGGCGCTCATACCTGAATTCGCAGCCGACGATCGCGAGTTCGTTCGGCGAACTGCCTTTGCGATGATTGCCAGCGCAGCCGTGCATCTGAAGAATGAGCCGGACGACACGATCCTTGCCTGGCTTCCACTTATAGACGCGCACGCTCGCGACCCGCGCAATTTCGTACGCAAGGCGGTGAACTGGGCGCTGCGAAACATCGGCAAACGCAACCTGCATTGCCATGCTCGCGCATGCACAGTCGCAGAACGACTTGCCGCATCCGACGACCGGACCGCGCGCTGGATCGGCAAGGACACCGTCCGGGAACTCAAAAGCGAGAAGGTCATCGCGAGGGTCGAGAGAAAGTCGGCAACGCGATAATCGCTGTAAACGACAGCGAGCGGATGATGATATCCGCCCGCCGTCCTTCCCCCCCACTATTTCTGGATGCAGGTATCGACCGTATCCTTGGTGCACTCATCGAGGCCGGTGAAGACTGGATCCGGGACCGTCTTGCCGGCGATCAGGTCCATCATCACTGACGGTGCCTTGTAGCCCATTTCGAACGGCCGCTGGCCGACAAGAGCGGTGACGAGACCTTCCTTGGCGATCGCGACTTCATCACCGATCGTGTCGGCCGCACCGATCACGAACTCGTTCTTGCCGATCTTTTCGGCCATCGGCTTGAACAGGTCGCGATAGGGCTGCGGCGCGCCGAACAGCGGCCAGCCGCCCATAATCCCGAAAGCATCGAGATCGGGGTTTGCCTGGAGAATGTCGGTCATGGCCTGAACGCCTTTGGCGCCATCGTCGTTCGTGAAGACCGGGCAACCGGCAACTTCGGTCCACCCGCCCTCGCCTTTCAGCGCGGTCAGGCCTTTCTGGCCGGTCAGGGTGTCACGCATCCCCTGCGCGCGACGCAGAATGTTGTCGGCACCCGGGTTGCCTTCGATCGTGCAGATCTTGCCGCCCTGCGGCTTGGCCTTCTTGATGTACTCGCCGATGCGCGCGCCCATCAGATAGTTATCGGTGCCGAGATAGGTCTTGCGCAGTGCTGAATCTTCCGCCGCAAGGTCGGCGTCGAGCGTCATCACGGGAACCTTGGGATTTGCCGTCTTCAGCGTCTGAGCGATCAGTTTGGCGTTCGACGGAGAAATGGCGATGGCCACCGTTTCCGCCTTGCCCAACACGTCCTGAACGATTTGCGCTTCGCCGGCTTCATCCGAAGTCGATGCAGGGCCAGTGTAGAAGCACTCGTATTCGGAGCTGGCGTTTTCCTTGTTCCACTTCTGGCAGCCTTGGTTGATTGCCTCGAAGAACGGGTTGTCGAGGCCTTTCACAACGATGACCAACTGTTTCTTGGCCGCCAGCGCCTGTCCCGCCGTCAGCGCCAGCACCGCGGCTGTAAGCAATAATGCCTTCCTCATAGCTTCCTCCCATTGAAAAAATGGCGGACGCCATCGTCCGCCACATGATCAACCCGGATACCAGACGATGCGAGGATCCTCCTCCAAACGCACATACCCCCAGGCCGAGTCGATTAGCATTTCCAGATCGTAGACGGGCCGCCATTCGAGCAGGTATTTCGCCTTGCTGTTGTCCATCCAGTTGGAATGGAACTGGCTCGGTATATCGACCGCACCGAGGCCGCGCGTCCGCGAAAGGTGGGCGGCAACCTCGCCGTAGTCGACAGGTCGGTCCATGCAGATGTTGAACAGCTGACCTCGCGCGCGCGGATTGTCGAGCGACGCGAGGATCGCCGAAACCAGATCGTCAACATGAACGAAATTGCGCTTCAGCGGCCTGCCGTCGGCATCGCGCAACAACGGCACCGTCTGCTCCCGCTGATAGCGCTCCGCATCAGCCCGCGGCACGAGTGTCTTCCAGTCCGGCCCGCCGAAAACATCGTCGCCGAACGACAAGGTGAACTTGAAGTCGTCCTTCTCCATGATCCAGGGCGCGCGCAAGCAGCAGCCGTTTATGCCATACTGTATCTGGAACTGCTCCAGCATCACCTCTTCCAGCACCTTCGACAGCGCATAGCAGCCGGGATAGGCCTGGTGAGGCGTAGCCTCTGTGATTGGCGCTTCATGGCGATAGAAAAAGTGCCCTATCCCTGCATCGCCGCCGATAAGAATGAATTGGCGCGCAGTAGCGCTCGTCCTGAAGCCCTCGAGCAGCCAGAAAAGTCCCTTGACGGTGACGTCCATGACATCTTCAGGCGTTTCCTTGCATGTCGCGAGATGCACGACATGCGTGACGCCGGCAAGCGCAGTCGACACGGCCCCTCGATCGCTGATTGAGCCTCGCACAGCTTCGACGCGCTCGTTTTCCGGGCACAAGCGATTATGACAAAGCGCGCGAATGCGCGCCTTGGAAAATCGCGGATCGTCGAGCAGCCCCCCGATGAAGCGCTGCCCGACCTTGCCCGTTGCACCGGTGACAAGGATCAGCATGCTCTCCTCCGTCAACAGCTAATATACAGAGACCTCCGCGCGTCAATCGAATTGTAGTATGAAACGAGTAATTGTAACAAAGACGGTAAATTAGCAGCATCCGATTGACGGTTTCGCACGGTTCTGGGTAAATGTTGTAAGCGCTCGCAGGGAGGAAACTGGCGAGCGAATCAGCGGCCCCAAGAAAGGGTCGCGCTTTGGGAGGCTAGACGGCTGGTGGCAGTTCTTGAGCTCGCCAACATCTCCAAACATTTCGGCGCCATACAGGCGGTCAACGACGTTTCGTTTTCGCTCGAAGCGGGAGAAGTCGTCGGATTGATGGGCGATAACGGCGCCGGCAAATCGACGCTCGTGAAAATGATCGCGGGCAATTTCCGTCCGAGCCATGGAACGATGCGGCTCGACGGCAACGACCTCATTCTGCATCGACCAGTCGAGGCCCGGCAGCGGGGCATCGAGATCGTCCACCAGGACCTGGCGCTCTGCAACAATCTGACGGCCGCAGCGAACGTGTTCCTCGGCCGCGAGATGCGCCGTGGTTACGGCCCCATGCGCATTCTCGATTACAAGACGATGTACAAGCGCGCCGGCGAAATCTTCAAGGAACTGAAATCGGAGACGCGGCCGCGAGATCTGGTGAAGCAGATGTCGGGTGGTCAGCGCCAGGCCGTCGCAATCGCTCGCACCATGCTGGCGGAAGCGAAGCTCGTGCTCATGGACGAGCCTACCGCCGCCATCTCGGTTCGCCAGGTTGCCGAGGTTCTTGCTCACATCCGTCAACTGCGCGATCGCGGCATCGCGGTCATTCTCATCAGCCACCGCATGCCTGACGTTTTCTCGGTCGCCGATCGGGTGATCGTCATGCGGCGCGGGCGCAAGGTTGCCGACAAGCCGATAACGGCGAGTTCGCCGGAGGAAGTCACCGGGCTCATAACAGGCGCAATCGAACAGGTGTGACTGGCAGCCGCTCCCTAACGTAAGTGAAGGTCGACCATGGCAATAACCCTCGATCAGACGATAGCGCAAAGGCAGCGCAACTGGTTCTCGTCCGTGTTCGCGAGCCAGACCTTCTGGGTCCTCGTCGCCGTCATCATCGCCTGCATCTTCCTGTCCTTCGCCACGAGCTCCTTCGCCACCCCCACCAATCTCTACAACATCACCCGCAACGTCACCTTTGTCGCCATCATTGCTCTCGGCATGACGCTGGTCATCATCACCGGAGGCATCGATCTGTCCGTTGGGTCGGTTCTTTGCCTCTGCAGTATGGTGTTGGCGGTTACGATGCATGCCGGCTATGGGATCGGGACCGGCATTGCGGCCTCGATCGGCACGGCGCTGGTGGTCGGCGCCTTCAACGGCCTGTTGATTGCCTATCTCGGATTCCCGCCGTTCGTCGTCACCCTTGGCATGCTGTCAATTGCCCGCAGCCTCGCAATGGTGGCCTCCAACAACACCGTCGTCTTCCAGTTCGGCCCGGATCACGACAAGCTGCTAGCGCTTGGCGGCGGCGCATGGCTCGGCATCGCCAATCCGGTCCTTTACATGGCCGTGCTGGCGCTGCTGACCGGCTTCGTGCTGCGCTGGACGCGCTTCGGCCGTTATGTCTTCGCGATTGGTGGAAACGAGCATGCAGCCACGCTGACGGGCGTGCCTGTCAGGAAGATCAAAGTCGCGGTCTATATGATCTCGGCTCTCTCAGCCGGTGTCGCCGGCATCATCCAGACCGGATGGCTGGGTGCCGTAACCACGAACATCGGTGCAGGGATGGAACTGCAGGTCATCGCCGCAGCCGTCATCGGCGGCGCCAATCTTGCAGGTGGCGTCGGCACCGCCTTCGGCGCCATTGTCGGCGCCGCGTTGATCGAGGTCATCCGCAACAGCCTCGGCCTGCTCGGCATCAACGCCTTCTGGCAGGGCACCTTCATCGGCGGCGCGATCGTTCTCGCGGTTCTGTTTGACCGGCTCAGGAACCTGCGGCAGAGCGACTAGCAACTGCCGCGGCTCTCGTATCAGTCCTCGTTCGACTTCGCGTTGTCGAGGATCATGTAATCGAGCGGCAACTGCGTCGAATACTTGATCTGCTCCATCGCGAAGGCGGAAGACACGTCGCGAATCTCGATCTTTGCGATCATCCGCTTGTAGAAGGCGTCATAGGCGGCAATGTCAGGCACGACCACCCGCAGAAGATAGTCCACGTCGCCGCTCATGCGATAGAACTCGACCACCTCGGGAAAATCGGCAACGACTTCCGAAAAACGCCGCAGCCACTCGATCGAGTGTGTTGCGGTGCGGATCGAGACAAAAACCGTGACCTTTGTGTTGACCTTTTCCGGGTCAAGGATGGCGACGCGGCGCTTGATCACGCCATCCTCTTCCATCTTCTGGATGCGCCGCCAGCAGGGTGTCGTGGACAGCCCGACCTTCTTGGCGAGATCGGCAACAGCCAAAGTCGAATCCTCCTGCAACAGGCGCAGGATTTTGCGGTCGAGACGGTCCATACGGAAAAGCCCTTTCGAATTTATTTTCTTTGTATAGCGTGATTCCGGCAGTTTAAAAGAATTTTGTTTCAGCGCAGCAATGAGGCAACCCGCTCTCGCAGCACAGGCAACAACTCCGTCTCGAACCACGGGTTGCGCTTGATCCATCCGGTATTGCGCCAGCTCGGATGAGGCAGCGGCAAGATGCCAGGCATGCGGACCTTCGACAGCGTCGTTCGCCAGGCTCGCACCGTCTCCGTCATATTCTCGCTGCGCTCCGCGCCCATGTGCCACGCCTGCGCATATTGGCCGACTGCAAGGACAAGCTCGATCTGCGGCATAGCCGATATGACCCTGCTCCGCCAATGCGGCGCACATTCACGCCGCGGCGGCAGGTCGCTTCCCTTCGAGTCATAGCCGGGAAAACAGAAGCCCATCGGCACGATGGCGAAACAGTCGGGGTCGTAGAACGTCTCCCGATCCACCCTCAGCCAGTCGCGCAACCGGTCGCCGGATGCATCATTGAAGGGAATGCCGCTCTCATGAACCTTGAGGCCGGGCGCCTGCCCCGCGATCAGGATCCTCGCCTTCGACGACATCACTGCAACCGGCCGCGGCTCGTGCGGCAGACGAGCGTTCGCACCGCCAAGCGGCGTGTCACGACAGATGCGGCACGCCCCAATCTCCTGCCGAAGACTATCGAGCGCCGCGTCGTCCGGCGCACCTCTTGCAATCACCATCCGAGCAACCCCAGGACACCTCGTGCAACTGGTCGCGGCGCATGGTCGCGTACGCTTCGCGGCATCTCGAAGGTGCCCGCCCAGAGCCCGACCTTCTGCGCCCTCGCCCGCGCCTCCTCGTCACCATACGCTCCGTAGGATACCGCCATGCCCTTGCGCACCATCGTGGCGTTGAGATCCGCCCCGCCAGCATGGCAGACCACCAGCAGGCGATCGAAACGGTCCCGTTCGGTTCCCCTGCACTTCGTATCGGCGGCCCTGACAAGGGCTTGCACCGCCTGCTTCGCCTCCCGCCCGCACGCCCATTCGCTGCCCGCACGCTCGCATGTCTGGCTGAGCTCGGGCGCGTCGATACCGTATAGCCGCGTCCGATCGCCGCCTATGTTCAGGCTGTCGCCGTCAGCCGCATGAAACTGGCCGGCATAGACCGTTGCCGCGTCATCATTCAGCTTGGCTGCAATCAGCCACAGGAATGCCAGCAGAGCCAGCGCCGTCACGCCGTCGCGCATCACCCGCAAACCGCGCGTCACGCTTTCGCCTCCTTAAAAAACAAATCCTTGGCAAAGATGGCTAACACCATCTTAAGGATTGCGCTTTAGGGTTTAGACAACCGCGGATCAAGTTTCAACGTGCACAATGGGTACTGGCGTTAGCACATCGGCCGACAAGAACATCGTCGACAAGTCACGCAGCCACCGCAACAAGCCAGTGTCGAAGGCTGTGCGGCTGACGCGAGAGCGCCTCCAGTCGAGCCACGCCGCAAGCGGTACGTTCGATCGCGACGTGCTGGCAATGTATATCAATACGGTCCTGCAGGGCGCGTCGATCGTCCCGCTCTTCGTCATGATCATCGCCGCCCTCGGCGTCTACTTCACCGAAAACACCCAAATCTTTCTGTGGGCGCTTCTGACCCTCACGGCCCATGCGACCAACGTATTTCTGGCGCGCCGCGCCCGAGGCCAGGAGATCAACGCGACGACGGCCCGCAAATGGCGCCGCCTTCTCCTGTTTGGACAATTCATGGTCGGCTGCTGCTGGGCGGTGTTCGCCCTGCAGGACTGCATGGCATGCGAACCCTCGAGCTTCCTGCTCTACAAGGGGGCCGCGCTGCTGATCGCGCTCTCGATCACTGCGATGTCGAACTTCATGCTGACGCCGTCGGTGCTCATCACGTTCGCACCGGTCGTCCTCGGACTGATCGCCCAGGCTGGCCTTTCCCGTGGAATCCTCGAGATCAGCCTGACGGCCGTCTTCACCACGACGGTTATCCTCTTCAACTACATCAGCGACCGGCTGTTCCAGTCCAACCTCAGGATCCTCGCCTACCAGGCCGAGAAGGACGACCTGATCGCCGAGTTGGAAGTCGCAAAGTCGATGTCCGATGAGGCCCGCCGCCGTGCGGAAGAAGCAAACCTCGCAAAGTCGCGCTTCCTTGCATCCATGTCGCACGAATTGCGCACGCCTCTCAATGCGATCCTCGGCTTCTCGGAAGTCATGTCCGCCGAAGTGATGGGGCCGCTCAACAACGCCACCTACAAGGAATATACCAGCGACATTCACCGCTCGGGTGAGCATCTGCTGAACCTCATCAACGAGATCCTAGACCTCTCGCGCATCGAGGCCGGAAAATACGAGCTGAGCGAGGAAGCCGTCTCGCTGCTGAACATCTCGGAAGATTGCATCGGCATGGTGCAGCTACGCGCACGCGGCAAGAACATCACCATCTCGCCGCAGTTCGAGGCCGAATTGCCGGCCGTTTGGGCGGATGAGAAATCACTGCGTCAGGTCGTCCTCAATCTGCTGTCCAATGCCGTGAAGTTCACCCCGCAAGGCGGCGAAATCCGCGTCAAGGTCGGCTGGACCGCCGGCGGGGGCCAATACATCTCCATCAAGGACAATGGTCCCGGGATTCCTGAAGAAGAGATCCCCGTGGTTCTCTCGGCCTTCGGCCAGGGGTCGATCGCGATCAAGAGCGCCGAACAAGGCACCGGCCTCGGCCTGCCGATCGTTCAGGCGATCCTCGCCAAGCACGACGGCCAGTTCATCCTCAAATCGAAGCTGCGCGAAGGCACCGAAGTCATCGCCATCCTGCCCGCCAAACGCGTGCTCCAGACTGTCCCGGCGGTCGAAGATGCGCCAGCGGTCTCCCGCAAGCGCCGGAGTTTTGCTTGACCGTCTGGTCGACCACAGGCGCCTCTATCCAAACAGCAGATGCTTGCCGATCGTGAACAGCAGGAACACGCCGCACGCAACGATCATGCAGACGACGGCGAAGGAGCCGAGATCCTTGGCGTGCTTTCCGACCATGGAAATCTCCGGCGAAATCCTATCGATGACTTCCTCGATCGCCGTGTTCAGGGCCTCGACGGCAAAGAGGGCAAGAAATAGCACGACAGCAATCATCAGCTCGGCAAGCGTTGCCCCGACGACGATCAGGAGGATCAGTGAAAACGCGAAGAACAGCAGTTCCTGCCGGAATGCCGCCTCCCGGATCAACCGCCTGAAGCCGCCCAGCGAGTAGCCGGCGGCTGCAAAGAAGTGGCTGATGCCGGTGAGTTTTGTCACGGCAGGTTTCATCAAGTGCCCTCGTTGTCCGTCAATGGCGGCCTTGTCGCCGCCAGTCAGAAATTGCGAATACCGGTTCGCGGTCGCCGCGGCAAGGACTCCGTCATCAACCTGTCACAAACCTGAAGGTCAGTGCTTGTTGGTGACGCCTGCCTGCGAAAACGTCGCCATGCCGGAATGGCAGGCCGCCGCCGCCTTGACGATCCCGGCCGCAAGGGCCGCCCCCGTCCCCTCGCCGAGCCGCATGCCGAGCGCCAGAAGCGGCGTCTTGCCAAGCATTTCGATCGCCCGCAAATGGCCCGGCTCGCCGGAGACATGGCCGATCAGGCAGTGATCGAGCGCCGAAGGATTGGCCGCCTTGAGGATGGCCCCGGCTGCGGTTGCGACATAGCCGTCGATCAGCACAGGAATCTTCTCGACACGCGCGGCAAGGATCGCTCCCGCCATCGCCGCGATCTCACGACCGCCGAGGCGGCGCATGATCTCGAGCGGATCGTCCAGATGATCGCTGTGGAGCGCAACGGCCCGCTCAACGGCTGCGATCTTGCGCTCCAGCATCTCGCCTTCGGAACCCGTGCCCGGACCAACCCAATCACGCGCAGTGCCGCCGTAAAGGGCGTAGTTAATCGCCGCTGCGATCGTGGTGTTGCCGATTCCCATCTCACCGATGCAGAGAAGATCGGTACCGCCAGCGATCGCTTCCATGCCGAAGGCCATGGTCGCCGCACAGTCACGCTCGGACAAAGCAGGCTCTTCGGTAATGTCGCCGGTCGGATAGTCGAGCGCCAGATCGAAGACTTTCAGCCCGAGGTCATAGGCGACGCAAATCTGATTGATCGCAGCGCCACCGGCCGCAAAATTCTCGACCATCTGCTGCGTGACGGCAGGCGGAAACGGCGTGATGCCCTGCCTAGTCACGCCATGGTTGCCGGCGAAGATCGCCACCAGCGGCCGATTCACTGCAGGCGCCCTGCCCGTCCAGGCGGCGAGCCAGAATGCAATTTCCTCAAGCCGTCCGAGCGCACCGGGCGGCTTCGTCAACTGCGCATCGCGCTCGCGCGCGGCAGCAAGTGCCCTGGCATCCGGTCCCGGCAGATCGCGCAAAAGTGCCCGAAAATCGTCGAACGGCAGGCCTGAAACGCTCATGAATGCGGCTTCCTTGTCTTGGTCGGTAACTTGTCTTTTCGCTGCAAATCAGCTTCTTTCGTCGCAACTCTCTTAAAGGCAGGCGCCGAGGCGAACAACACCTAAAGCGCTGCATATGGTCGCGGGGTCGGGGTCAGAATGAATATCGGAAACTATGCGGCCGACCTTGCTCGTGCGGTTGCCTTCCTCAGCCGTATTCCGATGCCGTCTTTTGCCTTCGCCGACTTTAACGGCAAGCTTGACCGCGCCTCCCGCGCCTTCCCCGCGGCGGGCATTGTCATCGCACTGCTGCCTGCGCTCGTCTTGCTGGTCATGCTTGGCCTACGCGCCGACCGGCTGATGTCGGCCTTCGCCGCGCTTGCCGTCCAGGCGGCATTAACCGGCGCGCTGCACGAGGATGGCCTCGCCGACTGCGCCGATGGCCTCGGCGGCGGGCGCGACCGCGATCACGCGCTTTCGATCATGAAGGACAGCCGCATCGGGACCTACGGCGCGATCTCCTTGATTCTGTCGTTTGCGCTTCGCGCGGCGGGACTCGCCGCTGTCGCACGAGAAGCCCCGCCCATGGCTGCAGCCCTTGCCATTCCGGCGATTGCCTGTATCAGCCGCGCCGCGCTCGTTTGGCACTGGCATCGGCTGCCGGCAGCAAAACCCGATGGTGTGGCGGCCGCCGCGGGACAGCCGGGCGAAGGTGCGATGCACATGGCGCTAGCCACAGCCTGCCTTTTCGCGGCCCTGCTGCTCTGGCCGAGCCTTGGCCTCCTGCCCCTCGTCTGCGCCCTTCTCGCCTGCGGTTTATCCGCCATGGTCTTCACGCGCATCGTCCGTCGCAAACTCACGGGACACACCGGTGACACGCTTGGGGCTACCCAGCAGATTTCGGAGATCGCCGCCTTCTGCGCCCTTGCCATGGCTTTCTGAAATCTCGATATAGATTGCATGCAAACACCCTGCATCCACGTCTGCTCAATTGATCCGGAAACCGCCCTGTGCACGGGTTGCGGTCGCACGCTTCCGGAGATCGGCGGTTGGATGTCCTTTTCCGACGAAGAGCGCCGGCTGCTGATGACCTTGTTGCCAGCGCGGCTTGCCGCAATCGGATTGGCGACCCCATTGAAGCCCACCCAGCAGGCCACAGCGGAGCAGTGTGCATGAACCGTCTGACGATCGTCCTTGCGGTCCTTGGCCTCGGTCTCGCAGTCCTCTTGTTCAGCGGCGACACGACCCGCGTCTTCGGCATGCGAACCGATGATTTCGGCCGCTTTGTCTATCTGCTTCCGATTGCACTAATGCTGGCCGCCGGCATCTGGGCGAGGCGCACGAGCGCGAGCGAGACACTGCGCAATCTCATGATCTGGCTCGTGCTGATCCTCGCTCTTGCGACCGTGTATCTGTATCGCCAGGAAGCGCTTGGCGTCGGTAACCGCCTGCTGGCCGGCCTCGTGCCGGGGCGTGCCGTTGTCGTGACGACCAGCGAGGGCGGTCAGGAGGTGATCCTTCACAAAGTCCTGAACGGCCACTACGAAGCCTATGTCACGGTCAACGGCCAAAGCATTTCCATGCTGGTCGATACCGGTGCCAGCATGATCGCGCTGTCCCGCGAGGATGCGGAGCGCGTTGGCATCATCCCGGAGAATCTCGATTATTCGATGAGCGTTATGACTGCCAACGGCCGCGCCCGCGCAGCCCGCGTGACGCTCGCCGAGGTCGCGATCGGCCCGATCGTTCGTCACAACGTCCCGGCCAGCGTCGCTGAGGACGGCAAGCTCGACCAGAGCCTGCTCGGCATGAGCTTCCTCTCCACCCTCGGCTCCCTCCAGATCCAGACGGACGAACTGCGGATGCGAGACTAATGGCCTCGGTCTAGCTCCGCAGCCTGTATCCCGTCTTGAAGATCCAGCCCAGGCTACCGAGGCAAATCAGCAGGAAGAGCGAGATCATCCCGAGGCTGACCAGCGGATTGACGTCGGCAATGCCGAAGAAGCTCCAGCGGAAACCACTGACGAGGTAGAGCACCGGATTGAAGTGGCTGACCGCCTGCCAGAACGGCGGCAGCATGTTGATCGAATAGAAACTGCCGCCAAGAAACGTCAGGGGCGGCACGACCAGCATGGGGATCAGGTTCAACTGTTCGAAGTTGGCGGCCCAGATGCCGATCATGAATCCGAAGAGGCTAAAGGTGATCGCCGTCAGCAGGAAGAACAGAACCATCATGACAGGATGCTGGATCCTGATATCCACGAATAGATTCGCCGTCAGCAGGATGATCACCCCGATCATCAGTCCCTTCGTCGCCGCCGCACCGACATAGCCAAGCAGGATCTCGCTCATGGCCACCGGGGCCGACAAGACCTCGTAGATCGTGCCGGTAAACTTCGGAAAGTAGATGCCGAACGACCCGTTGCTGATGCATTGGCCAAGCAGCGTCAGCATGATCAGGCCGGGCGTGATGAACGCGCCGTAGGATACCCCCTCCACTTCCTGGATCCGCGAGCCGATCGCCGCGCCGAAAACGATGAAATAGAGCGACGTCGAGATCACCGGCGATACGACGCTTTGCAGAAGCGTCCGGCGCGTGCGCGCCATCTCGAAGAAATAGATGGACTTGATGGCTTCGACGTTCATTTCGCTCCTCCCACGAGCGCCACGAAGATGTCTTCCAGCGAGCTCTGCTGCGTCGAAAGATCCTTGAAGTGAATGTTATGCTCGCTGAGCCGGGTCAGCAGCGTGGCAACGCTTTCCTGTTCGTTCTCCGCGTCGAAATCGTAGATCAGGCGGGTGCCGTCTGCGACGAGCGAGAGGCCGTTGCCGGCAAACCGGTCCGGCAACGCCTGCAACGGCTCGGTCAATTCGAGAATGAGCTGCTTGCGGCCAAGCTTCGCCATCAGCGCCGTCTTGTCTTCCACCAAAAGCAGCTCCCCGCCGTTGATGACGCCGACACGATCGGCAATCTCTTCCGCCTCTTCAATATAATGCGTCGTCAGGATGATTGTGACCCCCGAGCGTCGCAGCTTCTCCACGACATGCCACATGTCCTTGCGCAGCGTCACATCCACGCCCGCGGTCGGCTCGTCGAGGAAAAGGATTTGCGGTTCATGCGACAGTGCCTTGGCAATGAGCACGCGCCGCTTCATGCCACCGGACAGCTGCCGCAGCATATTGTCTTTCTTGTCCCACAGCGACAGATCGCGGAGCACCTTCTCGATATGCCCGGGATTGGGCCGCTTGCCGTGCAGCCCGCGGGAGAAGCTGACGGTATTCCACACGGTCTCGAATTGGTCCGTGGTAAGTTCCTGGGGAACAAGGCCAATCATCGAGCGCGTCGCCCGGAACTCCTTCACCACGTCATGGCCATCGACCGTGACCGTGCCACCGGTCGGATTCGTGATACCGCAGACGATCGAGATCATAGTTGTCTTGCCCGCCCCGTTCGGCCCGAGCAGGGCCAAGATCTCGCCCCTCTCGACATCGAGGTCGATGCCCTTGAGCGCTTGAAATCCGTTGGCGTAGGTCTTGGTGAGATTTCGGATGGAAATGATGGGGGCCATGAACTCTTCTGACATCTGCGGCGGGAGTTGCTGGGGCGCTATATATCCGCTTTGAGTAGTTTTGACATCCCAACACAGGTGAACAGAGTATTCACTTGCGTGAAAAGGCGCGCGGGAAGAAAAGATCCTTCGCGCCTTCAGCGAACCCCAAAGCAGCAGATGTCATCAGACGGTGATATTTCTGATCCATAAAGACGGCGAGGCAAGCAAGCGCTCTCCGTCCCGCCGCACCCCTTGCGGAGCCGCCGTCCGAGCGATCTCGTTACGCTCCTTTGCTTCCTCGACATACAGTAGAGTGTATTACCTATGATGACATGAGATGACAGGATCCGGCTGGGCGGCCGTCGCCCGCGCCGCGTTCGCATTGGGGGCCGGCTCTCGGGCCGGCCTTTCCTTTTCAATCGCAGTAGACCCTACCGCTCTGGCGTGCGCGCAGATCGAAGTGAAAATGGTTCCAATGCTCTGGATTGCTGCCCGGTCCGAGCACCGTGTTGAAGTACTTGCAGCTGTCGCTGCGCACGGCCTGCAGCAGCCTGCCCTCCCGGAAAGAGAACAACCCTTTCTTGCGCACGTCGATCGCGTGACCGCTCTTCAGGACAAACTTGCCGACATCGATTGCGTTGCCGTGAGCGTGCTCGGACATCGGATTGTAGCGCTGCCGGCTGTTGTTCATGCGGCGGCAGCTATATCCGCCGAGGGGCTGGATGGTCTTGATACCGGACCAGTAGCGAAAGCGGGCGGAAGGCGCGAGCTCGTTCTTGACCCATTTGGCGAAGGCGAGCGTCACCTGGCAATTCAGCGTCACCGCCGGCCGGACGCCGATATTGCCTGACAGGCCCTGCAATGAGATCGGGTACGGCACCTGGCAGGCCGGCCCGTTTGAGATCGGCGGCTTCTCGGTATAGACGACACCCATCCGCTTCAACTCACGGCGACAGGCAAGCTCCGAGGCTGGCATTACGCTCGGATCAGCGGGCGCGACCGGTTCGCTCATCATCGGCGCGGTCGGGTTGTTCGGTCGCAACATGGCGACCTCGTTCTCTTCGGGCACGCGCGCCGGCGCAACCACCCGCCTTCCGTCATTCCAGACAGGTGCGTTACCCATCTGCGCCTGCGCCGCGGGCGCAGGGATCCGCGCGCTGTTAAGCTGGGTCGGATTTTCGGTGCCGATGCCATCGACAACGGGCTGGTCGGACTGGCCCTCGGCGATCTGCTGCTGTTGCTCCTCTGCCAGACCGACGACAGGGTCCGCCCCCAGTTCAGCATCCATATTGACGCCACCGGTAGGCACGGAAAGTGGCTGCGTTCCGCCCCAGGTCGAAGGCTGGTTTCGAAGTGAGCCGGCAGCGCCCTGCGCGCCCGCCATCGCCTCGTCGCTGTCGATCATTGGCAGTCGCCCGGGCTGCGCGGATGCCCGTAGCGTCTGGCTGCCACTGCGGCTCTCACCTGTTCCAGCAAGATTGGGGGTGTTGAGATAATCCACCGATCCTGCGGCATCGCTGACAGGCGCGTTTGCGGCCGGATAGGCCTGCTCGCTCGGCGCTGTCTGCATTTGCGGCACAGGTGCGCGGCGGCTTGCCGGAGAGATCGATCCCACCCGTGTTCCATTGTCCACCTCGCCGGGCGGAATAAGGCCATCGGTGGAACACGTCACCAGGGCTGTCGATAGCAGCACGGGCAATACGTATTGCCGAAGAATGGGAACAAACGCCATACTCTCATCGCTTCCGAGGAACGGCAGGGATCTAAAACTTGAGCCGAAATTTAACGATGAACGGTGAACGAAAGCTTACCCGGATCGCGACTGCCGCCCCCAACTCCCGAAACCGAACCCGGACAGCACCTATCCAGGCCAAGGACAAGACGCTGGCCCGACACGCAGCTGTCACAATTTGGACATAGCCGCCCTCGACAACACAAGTTGCCGCATGCTGTACAAAAACGAAATCTTAAGTCATTCCAACGATTGTAAGATTGAGCCATCCAACGTCGGACCGGGTATGAGTTACTTCGCTGCTTTCGTCAAAATCGCAGACCCGATGGCGTCATCCCGAGGTAGCAGCGAGGCTGCCGTGGCGGCGCTGGAACGCCAACTCGCGGACAAGGAGCGGCAGCTCGAACAGCAGGCGGTCGCCCTCGCGCACAGCCGGAAGATATTCGATCGCTCGTCCGAGGCCGCACGGATTGGCGTATGGGAATGCAGCCTACCCGACAATCATCTTGTCTGGACCAAGATGGTCTACGATCTCTTCGACCTGCCACATGAGGCGAATCTCGACCGCGCCGAGATCCTGAAATGCTACTCTAGAGAATCGCTTTCCGAGCTTATTCGTCTCCGCGGCCGAGCGATCGAGGAGCGGACCGGATTTACGCTCGATGCCGAGATCCTCACGCCCAAGGGCCATACGCGTTGGATTCGCATCACCGCGACCGTTGAGTGTGAAGACGATGTCCCCGTCCGGATCTTCGGCATGAAACTCGACATCACGGCTGAAAAGATGATGTACGATCAGATCCGCTATCTGGCGGAATTCGACATCCTGACCGGCCTGCCGAACCGCGCGCAGTTTCAGACCGCGCTGCAGCGCCTGCCTCTGCGCTCCGTTGGCGGCAATGCCGCTGCCCTGCTTCTGATCGACCTCGACGGCTTCAAGGGCATTAACGACACCTTCGGCCACCAGGCGGGCGACGATTGCCTCAAGGAAACGGCAGAACGGTTGCTCGCAGCGTGCGCGGGGGCAGACCTCGTGGCACGGATTGGCGGCGATGAGTTCGCGGTTCTCGTCAGCGGCTACGACAGTGTCGAAAGCGTCGCCGCGCTCGCCGGGACAGTCGTTCGGCGCCTCAACCGCTCTATCGAACGGAACGGCGCCAAAATGGATGTCGGCGCATCCGTCGGGGTTGCCTTCCACGACGCATCGCTGCGTTCTGACATCTTCGTTTGCGCCGACGCCGCGCTCTACAAGGCGAAGAGCGACGGCAAGAACCGCTTCCAGGTCCACCAGGCTCCCGCCTGCATCGACAATCCAAAGATGGACGCCGCCTAACCTCTCCCACGCATTGACCGAGCAACGTGCCTTCTGAAACGCTGGCGACGGATGCACGCGTCTGGACTATACTACAGGCTGACTGCGGTCATCGGCAACGTGCGTCAGGAGTGACATATGGCAGACAGCAGATCCCCGGTCACCCCAGGCGCACGCGACATTGCAATATTGATCGGCCGGCTGCTTCTCGCCTGGATCTTCCTGCATGAAGGCGTCTCGCTGGCGTTGAATTTTTCAGGCGCCGTCGAGATGGCCGCGCAATTCGGCTTGAGCGTTCCCCTGCTTGTGGCAACGATCGCACTCCAGATCGGCGCCGGCCTATCTATTGCGGGCGGGCTCTTGACCCGCTTCGGCGCAGCCGCCCTGGGCCTGTTTTGCGTCGCAACCGCCACGCTCTACCACACGAACTTCAGCGACCAGAACGAACTCCTTCATTTCGAGAAGGACCTGGCCATTGCTGGTGGGATGTTCGTGCTCGCCGCGGCGGGAGCCGGCGCTCTCTCGATCGATCACTGGCTGAGGAGCCGCGGGCAGTAGCGCCGGTCGAACTAAAAAATCTGAACACCTACCCTCGTCGCCGATCCGTCGCGAAGATTATTGCGCGAAGTCACCATGCGGTCACGCAGCATCGCACCGCTCTCCCCGATAGGCTCTCACGATCGCCTCGACCGCCTCCACCGCCTGGGCAGTGTTCGTCTGGTAGTTCGTGACTGACAGCCGCAAGACCTGCCTGCCGCGCCATATCGCGCCACCGGCAAACAGGGCGCCTTCCCGCTGCAAGGCACCGATCGTTCGCTTGGTCAGCTCGTCGGCCTGCTCGGCCGGCCAGTCCGATCCGAAGCGCACTATCACTTGGTTGAGCAGCACATCGTTGGCGATCGCAATTCCCGGCTCTTTTGCAAGCGCCTGCGCTATGGATGCCGCGACGTCACTGGCGCCATCAACCAAGGCCTCGATGCCCTGGCGTCCGAGATGCCTGATCATCGCCCACGTGGCAAAGCCACGCGCGCGCCGCGACAGCTCCGGCACATAGTGCGAGGGATCGCGCTCGCCTTCGCTGGCAAGCGGCAGATAGCTCGCCGATATGGTCATGGCCCGCCGATGCGCGACTTCGTCGCGAACGATTGCATAGCCGCAATCGTATGGCGTCTGCAGCCACTTGTGCCCGTCCGTCGCCCAGCTGTCCGCCTGCTCCACGCCTGAAGTGAGATGACGGCGCCGTGCCGATACCTGCGCCCAGAGGCCGAACGCGCCGTCGACATGCACCCATGCGCCTTTCGATTTGGCGATCGGGATCAACCTGCCGAAATCATCGCAGGCACCCGTATTGATCTGCCCGGCCTGGAGGATCGCTATGCGCGGGCCAGAGACATCAGCAACGGCCTGTTCGAACCCTGCCGGCACGATACGCCCCTGATCATCGGTCGGGACCCGTATCACGCGGTCGTGGCCGAGACCGAGAAACTGCAAGGCAGAAAATACCGTCGTATGCGCATCATCGCCGATCAGCACTGAAATGGGCGGCGCTCCGAACAGCCCGTTGGCGTCAGCATCCCAGCCGGCGCGCAACAGCACCTCGCCTCGAGCCGCCGCCAGGCAAGTGAAATTCGCGACGGTTGCGCCGGTAACGAAACCAACTGAGGCCTCTAAGGGGAGTCCGAGCAGCTGAAGCAGCCAGTGCCCGCCCACTGTTTCAACGGCCGCGGCAGAAGGCGATACCGTATGGTTGCCGGCATTCTGTCCCCACGCACTGGTAAGGAAGTCAGCCGCTACCCCCATTGGGTGAGAGCCACCGATGACCCAGCCGAAGAAGCGAGGGCCGGTCATCAAATGCAGTCCGGGCTCGGCCGTTGTTACTAGCTCGTCAAGCACGTCGACAAGTGGCGATGGCTTTTCCGGCAGCGGAGCGGCGAAAGCCTCCAGCGAGCCGGCGTAATCCCGCAACGGATGATGAGGCCGACTATCGATCGTGTCGCGAAAGCGCGCGGCATGGTCGGCAGCGATTGAGAACAATTCCTTCGTGCCCATGCGTCCGCTCCCCCAACATCAGGCAGTTGAGCCTGCGATGGCGGAGAATAGCCTGAACTCAGTCCCGGAGCCAGCCAAACGGCTCAACCCACCGACGGAACGCTTTCAGATAATCAGGCGCCTGCACTGCGAAGTGCCACGGGCGCCTCGTGTTTCTCGCTGCCGTAGAGCTCGTTCATGATCTTGGCGACTTCGACGGCATAGCCTTCCGTCAAGCCGTGCAATATCTGCCCGCCGAAGGATGCGGGCTCCTCGGTGTCGTTGTCCCACACCATCCAGAGATCGAGCGGGTCGCAAATGACGTCGTAGCGTAGGTCGGAACTGTACATGGTAGATTGCCTCGATAACCCCACCCACTTAACCCACTGACTCTTAACGTCCTCTTGCTTTGGACTAGCAATTAGGGTGAACGATTTTTTGTGCTGGTGGCCGGAAGCCCAGAAACGACCAGGACAAAAACGGTTCCTGATCCTGCCGGAGCTCTCGCAGCGATGTCGCCTCGCGGCAGGTAGGCCCTGAATACAAGTTGCGACGCCCTTCAGAGGCGCTCGCGGCCGTCGGCACAGAGCAAATCCAAGGTCCCCGTTTTATTGCGCAGGGACGCTCCCCGTAACGATACGATCCGTTTTCATCACGTCCATCTGCGGCCAGTTGGACGCGGCTTCGGTCGCCGGACGGCTACCGACTGCCAGAATTGTGATCAGACCGGCCACGATGGCAGTCACAATCAAGCCGCTATAGGTCATGTTTCGAGCCTCAATGCTGTGGTTTCCCAGCCACTGCGGCGCAAACTGATACGAGAGCCTAAATGAAAGCATAATGAACGTGGTTAACGCACAGCCTTTCCGTTCTTGACCGGCGTGTTGTGGATAACTAATCGGCAGCACTGGCCTGCGCGGACCGCTCTTGGAACAACCGCTTCAACGCATCGAGCTTCTCAGCATCAATCTTCGGGTCGGTCACAGCGACCCAGCCATCGATATAGTGCTGGGGCGCATAGACGTGACCGTACCCCATGGGAGAGCTCGTGGCGATTGCCACGTCGACCAGCAATTGCAGCATCGTCAGCGCGGGAAACCAACGCAGGCTCGGCGAAACATCCGGGCCGCGCGGACGCCTCATCCATGCCGGCTCCCGATAGAAGGAATAGGCATCGAAGAAGGTTATTGGGTCGCTGGCATACTGCAGGTAGACGATGCGAATGGGTCCCCAGGTCGCCCCGGGAATATCCAGGTGGTTCGTCTGGTTGGTAAATCGGATGAGGGATCCGTCGCGGAACTGCGGCAGCCACGCGGGCGACTGGGGATTGCGCGCCGCCGTCACGTCTCGCCACATCCTGCTTTCAAAAGGGGGCCCGCTCCACAAAGCCCCCTGAAACGGATCCGCGACAATGTCGAATATATCGGCAGATACCTGCGAATTCAGCGCGCCAAGGCTGAGGCCATGCAGGTAGAGCTTCGGTCTCTTGTCTCGTGGCAAGGTCGTCCAGTAGCCATAGACTTCCCGAAACAACGCCTTGCCTGAGGCCGAGCCATATTCCGGCTCAACCAGCAGCGATAGCCAACTCGCCAGATAGGAATATTGAAGAGCGACGCTCGCCACGTCACCGTGATGCAGATATTCGAGCGGGTCCATCGCCTGCGGGTCGATCCAGCCGGTGCCGGTCGGAACGATGATGACGAGAAGCGAGCGTTCGAACGCGCCCTGCCGCTTCATCTCCTCGAGTGCGAGCTTTGCGCGCCCCTCGATCGTTTCAGCGTTGTTCAGGCCCACATAGGTTCGTATCGGCTCGCGCGCAGGCGCCTTCCAGAAATCGCTGATCTCGGCCGCTGTCGGTCCCGAAGCGATAAACTGGCGTCCGCGACGCCCAAGTCCCTCCCATGTGACAAGCGAGGCAGTGCTCCCGGTCTTTGCCGGGTCATCTGGCATCGGCACGCCCGTTTCCACAAGCGCGTCGACGCTGCGGAACGAACTATCAGCGAGATGCAATCCCGCCCGCAGCAATACGCCATCCACGACCGACCAGAAGAGTGCGATCGCAAGAACACCTGCGATGACCTGCGAGACGCGGCGCGGAACGTATCGTGATAGCCATCCCGACAGGAACAGACAGGTGAACCGAAACAGCCGGCCGATCAGAACAGCAACGAAGAAGGTGACGATTGCGACGAACGCGACGCTGAAGGGTTCAGCGGTATCGACGCGCTCCATGTGCCACAAGTCGCGAATGGAATTCTGCCAGTCGACAACTCGCCGAAGGAAGATTACGGCCAGCACGACGCCGAGTACGCAAACGATCAGGTTGCCGCGCAGCCTGCCAACACCGGGGACCCGCAGTTCCAGGTACTTCCAGAGCCAGCTGAAGGCCACCCCGAAGAAATATCCCACGGCCGCGGCAATGCCGGACAACACGCCTTGAATCAAATAGGAGCGTGGCATCAGGCTCGGCGTCAGCGACGCGGCGAAGAAGATGAAGCCAAGCGCCAACCCAGGCGTCGAAAGCGATACGAACAGGCGCAACAGCAAACGTTTCATGCGTTCCCTCTCATGCGTCTTGCGCCGGTAAAGGCAGCACGACCGCCCAGCCTGCCTACATCTGAAGTCCGAGGAACTTGAACGGCTGAGAGTCCTTGAACTCCTTTGTCGCGTCCCCGGAATAGGTGTGGTCCTGGTTCTCGCCCAGGTCGAGTTTCTTCACTTTACCGCTCCCCTTGGAGAAGTCGATTGCCTTGAGATCGACCCAGAACGTATTGGGTGTCAGGGCCGACTCGAAGAAATACAGCATGCGCTTGTGGTCGACGACGGTCCGCCAGCGCGTCGACGAAATGTTCGGCTCTTCGGGCGTGTTCAGGCCATAAGGGACCGAGGTGTTTCGAATGACGCTGAAGACACTCGCCAATGCCCTGTTGGGGTCCTCATCCTTGGGAATGGCATTCACATAGAACGAGGCGCGCGCGAAACGGTCGGACGCCCGATTTGTGCCCGGCAGCATGACTGTCCCGCCGATCTGCTTCCAATAGGTGTTCAGCGCCAGTTGCTCATCGAAGGTCGGCGAATTCGTCATCACCTGGTATTTGCGGTCGTGGTGAATGACCTGCTTGCCCTTGAGATATTCGACGATCGCGCTGTCGCCGGTCTTGTCGGACATGGATAGATGAAGCGTCGTGAGCCGGTTCTCACCTGGCACGTTGTCGCTGACAATCGTGAAGGGTTCCTTTTCCAACGCCGCTACAGCCTCGTCGACGGTCGCAAAGTTATCGAGCACATACTGCCCCCACGCGGCGATCGTCAGGCCGGGCTTGCTGTCCTTGTCAAACTTCGGATACTCGGATTCGACGAGCCAGAGCAGATTGACATTAAGGCCCGCCTCGTTGAGCCCATCGGTCGTCGATACGTCGTATCCCGTCGCAACGACGCTGCCGTATTTCGCGGTCCACTTGATCGAGTTTGGCCCCGCCTCACCATTGCGTTCAATGCCGCGCGGCAGCACCCACAGGTTCGTGGCAACGTCGCTCTTCCAATCCATCGACCGCGCGGTGATGATGTTGCCGTCAGGGCCGAGATAGACCAATCGCGTGCATGCCTGAGCCGCCGATTGCCCGAAGACCATCATCGATCCGACGGCGAACGCAACAAGCGAACGAGCCAGAGGGTTATTGCCGAAGATCATCCGCTACTCCATTCGTTGTTTTGAACTGAACTAGAAGCGCATCGAGAAGCCGACGACCGGCCCATATTGACTGACATCCCAGCGAAACTTGTTCGCGCCGGTGAAATCGTCGTTCTCATAGTCCTGATACAACAGACGATAGCCTGCACGCAGGATCGTCGGCTTGCCGAACATCTCCATCCGGTACCCGAGATACGCCTGCGCATTGACGCTGACCTTTGAGCCGACATCGAAACCGCCGACGTCAGCCTCGGCAAACAGGTTCCAACGGTCGGTGAGGTCGGCGTTCATTCGAAGGCCGATGAATGGATCGGCCCAGTCAGAACTCTTCGTCGAACTGACGCCAAAGGCAGAAACGTCTGCCTTCAGTTCTGTCCAGCGAACGCCGACTGTCGGCTCGAAGGATATTGTGCGCGGCTTTCCAAAGACGGTCTGCCCGCCAAGTTCTACTTCATACGCTTTGAAAAACGCCCCCGCAGCAAGTGTCGTGGTTTTTATGTCGATCCCGATCTCATGCGCGAAGACCCGCTCATCCTGGCTTGTCTGAACATGCTGCCCGTCGAAGAAGACACCCCATTTGCCGTTCGTGACTTCGACGTTGCCCATCAGCGCGAGATCGAGATGGTCGAAGATTTCAGAGAACGGCACGTCCACGTCGGTATCGAAGCCGGCAAGCGACGCGTTGCCTTTCAGGGAGGCTGCCCACACATAGGGGCTGACAATCACTGCCCATTCGGGTTCCGGCTCCATGCGTTCGGCATCAAAATCGGCAGCCCTGGCTGCCGAAAACACAATCGACGATAGGCAGAAAACGAGACTAAAAAGGCTCCTCGGCAGGCAAGGCGAGAATCGAAGCATTCTTAGCCTCCGTTGGGGACGCCATGCACTTTACTATCTGAAAGCGCAAATTCAAGGGACGCACGAGGGAGTAGACGCAGACAAGAGGGCTCCCGAACACCGTCCGGGAGCCCTCTTCCTCCTTAGGGATTTACCGTTCAGGCCGCGTACGACATGCGTCCGGCGCTGGTTCCGCCGGCAGCCCGTAGTCTGAAATTGGCAAGCAACGTGCTCAACTGCCGGCTTTCGTCGGCCAGCGTCTGGCTTGCAGCCGTGGTTTCCTCGACCATCGCGGCATTCTGCTGCGTCATCTGGTCCATGTGATTGACCGAAGTGTTGATCTCGTTGAGCCCCGTGGCCTGCTCGCGAGCCGCAGTCGCGATTGAAATGACGTGATTGTTCACGCGGTTGACCAGTTCCTCGATTTCGAGCAACGCATCCCCAGTCGAACGCACGAGCGTCACGCCGTTGTTTACCTCGCTTGCCGAGGTGCTGATCAGCACTTTGATCTCCTTCGCTGCATTGGCGGAGCGCTGTGCCAATTCGCGCACTTCCTGTGCGACCACGGCGAACCCGCGTCCCGCCTCGCCCGCGCGCGCTGCCTCCACTCCGGCATTGAGTGCGAGGAGGTTTGTCTGGAAGGCAATCTCATCGATGACGCCGATAATCTGGCCGATGCGGTTCGACGAATCCTCGATCCGGTTCATCGCGGTGACTGCGTTGCGGACGATATCGCCAGACTTGCCGGCGCTGGTCTTGGTTTCCGCCACCATCTCGCGGGCTTCTGCTGCACGTTCGGAAGCGGTCCGCACCGTCGCAGTGATCTCGTCGAGAGCTGCCGCCGTTTCTTCCAGCGCAGCCGCCTGCTGCTCGGTACGCTTCGACAGATTGTTGGTCGCCTCGCTGATGTCGCCGGCGCTGTCGTTGACGACGCTGGTCGACTCCGCGATCGCCCGGATCACGCCGTTCAGTGCGTCCACAGCGGAATTGAAGTCGGAGCGCAGCTTGGCATAATCCTGGCCGAGATCGCCGATCGACACGGTCAGGTCGCCCGCAGCCAGTTTCTCAAGTCCCGCGCCGAGCGACTGGATCGCGAAGGTCTGGCGATCCGCTGCCGAGCGCCAGTTGGCCTCGTTGCCGCGACGCTCCTCCTCGATCTGCAACTGGTGCTGGCTCTCGCGATCCCGCATCAGGGCCCGCTCGCGGACGGAATCCCGCAGCACAAGGAGAGACTTCGCCATGGCGCCGATCTCGTCGCGCCTATCGTGGTCGACAATATCGACGGCGCCGGCTTCATCGGCAATGGCGTTCATCGCACCCTTCAGCCGGGCGATCGGCGCCGTGACGCTGCGCACAATCCCGAAGGCCACGGCGATAATCACGATCGCGCCGACGAGGCAGGCGCCGGCGGCCCAGATCGCATTCTGGCGATAGAGCGCCGCAAGATCGTCAGCATAGACGCCGGTACCGACCACCCAGCCCCAGGGCTCGAAACCGACCACGTGAGAATATTTCAGCACAGGATCCGCTGCACCCGGCTTCGGCCAGTAGTAGTCGACGAAGCCCTCACCGCTCCTCTTCACGGTGTTGGCGAACTCGACGAAGATGAACTTGCCAGTCGGATCCTTGTTCTGCGACAGGTCCGTTCCGTTCAGCTCCGGCTTGATCGGATGCATGATCATCGTCGGATGCATGTCGTTGATCCAGAAGTAGCCGTTGTCGCCGTAGCGCATGGCCGAAATCACTTCCTTCGCTGCACCCTGCGCCTGCTCCCGCGTCATCGCGCCGGATTGTTCCAGCTTGTAGTATTTCTGGAAGATGGCGATGGCCGTGGCATCCATTTGCGCAAGACCGTGCTTGCGCTCGCTCTCCAGCTTCGCGTGCGAATAGTTGAGGAAGAAGGTGATCGCGAGCACCAGAATAGCCAGTGCCAGTGCCACGAGAGAATAAAGGCGGGTAGAAATCTTGACGTTACGCATTGAGCCCCGGCAGTTCAGAATTTAATAATGGTCGAATACTGCTATGCGGGTCTTACCGGATGGTGAATTTGAATTGGATTTTATTGAACTGCCGTAAGGCGAGAGATTTCGCCAGGGACTCACTTCTCGCGACAAAGCATTGATTTATTTCAACAAGCTTCCGCCCATACAAACACGCTAGGTAAGATCTTATAGAACTATGGTAGCAGTCTGCGGCGTTGTACGCATCGCCACCGGACCAGGCCGCGTTTCGCTTTAAAGGCATCTGCGCTAGGGTCCCTCGGAATCGTTGTCCCCGTATCACTGAACAGGAGCCTTTCATGACCGACGCCAAGCCGAATGGCGCGCTGACCCTTCGCACAGTGGCCATGCCGGCCGACGCCAATCCAGCCGGCGACATTTTTGGTGGCTGGGTCATGGCACAGATGGACCTTGCCTCGGGCATCACCGCATCCGAACGCGCCAAGGGCCGCGTCGTCACCGCTGCCGTCAAGGAAATGGCCTTCGCCCTACCGGTGAAGATCGGCGATACGCTGTCAGTCTTCACGACAATCGAACGCGTCGGCCGCACGTCGATCACACTGTCGGTCGAGGCCTGGGCGACCCGCGCACGATACAACAACATGGAAAAGGTGACGGCCGCGACCTTCATCATGGTCGCCCTCGACGAAAGCGGCCAGCCGACGCCGGTTCCCGCGGAGTAGGCATGGAAACGGTCGCCTCGCCGGAGGTCTTTCTCCACATCAAGGTCGTGATGGGGATGGTGATCTCGCTTAGCCTTGCGCGGCTGCTGACCGGGATCGCCGGCATTATCCAACACCCCGGAAAGGCGAAGCCCTATGCCGTGCATCTCGGCTGGGCGGCCTCCATGTTCCTCTTCATCATCCACATCTGGTGGTGGGAGTACCGGCTGCAGGCCGTAACGGTGCTCCATTTCGGCGTCTATTTGTTTCTCATCTGTTTCTGCGGGCTGTTCTTCATGTTGTGTGCCCTGCTCTTCCCCGCTTCGCTGGATGAGTACGGCGGCTACGAGGAATATTTCTACTCCCGCCGCAAGTGGTTTTTCGGCACGCTCGCCATCACCTATGCTGTCGACATCGTCGATACGGCGATCAAGGGAGCCGATCACATCCAGTCGCTCGGCTGGGAGTTTCCGGCGCGCAACGTCGTCTACATCGTACTCTGCTGTATTGCCGCCTGGACCGGAAGCCGCCGCTTCCACACTGCTTTTGTCTGGCTCAATCTCGTCTATCAGATCAGCTTCATTTTCCGCATCTACGATGTCCTCGGATTATGATGTGCAACTTT
This sequence comes from Rhizobium sp. 01T417, assembly GCF_056398905.1. Classification (NCBI taxonomy): domain Bacteria; kingdom Pseudomonadati; phylum Pseudomonadota; class Alphaproteobacteria; order Hyphomicrobiales; family Rhizobiaceae; genus Rhizobium; species Rhizobium sp. 01T417. The sequence goes on along the minus strand of NZ_JBFTQH010000001.1, from coordinate 105,078 downwards.
TTGGTTGCCAATTGGTCGCGGATATGAGATTAAAAAAGGCAACCAGGAGGTTGCTGATATGTCTGATCGCATCGAGAAGATCATCGAACTGAACGCGCCCGTCGAACGCGTCTGGAAGGCCATCACCGATCACCGCGAGTTCGGCGAATGGTTCCGCGTCCAGCTGGACGGACCCTTCGTGCCGGGAGAGAATTCGACCGGCCACATAACCTATCCCGGCTACGAGCACATCCGCTGGCAGGCGACCGTCAAACGCATGGAGAAGCCCGAGCTCTTCTCTTTCACCTGGCATCCCTACGCTATCGATCCCGATGTCGACTATTCCGGCGAACCGCCGACCCTCGTCGAATTCCGCCTGGAGCCGACGCCGTCAGGGTCGCGCCTGACGGTGACGGAGTCAGGTTTCGACAAGGTCCCGCCGCATCGCCGCGAGGAAGCCTTCCGGATGAACGACGGCGGCTGGGCCGAGCAAATGAAAAACATCAAGGAATACCTCGATCGCTAACATTGAATTCCGCCGCGACAATGCGGCCCCCCTGTTTGCCGCCTTGGGAGACCCGACGCGCCTGTCGCTGCTGACAACCCTCAGCGACGGGTGCGAGCGCTCGATCGCCGGCCTCTCCGCCGGCACCGAGCTTACCCGCCAGGCGATAACGAAACACCTGCATGTGCTGGAACAGGTCGGCCTCGTCCGCTCCACCAAGGTCGGGCGGGAAAGCCATTACGCCTTCCAACCCGATCGGATCGGCGAGATGCGCGCGTATCTCGACAGCGTCTCCCGGCAATGGGACGACGCGCTCGAGCGCCTCCGCGCGTTCGTGGAGCGTTAGGCCCCTGGCGTGCAGCAAGCCACCAGTCAGACCTCAGGCGCGGAAGATGAACGATGCGCCGATCGCGATCAGGGCGAAGCCAATGGCGTGGTTCCACGTCAGGTTCTCGCCGAGCCAGAAGACGGAGAAGCCGGAAAAGACGATAAGCGTGATCACCTCCTGCATCGTCTTCAGCTGTGCCGTCGTATAGACGGCCGAACCGATACGGTTGGCAGGCACGGCAAGGCAGTATTCGAAGAAGGCGATCGCCCAGCTGACGACAATGGCGATATAGAGCGCCGCGCCTTTGTGCTTGAGATGCCCGTACCAGGCGAAGGTCATGAAGATATTTGAGGCGAAAAGCATGACAACCGGCCAGATGGCGGTTGGGCTAAGGGCAAAAGGCATGGTCGATTCCTGGAGTTAAAGGTGGCGGCAGCATGTATCGCCAATTTTCTGCTCCGCAAGGGGTTACCCCATCTTGTCGCCTCATGCACGCCCGGTAACTGAAATCGATGCCCGTCAGCCAGCCTCAAAAGTACAATCCATGATTGATGTTGATTGGTGTCAATTCCTCCAAAGCTGTGCGCCTAATAGGGAAGGCATCCGCAGATTGACAGTCCGATACGCTGCAACGCAAGGCACTGCCGCGCATCGCCGGTCCGGATGGCATCACCAGACGTCTGCCGGAGGGGACGCGCCATGGACACGATCACAGATATCAACAAATCCAGTTTGGCTGGCCTGCTTGCGGCGCTCGCGACGGCGAAAATGAAGGTCGGTTCGATCGCCAATGCCGATGGCAGCTATACCGTTACCTACGAGCCCTTGCCTTCCGCATCGGACGGAGCCCAGCTCAGCGAGACTATGCCGAGCACATTGCCAACATGGATAGCCCTGCCCCGGCGCCAGCAGGCGCGCATGGACCCTTCGTCCACGCCCGCGCGATCGCGCCGAAAACGATCCTTTATACCGACACGAACGGGCGTGACGAAATCCGCGAAGGCGGCTCGCGCTCCTGGCGTAATTGCAACGCCGGCAATATCCGCAAGGGCGACTTCTCGATCAATTGCGGCGCCATCGGCGATGACGGCAGCTTCGCGATCTTTCCCGACGAGGAGAGCGGGAAGGCGGCGATCATCGCCCTGCTGAGAACGACCGCCTACATCAAGCTCACCCTCAAGCAGGCAATCTTCCGCTATGCGCCGCCGAACGAGAACCAATCCGAAGACTACGCCAAGTTCATCCGTGACAAGACCGGCATTGCGCTGACGGCGGTTCTCGCCGACCTCAAGATGGACGACTTCCGCAAGATCGCGAAATTCATCCAGGTCGTCGAGGGCTGGAAACCTGGCACAATCAGGCCGAACGGACCGCCTGCGCCGCTGATCGGCGCAGGCGCGGCCATCGGCGTGGCGTCGTCGGCGGCGTCGGCCACGCAGGACTGGATGGCCATTGCTCGCCGGGAAGCTGCCCTTCCCGCACATGAACGCAGCCAATGGCCTGATCCCGGAGAGAACCCGCGCATCCTGAACTATTTCAAGGTCTGCGCCCATGGTTCGAGGTTGATGGTTGCGACGAAGTCGATTGGTGCGCCGCCTTCGTCAACTACTGCCTTGTCACGAGTGGGTACATGGGCACCGGCCATCCAAGCGCCCGCTCCTTCTTCTGGAACAAGAAGAAGCAGTTTCATGTCCTTCAAGCCCCGCAACCAGGCGCGATCGCGGTTCGCCGCTACGCCCCCTTCTCCGACGCGAGCTGGGCAACGGGAAACGGCCATGTCGGCTTCGTGGTCTCCTGGACCAGCACGACGGTAACGCTCCTCGGCGGCAACCAGGGCAACACGATCTGCGAGAGGACATTCCCCCGTCTGGAGAAGAACGCAGCAGGCGCAAAGCAATCCGAATTCGTCGCCTTCTTGATGTCGGTCATCGTGTAGCAGCAGGCCCCGATCCGCGGAATGCCTGACGACGCCGAGGACCAGCGCTGCGTCGTCAGTCCCTATTGGACAAGATAGCCAAGGACTGCCGCGTTTATCAGGTCGATGAAGAAGGCGGAAACGAGCGGCAGAATGATGAACGCCATGCTGGAGGCACCGTGAATCTTGGTGACCGCTGTCATATTGGCGATAGCCGTCGGTGTGGCGCCTAGCGCGATACCGCCAAAGCCGGCGGAAATCACTGCAGCGTCGTAGTTCCGCCCCATCGCCGGGAACACGACGAAAAGGATGTAGATGACGGTCACGCACGTCTGCGCCCCGAGCACCAGGATGAGCGAGAGCCCTAGGCCGCTCAAGGCCCAGAGCTGCATGCTCATCAGCGACATCGAGAGAAACACGTTCAACGAAAGATCGGATATCAGCGACAGCGCACGGCTCCGCGTCGGCCATGGCAGGCGTGGAGCCGCCAACGGGACGACATTGGTCATCACGATGGCCACCAGAAGGCAAACGACGAAAAGCGGGAGCTTGAAGCCGGTCTCCTCGATCACCTCCTCCAAGGCATATCCTGTCAGGATCGCGATGTTGGTGACGAACAATGTCCTCAACAGGCTGACCGCGCTGACCTCATCGTCATGTTCACGCGCCGACTTATGCGACACCCCGATCGTCAACTCTTCGTTCGCCGCTCCGCTCAGGTGGTATCGGGCGATCAGTCGCTGTGCGATCGGCCCGCCGATAAGGCTGGCGATGACAAGGCCAAGCGTTGCGCTGGCAATGCCGACTTCCATGGCGTTGGTGACCCCGAAGCGGCTCGAAACGATTGGAGCCCAAGCGATCGTTGTGCCGTGTCCGCCAATGAGCGAAATCGAGCCGAGCAGAATGTCGATGCCCCTGGGCAGGCCGAGCGCCGCGCTTGTTCCAATGGCCGTCAGATTCTGGATGATCAGGAAGGCGACCGTTATGACCAGAAGGATCAGAAAAGGCCTGCCGCCGGCGGCAAGATCGGTGAGCCGGGCGTTGAGACCGATACCTGTGAAGAAATAGAGAAGCAGCAGATCGCGTGCCTGAAGCGCGAAGCTGATCTCGATGTCGAACAGCGTGTATGCGAGGAGCGTCACCACCGCCGCAAGCATCCCGCCTGTCACCGCCTCCGGAATGCTCCACCGTGTCAGAATGGGGAAAAGATGGTTCAGAGTTGCCCCAACAAAGAACACCAGAATTGCAATCGTGAAAGACAGTAGCCCCGGAACCTGAATTGCCGCCACGCGCCACCCTTCCCCAAGATTCGCCACGTCTGCCGCGGCGACGGTTTGCTGCCGGAAATCTGGCACACGACGCGGGATTGAGCCAGAAAAATACGCGCGATACTGGCAGGGAAAACGGCCGCGGCATCCCAACCTCAGGGACTTCTGCCGCGACGCCGCATTTTGGAATCCTTGAACCTTCATGCTCACCTTTGAAAAGGGCGTGCATGGAAGACGAAGAGCGATGCATTGCCGCCGCTCCTCGCCCAGCCTATGCCGCACCACCCGGCTATTGCCTCAGGTCAGGTTCTTGCGTCGCTCGAGCTCGGCCGTAGTCGGCTGCTCGAATTCGAACGAGCCGGTGACGACGTCGCCGTCACGAACATACTTGTTCGCAGTAACGCCGGAGCCCGAAACCCGCGAGCTGACGAGCTTCAGTTTGCCCGGAAAGGCGCCGTCACCGAACAGCTTCTTGCCCTTGCCGAGCACGACGGGAAAGAATGAAATATTCAGCTCGTCGACCAGGTCGTTCTTGAAAAGCGTCTGCAGGAAGTCGGTTGACCCTTGTGTCAACAGGTGCGGTCCATCGCCGCCTTTCAACGCCTTGAGCGCGCCGACCACATCGGCACCGAGCACCTGGCTGTTCTGCCAGCTGGCCACAAAGTCCGGGTTGCGGGTCGCGACATATTTGGTGACCCGATCGAAAAGTGGACCGATCGGGTCGTCGGCCGCGACATAGGGCCAGTGCGCGGCGAAGATGTCGTAGGTCTTGCGGCCGAGCAAAAGATCGAAAGGATTGGCGAACATCTCACCCACGGTCTCGCCCATCGCCTCGTCGAAATAGGGAGCGGCCCAGCCGCCATACCTGAAGTCGCCGATCGGGTCCTCGTCCGGACCGCCCGGCGCCTGCATGATGCCGTCGAGACTGACGAATGCACCAGTGATGATCTTCCTCATGCCTGTTCTCCTTTGTGGCCATTTAGGCTGCTGACGGCGGCTTTCTCGAGCGAGCCGGCCGGTATTGACGACTTAATTGCTCTTGGCGAGAACGCGGCCGGCCATGGCGGGATGGATCTCGAACACTGGGCCCGCCTCGGACTCGCTCGCTGACATTAGTCTTGTCTTCGTATTGCGCTCAGCTGAGTTCTTGGGCGAGCCCGATGAGAACCCCTTCAGGCCCCCTGATATAGCAGAGCTGATATATATCTTTGTACCGGACGACTTCGCCCACGAGTTGCGCGCCGCGCCTGCGGAGCCTTTCAAGCGTCTCGTCGATGTCGTCCACGGCGAACATGACGCGGAGGTAGCCTAGGGCGTTGACCGGGGCGTTCCGGTGATCTGCGACGACATCAGGCGCAAGGAAGCGGGAGAGCTCAAGCCGGCTGTGTCCATCGGGTGTGCGCATCATGGCAATCTCGACACGCTGATGGGCCAGTCCAGTGACACGTCCGGCCCATTCTCCCTCGATCGTGGCCCGCCCTTCGAGCTCGAGGCCGAGCTCGCGAAAGAATTCAATCGTCTCTCCGAGGTCTTCGACGACGATTCCCACATTATCCATCCGCTTGAGCGCCATGCTTCCAATCTCCAAGGTGTCGTTCCAATCTACAAGGTGTCGCCTAGTACTGTCCGCGTCAGACGCTTGAATCCGGACGGCCTCAAAACGCCACCCGGCTTTCAAACGTCTCTTACACTCCAAGGACGATCGCCCATGCGACGTGCCGACAACCGTCTGAGATAAAATCGAACCTGTAAGGCGCTATCCTGTCGGGCGTCGTCGACTGGGCGAAGTGACCTGAAGCCGATGACGAGGCGTCCTGCAATCACTCTCGTTCCATCCGCACCTCAACAGCAAACGCCGCCAGTTGATGCACGCGGATACAACCGGAGCGTTTACCACAAAGCGAACGCCCCAATTTTCGGTACGGAAATTTCCGCCAAGCCTCTAGTTATAAATAGTTATCGCGACAAAAGGTAATTCGTGAAATACATATACAGGTTGCAATCGCGCAACCAAGATAAGTAAGCATAAATAGATCGATACCGGCAAAACGCCCGTCAGCTGTCTGGCGGCGATGATACCGCTTGCGAAAGAACGATAGCCTGGGACCTCAGACATATTGAAGACAACAGTAGATCAATCGTCGGTCTGAACAGTTACCGTCATGCGCATTGACATCCTAGGCCGACAAGCCCTGTGGAGAGAAGCCATGCCTTTTGATCTTACCCAGCCGCTCTCGTGGGAGAACGCGGCAGGAGACGCAGCGGTGATGCTCGACGAGCTCCAACCGAACATCGTCAAGGCGCACACCCGCGAATTCCTGACCGTCCTGTTCCTGAAATTCACCGACCCGGCCGGCGGCCGGGCCCTGTTGGTGCCCGCAGGCGCCGGCAGCCCCGGTCTCAACCTGGTGATCGGCCAGAGCCCCGATATCGATTGTCCGGCGCAATGGGGCGACTCGACGATGACCACCACGACCGCACCGCCGCAGGCAGTGACCATGAAGGGCGGCGAATACTTCTTCACGCCGTCGCTGGCCTTCTTTCGCAGCCTCCCCTAGCCGGTCGGTTCCCGTTTACGCATCGAACACTCCTCACCCCTGTGCCCGTGGCAGGGGTGAGCCGCAAGAGCGAGACCGAGTGCGTGTTCGCACCCGACGTCCCAGGCGCCCAAGCTTTTCAGCCACTATACAGCCCGCATGCAAATGAGGCGCACATCATCTGCCGCGACGGGCTTCCCTTTTCTCCGGGCCGCGACACTTTTCCTGGTGAGACAATTGGCGGTTACGCGTGACGGCGACCGGCGCCACCGTTGGCCGCCCAACATCGGGAGGAGGACATGGCGGAAACCACAGTCAATGTCCGCTACATGGTCGATGATGTCGAGGCAGCCATCGCCTGGTACACGACGCATCTCGGCTTTTCCGTTCTGACGAATTACGCTCCCGCCTTCGCGGATGTGCGGCGTGGAGCGCTGCGGCTGCTGCTCAGCGGACCGACCAGTTCCGCGGGACGGCCGATGCCGGACGGCGAACTGCCCCGCCCCGGCGGTTGGAACCGCATCCATCTGATCGTCGACGATCTGTCGGCGGAAGTGGCGCGCCTGCGCGGCGCCGGCGTCCAGTTCCGCAACGAGATCGTCACCGGACCGGGCGGGTCGCAGATCCTGCTGATTGATCCCTCCGGAAATTCCGTTGAGCTCTTTCAGTCGGCACGCGGATGACGCCGACCTGATATCCGCAAGCAGCCGTAACGACGATGATCAGGACCGGGTGTCTTCAACGCCGCCTGGACGCGGCACCCCCGCCACGTCACGCGTCGCTCCCCCATCAGTACTCTTTGCCCCTTCACTTTCGCGGTGACTCTCGCCATATTCCGCCCATGGCCAAAACTCCGAAGAAATCCGCCGCCCCTGTTGGCTTCGAGGAAGCTCCGCAGTCGTCCTTCGAGGGCGCTCCCCTGTCCGGTTCCGTTGCCGACTGGGTGAAGCAGCTGGAGGCCGATGCCGAGGCGTCAAGTGTCGAGACGCAACGCCAGATCGCCTCGAAGGCCGGAAAGCACCGCAAGAAGGTCGAAATCGCCGCCTCGAAGTCGGCGCGCGGCACGTCGATGGGCGGCTCGACCGATCCGAAGACCCGTGCGGCCGCCGGCCTCAATCCGGTGGCGGGCATGGACACGACGCTGGAGGAAGCCGCCTCATTGCAGGCCGGCACCGCCGTCACCGCCACTGTCGAGGCTTTGTCGGCGCTGATCGAGAGCGGCAACCCGCTGCACAAGAACGGCAAGATCTGGACGCCGCACCGCCCCGCCCGGCCGGACAAGTCCGAAGGCGGCATCTCGATCCGCATGAACAGCGAATATCAGCCCGCCGGCGACCAGCCGACTGCCATCAAGGACCTCGTCGAGGGCCTCGGCAATGGCGACCGCAGCCAGGTCCTGCTCGGCGTCACCGGCTCCGGCAAGACCTTCACCATGGCCAAGGTGATCGAGGAAACCCAGCGCCCGGCCCTGATCCTGGCGCCGAACAAGACGCTCGCCGCGCAGCTCTATTCCGAGTTCAAGAACTTCTTCCCCGACAACGCGGTCGAGTACTTTGTCTCCTACTACGACTACTACCAGCCGGAAGCCTACGTCCCGCGCTCCGACACCTATATCGAGAAGGAATCCTCGATCAACGAGCAGATCGACCGCATGCGCCACTCGGCGACGCGCTCGCTGCTCGAGCGCGACGACTGCATCATCGTCGCCTCGGTCTCCTGCATCTACGGTATCGGCTCGGTCGAAACCTATACCGCCATGACCTTCCAGATGAACGTCGGCGACCGCCTCGACCAGCGCCAGCTGCTCGCCGACCTCGTCGCCCAGCAATACAAGCGCCGCGACATGGATTTCCAGCGCGGCTCCTTCCGCGTCCGCGGCGACACCATCGAAATCTTCCCGGCCCACCTGGAAGATGCGGCCTGGCGCATCTCCATGTTCGGCGACGAGATCGACGCCATCACCGAGTTCGACCCGCTGACCGGCGCCAAGACCGGCGACCTGAAATCGGTGAAGATCTACGCCAACTCGCACTACGTCACCCCGCGCCCTACGCTGAACGCCGCCATCAAGTCGATCAAGGAGGAGCTGAAGCTCCGTCTCGTCGAACTCGAGAAGGCCGGCCGTCTCTTGGAAGCCCAGCGCCTGGAACAGCGCACCCGCTACGATATCGAAATGCTGGAAGCGACAGGCTCCTGCCAGGGTATCGAGAATTATTCGCGCTACCTCACTGGCCGTGACCCCGGCGACCCGCCGCCGACGCTGTTCGAATACGTCCCCGACAACGCCATCGTCTTCATCGACGAAAGCCACGTCACCATCCCGCAGATCGGCGGAATGTACCGGGGCGACTTCCGCCGCAAGGCGACGCTCGCCGAATACGGCTTCCGCCTGCCCTCCTGCATGGACAACCGTCCCTTGCGCTTCGAGGAATGGGACGCCATGCGCCCCGACACGATCGCCGTCTCGGCCACCCCCGGCGGCTGGGAGATGGACCAGTCAGGCGGCGTCTTCGCCGAGCAGGTCATCCGCCCGACCGGCCTGATCGACCCTCCCGTCGAGGTCCGCTCCGCCCGCAGCCAGGTCGACGACGTGCTCGGCGAAATCCGCGAGACCGCGGCCAAGGGCTACCGCACCCTCTGCACCGTGCTGACCAAGCGCATGGCCGAGGACCTAACCGAATACCTGCACGAACAGGGCGTCCGCGTCCGCTACATGCACAGTGACATCGACACGCTGGAGCGCATCGAGATCATCCGCGACCTCCGCCTCGGCGCCTTCGACGTGCTCGTCGGCATCAACCTCCTGCGCGAAGGCCTCGACATTCCCGAATGCGGCTTCGTCGCCATCCTCGATGCCGACAAGGAAGGCTTCCTGCGCTCCGAGACCTCGCTGATCCAGACGATCGGCCGCGCCGCGCGTAACGTCGACGGCAAGGTCATCCTCTATGCCGACAACATCACCGGCTCGATGCAGCGCGCCATGGACGAGACCGCGCGGCGCCGCGAAAAGCAGGTGGCCTACAACGAGGAACACGGCATCACGCCGGAGAGCGTCAAGGCGAAGATCTCGGACATCCTCGACTCGGTTTACGAACGCGACCACGTCCGCGCCGACATATCGGGCGCCTCGGGCAAGGGCTTTGCCGATGGCGGCAACCTCGTCGGCGGCAACCTGCAGACCCATCTCAACGCGCTGGAAAAGCAGATGCGCGACGCCGCCGCGGACCTCGACTTCGAGAAGGCCGCCCGCCTGCGCGACGAGATCAAGCGCCTCAAGGCCGCCGAACTCGCGGTCATGGACGACCCGATGGCACGCGAGGAAGCCCGCTCGCAGGAAGGCAGCGGCAAGAAGAGCGGCAAGCCGGCCGCAGGCGGCGGCTCGCTCTTCGCCAAGCCCGGCCTCGACGACATGGGCCCCGGCACCGACACCGAAACCCCGCTCTTCCGCAAACCCGATCTCGACGATATGGGCCGCGACGTCGCCGACCCCGCTGGCAAGAGCCTCTTCCGCCGCAACAGCCTCGACGAAATGACCGTCGGCCGCACCGAAAAGCCGGTCGCCGGCCACCTGCCGGACAAGCCCGACGCCGCCAAGGGCACGAAGCGCTTCTCACCGCTGCTGGAAGGCCAGCCGGAGCGCGACGACGTCAGGCCGCTTGTGCGCGGCAAGGCGGGCGTGGGGAGTTATGAGGATCCGGTGGACCAGAAGCGCAAGGGGCGCACGAAGGGCAAGACGGGGCGGCCTGGGCAGTGATCGCCTCGGCCAGACCATTCCCTCTGTCGCGCCACCACCCACACTCCCCGTCATCCCGGACTTGATCGGAGATCCAGCAACCGCGCGTCCGCGCGGTGAATGAATCAGCAAACAACAGCAATCTCCGCGCGATGGACATCGCGCCGCTGGGTGCCGGATCAAGTCCGGCATGACGGCCATCGCTGATTGCATTCTATCTCAGGAACACGCATCATCCGCTCATGAAGGGCTACGTCTACATCCTGACTTCGCAGCGCAACGGCACGCTCTACACGGGCGTGACATCCAACCTGCCGCGCCGCCTCTTCGAGCATCAGACCAACCTCACCCCGGGCTTCACCAGCCGCTACGGCGTCAAGACGCTCGTCTAGGAATACGACCTCGTCACCGATGCGATCGCTCGCGAAAAGACCATCAAGAACTGGCCGCGCAAATGGAAACTCGACCTCATCGAGACAATGAACCCCGACTGGGAGGACATCGCCCATTTCCTGCACGGCCCCTGAACTCGTGCCCACAACACCACCTCATCCGCTCGGCACTCGTCGCCAACTTACCCGTCACCCCGGACCTGATCCGGGGTCCTCACGTGGTAATATTTCTCCAAAGCAGTTCTAATGCAGGCTGTGCAAAACCTGGTTTTATCTCTGGTGGTGTGTTTGACTTTTTCAACCACAAGGATCATGCATGACGGGAACACGGCGACCTGGAAGTGATGGTTCGGCCACATGGTGCGATCGGCAACAAGGTCCCGATCGCACTGATGAATCCGGGAGGCGCAACCAGCCCGCCCCCCTGACACAAGCCGGAAAACTCCAGCCTCCGCTGGTCCAACGTTTGGGAGCGGATCATATTGATGTAATATCTCCAGAATTACTATTTAGTAAGCTGAGCGAGATCAACGTGGATGATATTATAGCCGAGTTCAGCAAGGTCCGTTAGCCGGTCCTATCGGCACACGAGCGGGCCTCCGCAATAGAGGCCCGCATTGAGAAGTGCGGAGATCAGCGCATGTGAGCAAATTTATGCGCATGATTTGATGGGCCTACTTTCTTTCCTTTTACACGTTAGGTGAAATTCTACTCGAAATTCATCCCCACCCCTCCCAACACATGCCATCATCCCTCTCGTCCCGTCACGGATACACCGCAAGGCGTTGCGGCGAGGCGGGACCGGCGCGGGTGTGAGGGTCGGACGCAAAACCTCATGCACCGGGTCCGCAGAAAATGGTCTCCCTCCGGGGACGGCGGCGATCGCGCGAATGCGGCGTCGAGTTGAGCCCCGGACGTGCCTGTGTGGCACACATGGCCCCCAGGAGCAGTGAAGCTTCCTCGGGCAAGGCGGCAGAGGGACCGGAGTTGACGGCATAAACCGCCGAACGGGGCGCTCGACAGCGCCATTTTACACTTTTCAGATGAGGCTCTTTCGAGCACCCCGTCCGAACCCTGTCGCCCGCACGGGCCGGCAAACCGATGCCAGGATCAAACCACGGGCGAAACCAGCCGCGTGAAGGCAATGCCGCGCGCCGCCGCCGGCGCACCGGCGAAGGAGAGACGGAGGCGCAGACATGATGGGATCCGCAGGGAAAACGGACGAAGCGACGATGAGCGAATGGGAACGCCGGATCGGCGACTACGGCACGCTGAGGCTGCGCCTGCGCACCGCCGAGATGCTCGGCCTGCCAGCGAGGGTCTGCGGCGTGCGCAACTGCCGCCGCACGCGATCCTGCGTGCTCGTCTTCACCCACAACAGGCTGCCGCTCTGCTACACCATGCTGACCGAGGACGAGCGGAAGGCGCATGACGAGTTCTTCGATTTCGCCGCCAGCGTCTACGAGGCGGCGCAGTCCGGCCATTTCGGCAATCTCTACCGGCTGCTGATCGACAAGCCGCCCGAGTATCACTATGCGGTGACCAAGATCGTCCGCCACGCCCTGCCGCCCGGCCATCGCGCCCATGGCGGCCTCGACGCGAATGACAGGATCAGGGCCGGCCAAGCGCCCGCCGCGTGGAGCTGGAAAACACGTTTCCGGCGATGACCGCCGGAGCGGTACGGCGGCGCGTGCTCGTGTCGGACGATCTCGCACCGGACTGCAAGGCATCCTCTTCGGCAGCGCCGCCCGTTAAACTTGCTTCAACCCCTGGGTGGCATACCTGCCCCGGCAGCGCATAAGGAGACATTGCATGGCCTTCGTCGGCTTCAGGAACACCCACAACAACACGATCTATATCAACCCCGAGCAGGTCATCTACGTTTCCTCCTTCGAGGAAGACGTCACCATTGTCGCCTATGCCGTCACCGATGCCAGCGGCAAGCCCGTCGTGTCGCATGTGCGCGGCAGCGCCGACATCGTGCAGCACAAGCTCGCCAGCGCGGCTGCCCGCTAGGATTGCGCGCTCGAGGCGGTCACGGCCGAGGGGGCAAAGGCGCGCGGCGGTGCCGTTCCGGCACAGTTTCCGGAAACGGCACAGCAGTGGCTGTGAATGCTTACAATTCGTCAAGCGTCTGAATCTTTGGCGATTCCCGCTCCGGCGATTCTGGTGCCACAATATTGCCGCTTGCCTTTTGCTTCGAATGCTGTCACCAAATGCGGCTCTCGGGCATTTGCATGCCGGTGACTGGACTGATGTGGTAAAGCTTTCCGGCAGGAAGGCAGCGTGGGGGACACCCGCGTACGTAGACGTTCTTTCCCCGTTCGTGAACTACTCGACTGACCCTTCGCGCGCTGAATTTTGATGAGGGAGCGCGAAAGCTAAAGCCGTCCGTTTCCTCTCGCGGGGGATGGATACCAAACAGACTAAGGGAAAAGGACTATCCCAATGGCCACCAAGGGCACCGTAAAATTCTTCAACCAGGACAAGGGTTTTGGTTTCATCACGCCGGAAGGCGGCGCGAAGGACGTTTTCGTCCACATCTCCGCGCTCCAGGCTTCTGGCATCCAGTCGCTGCGCGAAGGCCAGCAGGTCACCTTCGACACCGAGCCGGACCGCATGGGCAAGGGCCCGAAGGCCGTCAACATCTCGGCTAACTAATTCATTCTCTGCTTCGGCAGGAAAGAGAACGGCGCTCCGCAAGGGGCGCCGTTTTTCGTTTGGCCGGTCGTAGCGTCACCCTAGGCGCTGACCGTTTCCCGCGCGCCCTCGAAATCCACCGCCGCAAAGGCGGCTGCGATCACCTCGGGGCCTGCTCCCACCTTGACCGCGTCGGTCGAGAGAATCTGTCGGTAGCGCCGCGCGCCAGGCAGCCCCGTAAACAGCCCGACCATGTGCCGCGCCACCTGCTGCAGCCGCCCGCCGTTGGCGATATGGCGCTCGGCATAAGCCATCATCCGGCCGCGGATATCGCCCCAGTCAGCTTCGTCGGCAACCGCGCCATAGAAGCGATGGTCGACATCGGCAAGAATCGCGGCGTTCTGGTAGGCCGCACGCCCGAGCATGATGCCGTCGACGTGGTTCAAATGATCAGCCGCCTCGTCCAGCGTCTGGATGCCGCCGTTGATGCCGATAAAGACATCGGGCCGCGCCTCTTTCGTGCGGTAGACGATCTCGTAGTCGAGCGGCGGGATTTCCCGATTCTCCTTCGGCGACAGGCCCTTCAGCCAGGCCTTTCGGGCGTGGATCCAGACGGCGTCGGCACCGGCATCGAGCACACGATCGAGAAGATCGGGCAGAGCCGCTTCTGGATCCTGCTCGTCGACACCAATCCGGCACTTCACCGTGACAGGCACGTCGGCCACCGCCTTCATCGCCGCCACGCAGGCAGCCACCGTCTCCGGTGTCAGCATCAGGCAAGCGCCGAAGGTGCCTGACTGCACCCGGTCCGAGGGGCAGCCGACATTGAGATTGATCTCGTCGTAGCCGTAAGGGCCAGCGATCCGAACCGCCTCGGCAAGTTTCGCCGGATCCGACCCACCGAGCTGCAGCGCCACCGGATGCTCCGCTCCGTCGAAGGACAGCAGCCGTTCGCGCGGCCCATGGATGATCGCATCGGCCACCACCATTTCCGTGTAGAGCAGCGCATTGCGGCTGATCTGCCGGTGAAAATAGCGGCAATGGCGATCGGTCCAGTCGATCATCGGCGCAATCGCGAAGATCGGCTGGCCCGACGTCAGGGCCTCGGCGTAGAAATTGGATGTCGTCATGCCGCGCTCATAGCGTAAAGGCAGGCAAAACGCCAGTTTTCCTCACGCAAGGCAGCCATGTCAGGATGCAAGGCGATGATGATGCTGCGTTGTCGAACCACGCGTTCCCCCGCCGTTGCTTTCCGTCTAAGATGTCAGGACTCACGAACAGCAAGAGCGTGCAATGTCCCTTCCCGCCACCGTCATCCCGCTTCCGCATCCCGTCCTGCTTCCCGTCGAAGGCACAGCCGAGGCGTTCCCGGTACGCCGCGTTTACTGCGTCGGGCGTAACTACGCCGACCATGCGATCGAGATGGGCCATGACCCGAGCCGCGAGCCGCCGTTCTTTTTCCAGAAGAACGCCGACAATCTGCTGCCCGCAGGCAAGGACTTCCCCTACCCGCCGCTGTCCAGCGATGTGCATTTCGAGGTCGAGTGTGTGCTGGCGCTAAAAGCCGGCGGCCAGGATATCGCCGCCGACAAGGCGCTCGACTGCATTTATGGCTACGCCGTCGGCATCGATTTCACACGTCGCGATCTACAGGCCGAGGCGAAGAAGCTCGGCCGCCCCTGGGAAGTCGCCAAGGCCTTCGAATATTCAGCACCGGTGTCGCCTATCGTCCCGGCAAGCCAATTTGGGCATCCCTCGGCGGGCCGTATCTGGTTGGAATTGAACGGCAAGCGCGTCCAGGATGGCGACCTCAACCAGATGATCTGGAAGGTGCCTGAGATCATTGCCGAACTCTCGAGACTCTTCATCCTGGCGCCGGGCGATGTCATCATGACCGGTACGCCGGCAGGCGTCGGCGCCGTAAAGAAGGGCGACCGTGTCGATTGCGGCATCGACGGCATTTCCACGCTGTCGATCAACGTGGCCTGAGGGGAGACGTCATGCCTGTCTACGCGCTTGGCGAATTGATGCCGGACCTGCCGCCATCAGGCAACTATTGGATCGCCCCGGATGCCCATGTCATTGGTCAGGTGTTACTTGGCGTCGACGTCGGCGTCTGGTTCGGTGCAGTGCTGCGCGGCGATAACGAGCCGATCACCGTCGGCGCGGCGACGAACATCCAGGAAGGCGCGATGCTGCACACCGATCCGGGATTTCCCGTAACGATCGGCGAAGGCTGCACCATCGGTCATCACGCCATCGTCCACGGCTGCACGATCGGCGACAATTCCCTAATCGGCATGGGTGCCACGGTGCTGAATGGCGCCAAGATCGGCAACAACTGCCTCGTCGGCGCAAATGCGCTGATCACCGAGGGCAAGGAGTTTCCGGATAACTCCTTGATCGTCGGCTCGCCGGCGCGCGTGGTCCGCACCCTGGACGAGGCGGCGATCGCCGGGTTACGCCGCTCAGCCGAAAAATATGTCGGCAACTGGCAACGTTTCGCGCGGGACTTGCGCCCACTCTGAACTGTTAGAACAGCAGACCGACGCCGGTCACGTTCTTGACGGCCATCTTCACGAGATCGAAAACGGCGTTCAGGATCTTCTGCGCGGCGACATAAAGGAGGAATTCGAACTCGGCCACGCGCTGTTGAGATTGAGTTCGAGAAGATGCAGCGTCAGGTCAGCAGACTTGGCGGTGATCGTCTCGCCGCAAGCTGCGCCATGACCTTGGCGGTCTTCTGCGCGATGAAACCCAGCTGGTAGGTCATCTCGTCGCGAATGGCGGTCCATTGGCCCTTTGCCGTCGCGGCAGCGACGGACAGCAGGCCTTCAAGCAGTTCTTCGGCAGATTCCGGTGCGAAATTCGCGTCAACAGACATGGCTGTCCCCCCTATTTCAATGACCCCTCCATCGTTCTGGCTATGCCTCAGGTGTTCTGAACGATCGTAATATTGTCCGTTTCGTTGGCCCGCTGACCCTTGGCCTCGAACTTCGCCCGGGATGCTTCGATCGCCTGCCGGCAGCGTTCGATGTTGTCGGCCACGAGCTGTGCGGCGCGCGCAGATGGTTTGCCCTGGAGATAAGCCGTGCGCCGCCCTGCGATATCGCCCGCGTCCTTCACCATGGCGAGAGCTTCGATGTAATATCGATTTTCGTCAGGCTCGAATGTGCGCCGTCAAGCTTCGTATAGACGGCCTCGTTGTAAACAGGCGCAAAGATGGAACATCCGCTGAGCGGAATTGCCAATATCAGCAAAGATAGATGACATTTCGGCATGTGTGAGTCCCCAGCCCCGCCGAACATCATAAATCAGCTACAAATACAATCAATACTTACATAAACAATAATCAGCAATCATAGAGAGAATTTGGTTGAGCGGTCAGGCCTAAGCGGCACACGCCTCACACAGACCACGGATCTCGATCGTGGTCTTCTCTGCCTTGAACTTCTTGCCGCGCGTCCAGTCCATGAGGCGGTGATCGACCTCGTGGTCGTGGAACTCCATGACATGCCCACAGCTCTCGCAGATCGCGAAGGCGACGATGCCGTGACTGTGGCAGTTCTGGTCCGGATGGGCGCAGGCGACGAAGGCGTTGATGCTTTCCAGCCGGTGCACCACGCCATACTCGAGCAGCTTCTCGAGGGCGCGGTAGACCTGCAGTGGCGCGCGAAAACCATGATCGCGCAGCTTGTCGAGGATCGTATAGGCGCTGAGCGGTCCGTCCGCCTTTTCGAGTACCTCGAAAACGAGAGCCTGGTTCTTGGTCAAAGCAGGTGCGTTCATGAACGTTGTCCTTCCAAGGCCTGCCCGCGCCCGCGCCTCGGCAGCAGGCTCAGAATGAAAAGGATCAGGGCCGCGACGACGATCGAGGGGCCGGAGGGCGTGTCGTAGGTCAGCGAACCGAACAGCCCGCCGACCACGGCGACGGCGCCGATCAGCGAGGCGAAGACCGCCATCACCTCAGGCGTCGAGGCGAAACGGCGCGCTGCGGCCGCCGGGATGATCAGCAGCGAGGTGATAAGCATGATGCCGACGATCTTCATGGCGATTGCGATGACAACAGCCATCAGCAGCATGAAGAACAGCCGCGCCCGCTCCGGCTGCAGTCCCTCGGCCTCGGCAAGCTCGGGGTTGACCGTGGAGGCCAGTAGCGGTCGCCAGAGCCAGGCGATCGCCGCCAAAACGAGAATGCCGCCGCCCCAGATCATGACAATATCCGTCTTCGAGACCGCAAGGATGTCGCCGAACAGGAAAGCGATGAGGTCGATGCGCACCCAGCTCATGAAGGCGACCATGACGAGACCGATCGCCAGCGTCGCGTGCGACAGAATACCGAGCAGCGCATCCGCAGACAGCGCCTGGCGTTTTTGCAGGAACAGCAGGAGGATCGACACGGTAGCCGCGACGAGGAACACGGCAAGCGTCAGGTTGAACTGCAGGAGCAGCGAGAGCGCGACGCCGAGCAGTGCCGAGTGGGCGATCGTATCGCCGAAATAAGCCATACGCCGCCAGATGATGAAACAGCCGAGCGGGCCGGTCGTCAGCGCAAGCCCGACGCCTGCAAGGATCGCGCGGACGAAGAAATCGTCAAACATGGCGCTCTCCTGCGGGCTGTTTGTGATCATGGCTATGATCGTCAGCATGATGATCGTGGCTGTGACCGGCGTGGTTGTGGTGGGCGTGGTCGTGCCCTTCGTGGCCATGATGGTGGCCGTCATCAGGATGGCAGTTATCGGTGACGGAGCCATCGGAATGCAGCACACGGCCATCCGGTAGATGCGTGTGGTCGTGGTGATGGCTGTAGACGGCAAGCGCCTGCGCAGCGCGGCTACCAAAGAGGCGGACATATTCGGCGCTCTGCGTCACCGCCTGCGGTGTGCCGCGGCAGCAGACATGGCCGTTGAGGCAGATGACGGTATCCGTCGCCGCCATGACGACATGCAGGTCGTGCGAAATCAGCAGGATGCCGCAGCCGGTCGAGTTGCGGATCGACTGGATCAGGTCGTAGATCGCGATCTCGCCTGAGAAATCGACGCCCTGAACGGGTTCGTCGAGGACGAGGAGATCAGGCTTGCGCGCAATCGCCCGCGCCATCAAGGCCCGCTGAAACTCGCCGCCCGAGAGATGCTGCACTTCGGCGCCGAGCATATGTGAAAGCCCGACGGCTTCGAGCGCGGCGGTCATGTCGTGTTCGGAGAGCGGTCCGGTCAGCGTCATCAGCCGGCGTACGGTGAGCGGCAGCGTCCAATCGATCGCAAGCTTCTGTGGCACATAACCGACCTTGAGGCCGTCGGCGCGTTCAACCGTACCCTCATCGGGCTTCAGCACGCCGATCGCCGTCTTGACGGTGGTCGATTTGCCCGAGCCATTGGGGCCGATCAGCGTCACGATCTCGCCGCGCGAGACCGAGAAATCCACGCCCCGGACGAGCCAGCGGCCGCTTCTTTGGACGCCGACGTTGGAAAGCGAGACCAATGGCTTCGCTTCGGAATTTGCGGGAGAGAACATCATTTTTCCGAATGTGCTGTTGCGACTTGCTATCGCACACGTTATAGCATAACGCAATCGATGTAATAACATTACAACTGCAATTCAAGCGGAGTACACCGATGAAATTCGCGACGGCCCTTACCCTCGCAATTCCCGCCATCTTCTTTGCCGAGGCGGGCAGAACGGCGGATGCGCCTGTCGTGGTGACCTCGATCAAGCCGGTTCACTCGCTCGTATCGGCGATCATGCAGGGCGTCGGCACACCCGAACTGATCGTCGATGGCGCCGCCTCGCCCCACACCTACAATATGAAGCCGTCAAACGCGCGCGCGCTGCAAAACGCCAAGGTGGTGTTCTGGGTCGGTCCCGGTCTTGAAACGTTTCTGGAGAAGCCGCTGGAGGCGATCGGGTCTGATGCCGTCGTCGCCGAGCTCGACAAGGCGCCCGGCCTGACCAAGCTCAAGTTCCGTGAGGGCGGCGCCTTCGAACCGCACGACCACAGCGACCATGACGGTGAAGATCATCATGACGGCGATGGACACGATCATGCCCGTGCCGACACCGATCAGGGCCACGATCACGGGACTTTCGACACCCATCTCTGGCTCGATCCGCAGAATGCCAGGGCGATGGCCTCCGAGATCACCACCACCCTCGTCGCAGCCGACCCCGCCAATGCCCTCACCTACCAGGCCAACGCCAAGACGCTGGACGACAGCCTCGACGCGCTGGACAAGGAAATCGCCGGCATCGTGTCACCGGTGAAGGACAAGCCGTTCATCGTCTTCCACGATGCCTACCAGTATTTCGAGAACCGCTATCATGTACGGGTCGCGGGCTCGATCACCGTCAGCCCCGAAACGATCCCCGGCGCGGAACGCATTGCAGAGATCCACAAGAAGGTCGGCGAACTTGGCGCCACCTGCGTCTTCGCCGAACCGCAGTTCCAGCCGCGATTGGTCGATGTGGTCATCGAGGGGACCAAGGCGAAGGCCGGTGTCCTCGATCCGGAGGCCGCCACGCTCGATGCCGGCGCGGACCTCTATCCCAACCTCATGCTCGGCATTGCCAACAGCATGAAGGCCTGCCTCGCGCGAGAAAGCTGAGATTGCAGGGGCGGGTGCGGAACCCCCGCCCTTCACTAGTTCTGGCCACGCGCACAGCGTCCTACGGAAGCCTGTAATTGGCGTCTGATTGAATCAGAAGGGCGGCATTAAAGCCCCCTTTTCACATGGTGACGTCAGCGTTTAGCGAATGACGATGTTCGCGATCACACCGTTGACCGAGCCGATGAGCAGGAAGTCGTTGTCGACCTGCACCCAGCGATAGCCGCGTGGCGGAGCCGACAGGCGGTAGCGATGATAGTCGCGCACGTCACGCATATGGCGGCGCTCGGTAGGCGTCATGCGATGGCCGCGGCTCCACTTGTACTTCGTGACGTGAACGTCGCGCTCCACGACGACCGGCCGGCGGTGATCCTGGGCGCTCGCTTCGGTCGTTGCCAGCAGCGGAGAAGCGAGCACAGCAGTAGCGAGAAGGACGGTGGTGACCTTTTTCATTGGGAGGTTCCTCGTGTTGAACACGCCCAGAACCTAGGTCCAAAATGATGAACCGAAACTGAAAGTTTGATTAAACTTACGTAATGAAAACACGTGTTTAAAAGCATCTATTAAATTAGCAAATGCGACATCGCCCGCAATTTCAGGCGATGTCGCTGGTTCGATCATAGTTCCTCGTAATTGAACCAATCGAAATCCGCGGTCTTTGCGCGACCCGACGTATCGAAGGCGAAAACGCCGGCGAATGCACCGGTGAACGAGCCGTGCTCGCCACGTCCGCCCTCGTCGGAGACCACACCGGCATCCAGCACAGGCCCGATCGGCTGCCAGGCCCCCTTGCCTTCCGTCTGCCAGAAGAACTGCAGGTCATTGTCGCGGATTTCCATGGAAAGCTGAACGCGCCCTTCGGCAGGCACCGCAACGCCGCTGCCGACCGGGAAGTCGAGACGGCTGTGGGGATAGTCGCCATTGCAGGAGAGAATGGTGACGCACCGTCCCAGCTTCTCGTGGAGGGTCACGGCGACCGCGTGGAACTTGTGCCTGTTATAGTAATGCGTCAGGCCGGCAACCTGCTGGTAGGTGTGGGGATCAAACTCCACGACCGTCTCCGCCCTGAAGCTGTGGTGCTCCTGACGACGGGCGACAAGAGACTGTTCGAACCACGAACCGATGCTTTCGCGCCCGATCAGCCTCAGATGTCCTGCCCGATCGGTAAGGTTGAAAATGCGCTCCGGCTGTGGCGTGCGAAGCCACTGGAAATCATCAGGCAGCTTTCCACCGTCGAAGCTGTATTCGCTGCGCACAGGCTTCTCGACCGGCACAGCGCCGGCCAGTCCCGGCACGGTGACATCGGGAACAACAGTGCCGTTCTCGAGGTAAAGCCACCCGTCCTCCTTCCAGACACACTTCTGCAGGCTGGTCTCGCGACCGAGCGTGCAGCGGCGCTTTGGCGGCATCGGACGACCGCAGAGGTGCGTGTGATAGGCCTGTCCGTCGGGCGTTTCGACATACTGGCCGTGCCCTGCTCGCTGGAGAATGGCTTCAGGATGATCCTTTGACGTGATGAGGTGCTTGTTCGGATGCATCTCATAGGGACCGTCGATCGTGCGCGAACGAGCCATGGTGACGGCATGGTCGTAGCCAGTGCCGCCCTCGGCGGTCGTCAGGTAATAGTAGCCGTTCCGCTTGAAGAGATGCGGTCCCTCGACGAGGCCCAGCGAACTGCCGGCGAATATGTTCTTGATCGGGCCCTTCAGCGACCTGGTCGCCGCATCCCATTCCTGCAGCAGAATGCCATCGAAGGCCGGCGACTTCGGCGCACCGCCGAAGCTCTCGGTGCGATGATTCCACTGCATGTTCATGAACCACTTGCGGCCGTCCTCATCATGGAACAGGGACGGGTCGAAGCCCGAAGAGTTCACGTAGACCGGCTCAGACCATTCGCCCTCAATGGTTGGCGAAGTCACGATGTAGTTATGCGCATCCTTGAAGTTGCCGTCGAAGCGCTTGACGTCGGTATAGACCAGCCAGAACAGCCCGTCGGCATAAGAAAGGCAGGGGGCCCAGACGCCGCAGCTGTCGGGATTGCCGCGCATGTCGAGTTGCGACTTGCGCTCGAGAGGACGCCGAACCATCGTCCAGTTCACAAGATCGCGCGAATGATGGATCTGGACGCCGGGATACCATTCGAACGTCGAGGTGGCGATATAGTAGTCGTCTCCAACGCGGCAAATGGATGGATCGGGGTTGAAGCCCGGCAGGATCGGGTTGCGGATCATGGTGAAGTCTCCTCCCTGAAATACTCGCGGCTTGCCGCACGTACATCAAAAAATGATAGGAGAAACGCCCGGCGCACTGGACCGGGCGCTTCGGTTTATTCGCGTTCCGCGGACTTTGCCCAGAGATTGATGTCGGCCTCGCGGGCATAGACATCGATCTCCTTGAGCTCAGCGGCGGTAAATTCGAGATTGTCGAGCGCCTTGACGCAATCGACGATCTGCGACGAACGGCTCGCGCCGATCAGCGCCGACGTCACCCGGTCGCCACGCAGAACCCAGGCAATCGCCATCTGCGCCAGCGTCTGGCCACGACGCTCCGCGATCTCATTGAGCTTGCGG
This sequence comes from Rhizobium sp. 01T417, assembly GCF_056398905.1. Classification (NCBI taxonomy): domain Bacteria; kingdom Pseudomonadati; phylum Pseudomonadota; class Alphaproteobacteria; order Hyphomicrobiales; family Rhizobiaceae; genus Rhizobium; species Rhizobium sp. 01T417. The sequence goes on along the minus strand of NZ_JBFTQH010000001.1, from coordinate 82,609 downwards.
ATGTTGTCGATGATCTGAGGACGAATGAAGTCCTTCTTGAGGAAGTGGTTCTGGGCAGCACGGCTATCCTGCGGGATGCCGCCGAGATACTTGGTCGTCAGCATACCCTGCGCCAGCGGCGAGAACACGATCGACCCCATGCCGGCCTCGTCAAGCGTATCCAGCAGCTTGTCGTCCTCGACCCAGCGGTTGAGCATCGAATAACTCGGCTGATGGATCAGGCACGGCGTCCCGAGATCCTTCAGGATAGCGGCAGCCTCCCGGGTGCGCTGCGAATTGTAGGACGAGATGCCGACATAGAGCGCCCGGCCGGAGCGGACGATATGATCGAGCGCGCCGCAGGTTTCCTCGAGCGGGGTATCCGGATCGAAACGATGCGAATAGAAGATATCGACGTAGTCGAGACCCATGCGCTTCAAGCTCTGGTCACACGACGCGATCAGATACTTGCGGCTGCCCCATTCGCCGTAGGGACCCGGCCACATGTCGTAGCCGGCCTTGGACGAGATGATCAACTCGTCGCGCAGGCCTGAAAATTCAGTGCGCAGGATTTCACCGAAGGCGGTTTCGGCGCTGCCAGGAGGCGGGCCGTAGTTGTTGGCGAGGTCGAAATGGGTGATACCGAGATCGAAGGCCGTGCGGCACATGTCGATCTTGCGGTCATGCGGCGTGTCGCCGCCGAAATTGTGCCAGAGGCCGAGCGATACCGCAGGCAGCTTCAGGCCGGAACGGCCTGTGCGGTTATACTTCATCTTTGAATAGCGGTCGGAAGCCGGTTGCCAGCTCATAATTCTGATCCTTTAAGCGAAAAAGCGCGGGCTTGTCGCCCGCGCCGGACCATAGTCCTTTGGTCGCTTACTTCAAGAGCGCCTGCGCTTCTTCGATGCCGAGTGCGGCCGGCTGCGTGCAGGTCGTCGTCAGCTCGATGAAACGGCCTTCCTCGCCCGACTTCAGGATTGAAGTCATGACGTCGACGCCGTGGAGCGTGCGATCGAGCGAGCAACGCGCATCGCGCCCCTCGATGATCGCCATCGCCATGTCGGCGAGACCCGCCGTGCGGTAGTTGGCGCGCGGTCCCTGCGGGCTCTCCTGGTTGAAGATACCGAAGGGATGTTCCCAGCCTTCGACCGGCTTGATGTCCTTGTCCTTGCCGCTGGCCTCGACGACGCCGCCGAAGAAGTTCGGATCCGGCACGTAAAGCGAGCCTTCGGTGCCATAGAGCTCCATGTTGGCGTGGCGATGAGACCAGACATCCCAGCTCGCCGTCAGCGTGACAGTCGCGCCGCTGACAAATTCGAGGATCGCCTGGATCGTCGTCGGCGTCTTGACCGGGATGGTCTCGCCATGACGCGGCTGGCTGGTGATGGTGCGGGTCTCGGACGCCATGGAGGTCATCGCGCCGACGCGCTTCACCGGACCGATCAGGTTGATCAGGTTGGCGATGTAGTATGGACCGAGATCGAGGATCGGGCCGCCGCCGGGCAGGAAGAAGAAGTCCGGGTTCGGATGCCACATCTCCATGCCCGGGCTCATGACGTAGCACGCGCCCGAGGTGACGCGGCCGATGCCACCGTCGTCGATAAACTTGCGGGCAAGCTGGTGCGCGCCGCCGAGGAAGGTATCCGGCGCGCAGCCGACGGAGAGGTTCTTCTCCTTGGCAATGCGGCGCAACTCTTCACCCTGCTCGAGGGTGAGAACCAGCGGCTTTTCCGAATAGACGTGCTTGCCGGATTCAAGGATCGCCTTGGAAACCGGGAAGTGAGCATCCGGGATCGTCAGGTTGACGACGACGTCGATCTCGTCATTGGCGAGAAGCTCATCGATCGTCTGCGCCTTTACGCCGTATTCCTCGGCGCGGGCCTGGGCAGCCTGCACGTTGATATCGGCGCAGGCCAGGACCTTCAGACCCTTGAAAAGCGGAGAGAGTGAGAAGTAGGTGGTGGAGATGTTGCCGCATCCGATGATGCCGACGCCAAGTTCCTTGGTCATGATATGCCTCAATAAGTCTTGAAGGATGCGATCGAGCGCGTGATCAGGCGGTCGACATCGGCCGGGTTGTCATGCTCGACGACGTAGTGCTTGGTCTTGGTGCTCTTGAGTGCAGCGATGAGCTTGGCCCACTGCAGAGTGCCGTGGCCAACATCTGCCCAACCATCCTCGTTCTTGTTCTCGCCAGCCGGCGCAATGTCCTTGACGTGAGCCGAGGTGATGCGCGATCCGAGCTTTTCGATCCAAGCGAACGGGTCAGCACCACCGCGAACGACCCAGGCGATATCCGCTTCCCAGGAAATGTCAGGAGCGCCTTCAAAGATGCGTTCGATCGGCAGTGAGCCATCGGCGAGCTTCACGAATTCGAAGTCGTGGTTGTGCCAGCCGAACTCATAGCCGGCATCCTTGTAGGGCTTTGCCATCTCATGCAGCCGCTTGCCGAAGGCCAGCCAGCCGGCACCATCGGTCGGGCGCTGCTCGGCGGCGAGATGCGGCGCATAGATCGAGTCCATGCCGAGGACCTTTGCAATGTTCAGCGACTTCTGGACTTCGCCGTCGAGGAAATCGGGGCTGAAATGGCCACTGGCCATGACAAGACCGTTCTTGTCGAGTTCGGCACGCAGGCTGTTCAGGCCGGCATCATCGAGGTCGGCATAGATGCCGCCGAAACCTTCGACTTCCTGATAGCCGGCCTTGCCGAGCTTTTCAAAGATCGCCGAATAGGGCTGGAAGTTACGGGCGCTGTAAAGCTGGAAACTCAGTTTCGTCATCATTCCTCCTCGGGCCTCGTGCCCATTGCATTTCAGTCAGGATCAATCCACGGACTGACAGGATTGCAGGTCGTAGAAACGGAATTCCGGCAAGGTGCCGCCCTCGAGCGGCTTTGCCGGGGTGAAGGTAATGCGGCGCGTCTCGCCCGCCGCCAGATCGAAGGCATTGTCTGAATACTTGCCGTCGGTCTCGGTCTCGATCATCACGAAGAGCGCAAGTCCCTTCGCAGTGACGTTAAGGCACACGGAGCCGTCTTCCTCGACATACTCGTGTGTGACCATGAGGCCCGCAGCCTCGAGCTCCAGTGCCTTGTAGGTGCCGTGCACATAGTGCCCCTCGCCACCCATGCCATTCGACGCCGTGAAGCGCCAGGCAAGCAGTGTCCCGGCAGGAATTTCGGAAACGTCGATGCTCGTCGCCGTTACGGCTGCGTCAGGGGTGCAGACCGCCTGCACGTCCTTCAGGTGCTTGCGTTCGCCCTTCATGTCGAGGACCGAGACCGACAGGTCGATGCTGACCTCGGCAAGCGTGTCGTTGACCAGCGAGAAGCGGATCTGCTTGCCGTCCTCATCAGGGATCGCCGCAACGGCGACCGGCTGGAAGAAGCGCTTGACCAGATAATGCATCGCCTTCCAGCGACCGCCGTGGTCGAGGCTCGACCACGAGGCGACCGGCCATGTGTCATTGAGCTGCCAGTAGATGGTGCCCATGCAATGCGGCTTCAGCGACCGCCAGTATTCCACTGCGGTCTTGATTGCGAGACCCTGCTGGATCTGGCTGAGATAGACGAAATTCGGGAAGTCCTTCGGGAAGCGGAAATAGCGGAACATCGTCCCGGCAATGCGCTCGTTGCCACCTGCATTCTTCTGGTGCAGCTCCATGACAGGCGACGCTACGTTCATGTCCTTCGGATCGGCGTAGGTCTTGATGACAGGCAGCGACGTATAGGACTGGAAGCCGAATTCCGAGCAGAAGCGCGGGCGCACCGATCGATAATTGTCGAACGACTTGTTCTCGTGCCAGACCGACCAGTAGTGCATGTCGCCGGAACCGTCGGCATGCCAGGCATCGCCGAAATCGAGATAACCGGATGCCGGGCTCGACGGCCACCAGATGGCGTCGGGCGCCGCCTTCTTCATCGCCTGCTCGATCGTACGGTTGAGGCGATCGTAGGAGACAAGATAGCGGTCGCGATCCTTCTTCGACTCGTCGAACCAGGTGAGCGCACCGACCAGTTCGTTGTCGCCGCACCACAGCGCGATCGACGGATGCGAGGACAGACGGCGCACCTGATAGTCGACCTCAAGCGCGACGTTGTCGAGGAAATCCTCCGTCGAAGGATAGAGGTTGCAGGCGAACATGAAATCCTGCCAGACCATCAGGCCCATCCGATCGCAAAGATCGTAGAAATAGTCATGTTCGTAGAAGCCGCCGCCCCAGACGCGGATCATGTTCATGTTTGCGGCATGAGCCGACTGCAGCAGGTCTTCAGTCTTCTCGGGCGATGACAGCGAAAACAGCGCATCAGCCGGGATCCAGTTGGCGCCGCGGCAGAAGATCTCGCGGCCGTTGACCTTCAGCGCGAAACGGCTGCCGGCGGCATCGGGCGTCGTGATCAGCTCGACGGTGCGAAGACCGATTTGCTTGCTGACCGCATCCGACGGAAGATCGACAGTCAATGTGTAGAGCGCCTGCTCACCACTGCCCGCCGGCCACCACAAGCGCGGCTTATCGATCTGGAAGACGTGGTTGACGACGGTTTCGCCGGCGCCGACGCCGACGTCGAGCCGAATGCGTTCCCCGTCGAGCGTAAAATGAACAGGCACAATCCCCGGATTCTTGGCGAACAATGTCGCCGTCACCTGCAGATCGACGGAGCCGTCGAGATTATGGACCTGACGTGTCGTGACGTGGTCGATGCGCGCAGTCTCGAGCCTGCGCAAAGCGATCGTGCCATAGAGGCCGAGCGGCGCAATCGCGATGTTCCAGTCCCAACCGAAATGGCACTGCGGCTTGCGCAGCATATTGCCATTCGCAATAGGCGAATTGCCGGGGTGATATGGGATGTAGAACGGCTGCTTGGCCTGCCGGTCGGCACCGGCCGAAATGCTCGAGTGCAGCACGATCCGAATGTGGTTCTCGCCAGTCTTCAGCTGGCCACCTACATCGGGCCGGTAGCGACGGAAGCTGTTATCGGCGAGCAGCACCGGAGAACCGTTGACGAACACCGCGGCAACGGTATCGAGATAGTCGATATCGAGATACCACTCGCCGTCCGGCTCGGACAGCGTGAAACTGCGTTCCAGCACCCAGTCGCGCTGCGCCACCCACTGAACGATCTCCTCGTTACGGCCGAAATAGGGATCGGGGATCAGTTCAGCGGCATGCAGCGCCGTGTGCACATCGCCCGGCAGCGTGATCGATGTCGTGACCTCGCCGTCGGCTGAGGTGAGCTTCCACGATCCGGATAGGTCGAGGTTAAACCCGTTTGTCGGCAAGGAAGTCATAGCATTATCCCGATCGGGCCGCGCTTAGGACCGCCCGCAATCGCGGGCCGCAGCCGAACTTGGTGGCCAGATGGCCGATTGGAGAACGGGCGGAACTATACGCTCCGCCCTATTGCGATTTCTAGATACGAAGCTCAGTCTCCGCATCAAAGAGCGACGCCAGCGACATATCGAAGCCGAGCTTGACGGCGGAACCGGGGCTGAAGCGGCGTGCACCATTGATACGCACGGACATCGTGTGGCCGGCATGCTTCAGCCAAAGCAGGTTGTCGGCGCCCATTGGTTCCTCGATGTCGACGGTCGCTTCGTGGACCTCGGCGCCGAGATTCTCGTTGACCTTCACATGTTCAGGACGAACGCCGAGAATGACCTTGCGGCCCGCTTGCAGCGATTCGGGCGCCTCATAGGCTGCAACAGAGAAGTTCACGCCGTTGGCGGTGAAGAACGCCTCGTCACCCTGCTTGGTGATCTCCCCACGCAAGAAATTCATCGACGGCGAGCCGATAAAGCCTGCAACAAAGAGATTGCGTGGCTTGTTGTAGATCGTCGTCGGGTCGGCAAGCTGCTGGATGATGCCGTTTTTCATGATCGCGATACGATCGGCCAAGGTCAGCGCTTCGATCTGGTCGTGCGTGACGTAGATCATCGTGTTGTTCAGCGACTGGTGCAGGCGCTTGATTTCGACGCGCAGCTCCGAGCGCAGCTTGGCGTCGAGGTTCGACAGCGGCTCGTCGAACAGGAACACATCCACGTCGCGCACCAATGCGCGACCGATCGCAACGCGCTGACGCTGGCCGCCCGAGAGCTCGGCCGGCTTGCGCTTCAGCAGCGGCTGGATCTGCAGGATTTCCGCCGCACGCGCCACGCGCTTGTCGATCTCCTGCTGTGGCACCTTGGCGACCTGGAGGCCGAAAGACAGGTTCTTCTCGACGCTCATCTGCGGATAGAGCGCGTAGGACTGGAACACCATGCCGATGCCGCGATCCTTCGGCTCTTCCCAGGTGACGTTCTTGCCCTTGATGAAGATCTGGCCGTCGGATGCGTCGAGCAGTCCGGCGATGCAGTTCAACAGCGTGGACTTGCCGCAGCCGGAAGAGCCCAGGAGAACCAGGAACTCGCCGTCGTTGATTTCGAGGTTGAGGTCCTTGAGAACGCTGACCGAACCGAAGTTCAACGAGAGATCTCGGATGGAAACACTTGAATTCATGGATCAGCCTTTCACTGCGCCAGCGGCAATACCACGGACGAAAAGTCGTCCCGATACGAAATAGACAACGAGCGGCACCAGACCCGTCAGGATCGTTGCGGCCATATTGACGTTGTATTCCTTCACGCCCTGGACAGAGTTGACGATGTTGTTGAGCTGCACGGTCATCGGGTAGTACTCCGGTCGGGTGAAGACGACACCGAACAGGAAGTCGTTCCAGATGCCGGTGACCTGCAGGATCATGGCGACGACGAAGATCGGCAGCGACATGGGCAGCATGATCTTCAGGAAAATCTGCCAGAAGCCGGCCCCATCGATGCGGGCAGCCTTGAAGAGCTCCTGCGGCAGCGATGCGAAGTAGTTGCGGAACAGCAGCGTCAGGATCGGCATCCCGAAGATGCTGTGCACGATGATCAGGCCCGTCAGAGTTCCATAGACGCCGATTTCACGCAGCACGATAACGATAGGATAGATCATCACCTGATAGGGAATGAACGCGCCGACGACGAGGATCGCAAAGAAGACTTCCGAACCCTTGAAGCGCCAGTTGGCGAGCGCATAGCCGTTCACCGAGGCAATGGCAATCGACAGGACCACCGAGGGAACGGTGATACGCACCGAATTCCAGAAGCCGCGCGAGAGGCCGTCGCAGTTCAGGCCTGTGCAGGCCGTCGCCCAAGCCTTCACCCAGGGCTCGAAGGTGATTTCGACCGGCGGTGAGAAGATATTGCCGAGGCGGATTTCGGGCATGCCCTTCAGCGACGTGACCATCATCACGTAAAGCGGAAGAAGGTAATATGCAGCGGCAACAAAAAGCGTGCCATAGAGAATGATGTTGCGCGGAGAGATCACCCGCTTCGGCTTCGGGCCGCTGGGGCCGGACGCGCGGCCACCGGAGGTCTTGAGAGTAACAGAATCAGGCACGTTTACGCCCTCCGAATTCCAGATAGGCCCACGGGATGATGATGATCGCGACGGTGACCAGCATCATGGTCGAGGCGGCGAAACCCTGCCCCAGATTCTGAGCCTGGAACATGTAGTCGTAAACGTATTTCGCAGGCACTTCAGAGGCGATGCCTGGACCACCTGATGTCTGCGCCACCACCAGGTCGTAGACCTTGACGATGCCACTGGCGATGATGACAAGCGTCGTGATGAAGACAGGCCGCATCATCGGAATGACGATGAAGAGATAGGTCTTCCACATCGGGATGCCGTCGACGCGCGCGGCCTTCCAGATGTCTTCATCGATACCGCGCAAGCCGGCGAGCATAAGGCACATGACGAGACCCGTGCCCTGCCACAGCGCGGCGATCAAAATGCCGTAGATGACGATTTCAGGTGTGTAGAGCGGGTCGAAATTGAAGCTTGTCCAGCCAAACGACCGGACAACTGATTGGATGCCAAACTCAGGGTTCAGGATCCACTGCCAGACGAGGCCGGTAACGATGAAAGACAGGGCGAATGGGTAGAGGAAGATCGTACGGAACGTATTTTCGAACCGGATCTTTTGGTCCATCAACGCCGCGAGCACAAAGCCGATCACCAGGCTGAAGATAATCGATAGCACGCCGTAGATCGCAAGATTCTCGATGGACACGATCCAGCGCGGGGCAGCCCACAGGCGCCTGTATTGTTCGAGACCTACGAAGCTCAACCGCGGAAGGAGCTTCGAGTTCGTGAATGAATAAACGACCGTCCAGGCCGAGCCACCGACGAAGATGACCAAGGCGGTCAGGATCATCGGAATGGATGCAATCTTCGAATTCAGATTGCGCAGTAACTGATTTGGCCGGCCGGCTTTCGCTTGACCCGTCATTGTAATTCCTCCTGAATCGCAATTCTGCTGTGATCCAGAGCAGCGAACCGTCTACCGGTCGCCTCCTCTTCTCACTCCCATACCAAGGCCGGATGCCCTGCATCAGCTGCTACCAGCCTCGAGCCCTGCCGCCACCCGGACACGATGGGAGTTCCGGGCAAATCCGGCTCCGTCACACGGAGCCGGATCGCAACAGCGTCGGAAAAGCGACGATCAGTCGGCAGAAGCGATGATTTCAGCGAAGCGCTTCTGAGCGGCTTCCGGCGTCATCGACGGATTTGCGAAGAACTCCGAGAAGAGGTCTTCCTTCTGCTTCTGGCTATCCGCCGACAGAAGCTGGTCGGTACCTTGGATCACATTGCCCTTTGCGAGGATGTCGAGACCCTTCTTCATGCAGTCGTTGGCTGCACCAAGGTCAACGTCACCGCGAACTGGCAGCGAGCCCTTCTTCAGGTTGAAGGCAACCTGCGTCTTGGGATCGAGAAGCGTCTTGGCAAGCACAGCCTGTGCCTTAGACTTCTCTTCGTCCTTGAGCAGAGGGAAGTAGAAGGCATCACCGCCGGTGGAGATGATTTCGTTCACGCCGAGGCCCGGAAGGCAGGTGTAGTCGGTACCGGCCTTCTGACCAGCCAGCTGGAACTCGCCTTGCGCCCAGTCACCCATGATCTGGCCACCGGCCTTGCCCGTGATGACGAGGTTGGTTGCTTGATTCCAGTCCTGAACATTGCTGCCCTTGGACATACGGCGAGCGTCATCGGCGGCCTTGAAAACCTTTGCAATCTCCGGACCGGCAGCCGCTTCAGCGTCCTTGTCCTTGAACACCTTGAGGAAGGTATCCTTGCCGGCAATGGCAACCATCAGCACGTCGAACGCGCCGGCAGCTTGCCAGGGCTGACCGCCAACGGCGAGCGGAACGATGCCGGCCTTTTCGAGCGCCGGAGAGGCGGCGACAAATTCGTCCCAGTTCTTCGGCACTTCAACGCCAGCCTTCTTGAAGGCTGCATTGGAGAGCCACAGCCACTGCCAGGAGTGGATGTTGACCGGGGCACAATAGATCTTGCCGTCGATCGTGCAGGAATCGAGCAGGCTCGACGGACGAATGATGTCCTTCCAGTGCTCGGCGGTGGCGACGTCGGTCAGGTCCCGCATCAGGCCAGCCTGAACCAGCTCTTCGGCCTGACGACCATGGTTGAACTGCGTGGCACCCATCGGATCACCGCCGGTGATGCGGCTGATCATGATCGGACGCGCGGTACCGCCGGAGCCGGCGATCGCACCGTCGACCCACTTGTTGCCGGTCGCGTCGAATGCCTTTGCGAGTTCTGCCACGGCAGCGGCTTCGCCACCAGAAGTCCACCAATGGGTGACTTCAAGATCGGTCGCGTTCGCCGCACCGAGCGGCAGCACGACGGAAGCGGCAAGTGCAGCCGCGATCAAACGAAAATTCATGAGTTCTCCTCCCTCACTGAAACGTTGCCGGAAAAACTTAGTGCAATCGATATTCTCGCGCAACAGCCAGCCGATGAAAAATTTCTAAACTTCTTTCTTTGCAATCTCAGACTGCATAATGGCGTTGATTTTTGCACGGGAGAGCGTGGAAAGCACAACGAGCGAGCAAGTGCACAATCTGGATTATCGAATTGTTTTAACGCACAAAATATCGTAGTTATCGCATTTTCGGCGGCACGTTTCATTCGCAGGTGCAAAAAATGTGAGCAAAACACCATGACTAAACCTATGGGCGCACCCATGCTGTTCAAACGCGAAAAAGGTCTCGACAATTCTACTGTATCGTTACAGATTTCGCTGTCTGAGGGAGGAGCATCTTTGGTCGCACTTGCGCTTACGACGCTTCTAAAAAGACTCTATAAGCGGACCAAATCGCATAGGATGGTCTAGAGGGATGAAAAATAACGAAAAATTTGGAGACGCCACCGGCGTGCTCCAGCGGGAGAGGCCGACGCTCAAGACGATTGCCTTCATGACGGGCCTCGGTGTGACCACCGTTTCGCGTGCCCTGAAGGATGCGCCCGATATCGGTGCCGAAACCAAGGAGCGCGTGCGCATGGTCGCCCGCCAGCTCGGCTATCAGCCGAACAGAGCGGGCGTGCGCCTCAGAACCGGCAAAACCAACGTCATCGCGCTCGTGCTCAGCATCGACGAAGAGATCATGGGCTTCACCAGCCAGATTGTCTTCGGCATTTCGGACGTTTTGTCGGGCACGCCCTATCACCTCGTCGTGACGCCCTATTCCATCGCCAAGGATCCGCTATTACCGGTCCGCTACATTCTCGACACCGGCTCCGCCGACGGCGTTATTATCTCGCGAATCGAGCCCGACGACCCTCGCGTCAGCCTGATGATCGAACGCAACATGCCCTTCTCCACGCACGGGCGCACCGAGAGCGATCTCGTACATCCCTATCATGATTTCGACAGCGAGGCTTACGCTTATCAGGCCGTCCGCGCCCTCGTCGCCAAAGGCCGTCGGAAGATAGCGCTGCTGCCGCCGCCAGGCCGGCTCACCTATTTCGCCCATACGCGGATCGGCTTCCAGACGGCGCTGCATGTCTATGGCGCCGAAGAGATCCCGCTGCGCGTCAACATCGACGCGCCGTTGCAGCAGATACGCGACGAGGTGGAAGCGCTGATGCGTTCCTCGCATGCGCCAGATGGCATCGTTTCCTCCTCGGCCGCCGGCGCGATCGCCGTCAATGCCGGTGTAGAGGCTGCCGGTTGCGTCGTCGGTCGCGACGTCGACCTCGTCTCGAAGCAATCGACGGAGATCCTCAACTGGATACGACCGAATATGATCACCTGTTTCGAGGACGTTCGCGAGGCCGGCCGCGAACTCGCCCGCGCGGTGATCGGCCGCATCGAAGGCGTTCCGCCCGAAAAGCTGCAGAGCGTCAGCCAGCCGACCTGGCCGGACGGCGTCTTCGAATGACCCAACAGGAAACCAAAGCGGCGAGAATCAAAAAAGCCCAGCTCCGGCCGGGCTTTTTCATTTAGGGAACGCGCGCCGGCTCAGAAGGTCGCCGCACCGCTACCCCACGGGCCGTGGTGGAAGTCCTTGCTGTCGAGGCGATCAAAGCCGTGCGCGCCGAAGAAGTCACGCTGCGCCTGGATCAGGTTCGCGGTGCCGCGGCCTTGGCGATAGGCGTCGAAATAGGTCAGCGCCGAGGTCAGCGCCGGAACCGGCAGGCCGGCTTGCAGGGCCGCCGCAACGACGCGGCGCAGCGCCGGGATCGATTCCTTGACCATCTCGGAGAAGGCAGGCGTCACGACCAGGTTGGCAGCATCCGGAGCCTTGGTGAAGGCCGAGGTGATCTCGTCGAGGAACTGCGAGCGGATGATACAGCCGGCTCGCCAGATCTTGGCGATGACAGGCATCGGCAGCGACCAGTTGAACTCGCGCGATGCTTCCGCCATGACGGCGAAGCCCTGCGCATAAGCGCCGATCTTGGCGGCGAACAGCGCCAGCTCCAAATCCTTGTTGAGTTCGGGGCCGTAGGCGATCGGGAACTTGTATTCCGGCTTGCCGAAGATCTTCTCGGCGGCTTCGCGCTCGGTCTTCATCGACGACAGGCTGCGGGCGGCAACGGCGGCTTCGATCGCGGTTGCCGGAATGCCCATGTTCTGCGCTTCGATCGCCGACCACTTGCCGGTGCCCTTCTGGCCGGCCTTGTCAAGGATCATGTCGACCATCGGGCCACCGGAGACCGGATCACTCGCGGCCAGCACCTTCTCGGAAATCTCGATCAGGTAGGAGTTCAAGCGACCCTTGTTCCATTCGCCGAAGATGCCGGAAATGTCCTTGGCGCTCTTGCCGAGACCATCGCGCAGGATGCCGTAGATTTCGGCGATCATCTGCATGTCGGCATATTCGATGCCGTTGTGGATCGTCTTGACGAAATGGCCGGCACCGTCATTGCCGAGCCAGGCAACGCAAGGATCATCGTTGTATTTGGCGGCGATCGAGGTCAGCACCTTCTCGACGCGCTTCCAGGAGTCCTCGGTGCCACCGACCATGATCGAAGGCCCATGGCGTGCACCCTCTTCACCACCCGAGACACCCATGCCGATGAAGGTGAGGTCGGTGTTCTTCAGGCGGTCGAAACGGGCGATCGTGTCGCGGAAGTTGGCGTTGCCGGCATCGATCATGATGTCGCCCTTGGAAAGATGCGGGCGCAGTGCTTCCATCTGCTGATCGACGGCCTCACCGGCCTTGATCATGATGATGATCGGACGCGGCGGGCGGATCGCTTCGACGAACTCCTCGATCGTCTTGCAGGGAATGATCTGCTTCTTCAGATCGCCGGCGCTTTCGTAGAATTCGTCCGTTTTCTCAGGTGTACGGTTAAAGACAGCAATCTTGTTGCCTTTTTCCGCAATGTTGAGCGCCAGGTTGGAACCCATGACGGCAAGGCCGATCAGCCCGATTTCTGCCTTTTCCACGATACACCTCCGATGAGTCATTTTTGGACCGGTGTTGTGGCACTCTCTGGCTCAAACGGCAAGTTCGATTCGGCTTCGAATCGGCCTCGTATTGCCGGCATTGCAAACTAAGCCATATTCCCACTTGATCTTACAGGATGAGGACCAATGAGCCGCGCAGCAACACAGGAGGAGGCCGTTCTGGCCGCTCGCGCAGGCCGATACACGGAGTATGCGCCCTCGCCTGTGCTTGGCGCTCATTTTCATTGTCTTTGGTCACACGAGATCCGCAGCGGAGCCGATAGGATAGCGATCGTGCCGGACGGTTATTGCGACATCGTCTGGATGGGTGGCACGCTGATGGTGGCCGGACCGGACCGCAGCAGTGCCTTTCCGTCGCTTGCCGGTGGCGAGAGGATAGTGGGTGCGCGCTTCGCTCCGGGCGCCGCAGCCGGGTGGCTCAAGGTGCAGCTCTGCGACATCGTCGGACAGTCCATTCCTCTGGAGGACTTCTGGGGCGCGGCGGCCTTGAGATTGAATGAATTGCTGGGCGTCGGTGTCGGATCGAACGAACGGTTGCTGCAGTTAAAAGCCGCACTTGAGCAGGAGGCCGCCAGACGCATCGCGCCGGCCGGTGACATGGCCTCGGTGTTTGCGCGCGCAAGCGGTATTTCGCAGTCCGGCGACGTGGCCGACGCGATGCTCGAGGACCTGTCCATCGGGGCGCGCCAGCTTCGCCGGCGTTGCCACACCCATTTCGGCTACGGACCGAAGACCCTTGCGCGAATTCGCCGGTTTCAGCGCATGCTCGGCCTCTGCCGGAGCAGCAAGAGCCTTCCGCTCGCGGAGTTGGCGATGGCAGCCGGTTATGCCGACCAGGCGCATATGACCCGAGATGCGCGCGAAATTTCTACGCTGACGCCCATGCAGCTTCAGCAGCAGATAACCGGTTGAACGTCCGTTTTCTTCAATATGAAACTGGCCGTTCTGCTATCTCCATTGAGAGCAACACAGGAAAATGCCATGTCTACGATGCCCGCAAGGATCGTCCACAGCTCCATCGACAGGAACTGGCGCGACGTCTATGCCTTTGCCGCCGCCCCGGAGAACATGCCGCTTTGGGCCTCTGGACTGGCCTCCGGGCTGGAACGCAACGGCGACGACTGGATTGCCACTGGTCCGCTCGGCACGGTCAAGGTCAGTTTCGTCCCGAACAACGAGTTCGGCGTCATCGACCACACAGTGACGATCGAGAGCGGGTTACGGGTCTACAACGCACTGCGGATCGTGCCGAACGGCGATGGCTGCGAGGTCATGTTCACGTTGTTGCGCATCCCGGGCATGACGGACGAGCAGTTCGAGGCCGATGCCGCCCACGTCGCGAAAGATCTCACGGCACTCAAGGCGTTGATGGAAGCATAGGAGGCGATCATGGCTGCAACAGGGGACAACCGACGCATCGACTACGTCGAATTTAACGTCAGCAATATAGAGGCCTGCAAGGCGTTCTACGGCAAGGCTTTCGGCTGGACCTTTACCGACTATGGTCCCGAATACTGCGAATTTGATGACGGACGGCTGAAAGGCGGGTTTACGACGCTAGGCAATCCCCGGCCCGGCGGGCCTCTCGTCATTCTCTACGCGGATGATCTTGAGGCCGCCCTTTCAAGCGTGGAAGCTGCCGGCGGAACCATCGTAAAACCCATCACCGGCTTCCCCGGTGGACGCAGGTTTCACTTCAGTGATCCGGACGGATATGAACTTGCCGTGTGGACGAAGGCCTGATTACGCGACGACGGTCGGCGCCTTCGCTCCCGCGTGCTGCAAGATGATCAAGGCCCCGATCACACTTCCAGACGAATCTCGCAATGGCGACATGCGGCAGTGGACGATCTTCACCGCGTCGCTGTCGTGGCGCTCGTAGGCGTAGTCGCTGCCACGCCCCGCAAAACAAGCGTCGAGCTTTGCCTTCGCGCCTTCGTGAAAGCGCTTCTCGCCAATAAACTCCATCACGTGACGACCAATCATATCGATTGGCTTCCGGCCAAGATATGCCGAGTTGACGGTGTTCGAATAAAGATAGCGATAGTCCCTCGTCAGCACCGCGACACGGTCGGGCATCGCATCGAGGATTGCAGCATTCAGAAAGTGGCCATTGTCGACGCTCGGCGCGAACGCAAAAGGATCGGTAACAGGCTGTCGCTCAACCGGCGGCATCCGCCAACGGGGTGCAGATCCCCCGAAGTACCTTTCCATAAGCGCCGAAAGCAGCGCGACATAACCGCGAACGGTCTCACTGTCGTCCGCATATTGGTCGATAAGGCAACTGATGAATTCCAGCTGCATATGAACTTCAAGAATGCTCGTAGCGGCATGCCCGAGAATTGCGTCGACGAGCGGTTCGACCGAGCGATCCAGCATGTTCACGCGCGCGTCGTCACCGACGGCGATCGCCGCATCAATCTGCGCACAACACAATGAGAACGCTCGAAAAAGACCCAGCAAGACGCCTCCAATGCATTCCGTGAACGAATGCGACCGAGATCGACCGAGCTATGCGTCACGCAAGTTGAAGCCAACAGCGCTTAGCCACTCGCCTTGATGGCAATCGCTAACATGACGTAGGTTCATATTCAATGAACGCGGGCGCAGGTTTTTCAATGATGAGATATAGGGATCGACGCAGGCTTACTTGAACACGTCGTGTTTTATCTTCCACCGGTCGTGATACCAGAGCCACTGCTCGGGATACTCCCGCACCCAGCTCTCCACCTTGTCGTTCAAGAGCTGCGCCGTCGCGACCATATCGAGATTGCCGTTGCTATCCCGGGGCATCGCGAGCTTCGGCTCGATTTCCAGCCGATAGCGATTTCCCGGAAGCCGGATGCAGCGTGCAGGATAGACCTCGCAGTTGAATTGACGGACGAGCTTTCCGAGCAGCGGATTGGTCTGGGCGTCGAGCCCGAAGAACTTTGTCTTCAGTCCCTTGCGGAATTTCTGGTCCACAAGGACACCAACGCCCTGCCCCGCCTCCAGCTGCCGCGCCAACGCGAAAGACGAGCCAGCATGAGACGGCACGAGCTTGCCCATTCGTGCGCTGCGAAAATCGAAAACTCTCTTCGCGACATAGGGGTTGTTCGGAGGGCGAAACAGCACCGACACATGAAGGCCAAATGCCGCGCCGGCTACCGGCAGCAGCTCGAAATTGCCCGTGTGCGCAGTGAAAACGATGAATGGGCGCGGATTTTCCAGCAGATCGATGAAGATCGGTATCCCCGACACCTCGACCCGGCCCGGCTCCTTGCTCAAATAGTCGAAATCGAACAGCCGGTCGAGAAACACATACTCGGCGGCAAGACGCCCCATATTCCCCCAGCTCGCCAGCGCGATTTCCTGGATCTCCGCTTCGCTCTTCTCAGGAAACGCGTTGCGCAGATTGGTCAGCATCAGCTGGTGGCGCTTCACGCGCGGGCCGAGTTTTCGCGTCAGCCAGTCGGCAAAGTTGATCGCACCGTCAGCCGGAAACAGCTTCAGGAAGTTCAGAAAACCGAACATCGCCTGGGCGATCAACCACTGGCGAAAGTGGATGAGGGCCAGCACGACCTTAGTGATGAAGAGCTTCAAGGGCTCAATCCATCTTGAGGATGATCTTGCCGAAGATCTGGCGCGACTCCATGCGCTCCAGTGCGCGGTCGATGTCGTCGAAGCCGACTTCGGTGTCGATGACAGGATGGACCAGTCCGCGCCCCATCTTCTGCATGGCATTCGCCATGTTCTCCATGCGGCAGCCGAACGAGCCGAGCAGCTTCAGCTGTTGCTGGAAGAGCATCATAAGGTTCATGTCGGTGGAGACACCCGAGGTAGAACCGCAGGTGACAAGACGCCCGCCGCGCTTCATCGAGAGCATGGAGCCCGCCCACGTATCCTTGCCGACGTGCTCGAAGACGACGTCGACGCCCTTCTTCTTGGTGAGCTTGCGCACGACGCCTTCAAAGCGGTCGGTGCGGTAGTTGATGACATGATCGGCGCCGAGTGCCTTGGCCTTCTCGATCTTGTCGTCGGAGCCCACAGTCGTGATGACGGTGCAGCCGATCTTTTTCGCCAGCTGGATCGCCGCCGTGCCGATGCCGGAGCCGCCGGCGTGCACGAGGATGGTTTCGCCCGGTTCCAGCTTGGCGTTATCGAACAGCATGTGCTCGACCGTTCCAAAGGTCACTGGAGCAAGCGCCGCGCCGATGGCATCAACCCCGGGAGGGGCCGGAACGAGGAGGCGCGTAGGCAGGTTCACCTTTTCCTGCGCAAAACCGTCCAGATGGAAACCATGAACGCCGGAAACATGCTCACAGAGATTGTCGCGGCCCTCACTGCACGGACGGCAGAGGCCGCAGGTACGTGCACCATAGATCGACACCAGTTGGCCCGGCAGGACATTGGCAACGCCCGGCCCGATCGCTTCGACAACGCCCGCAGCTTCCGCGCCGATCACCAGCGGCATCTTGCGCTTCGCAAACGCCATGCCGCGCCAGCCCCAGACGTCGATGTGATTGAGAGCCACTGCCTTGACGCGCAGCGTAACCTCACCCGGGCCGGGAGCGGCCGGTTCTGGAAGGTCGGTGATCTCAAGCTTGCGATCGTCAATCAGTTGCAAGGCGCGCATGGCAAAGTCCTTCGCCGCGAGGGCGTTCTATCTCGATGTTTTGTCGGGAACCGATTAAGCCGGTTCGAGCGCCATGACAAGGCTGGCATTCTGCCCGCCGAAGCCGAAGGAGTTGGAAAGCACGGCGTTGACCTGGCTTTCCCGCTTCTTGTTTGGCACCACGTCGATAACGATCGATGGATCGGGGTTGGTGTAGTTGATCGTCGGCGGCAGCGTGCCCGTCAACATCGTCTGCAGCGAGAACACCGCCTCCACCGCGCCCGCAGCCGTCAGCGTGTGACCGATCATCGACTTATTCGACGACAACGGGATGGACGCCATCCGCTCGCCGAATACGGCCAGCATGGAAGCATATTCCATCTTGTCGTTCTCTGGCGTCGAGGTGCCGTGGGCATTGATGTAGCCGATATCGCCCTCGCCCATGCCAGCATCCGCCAGCGCTGCGCGGATCGTCGCAATCGCCGGGCCGCCGTCGGGAGACGAACGGGTACGATGGAAGGAGTCGGCCTTTTCGCCAGCGCCCTTCATGATGCCGAGGATCTTCGCGCCGCGCGCGACAGCTGCCTCGAGCGACTCCAACACCAGTGTGGCGGCACCTTCGGCAATGACGAAACCGTCACGATCCTTGCTGAACGGCTTGGAGGCCTTGGTCGGCGGATCGTTTTGCGTCGAGAGAGCCGAAAGCAGCGAGAAGCGGATGAGTGCCTCCGCGCTGACAGAGCCGTCGGTCGCTACCGCAAGCGCTCGCGAGCTACGACCCTGGCGGATCGCCTCGATGCCGAGCTGGATTGCAGTCGCGCCTGATGCACAGGCGGTCGACAATGTCACCGGCAGACCGCGTGTGCCGAAACGATCGGCAAGGCGCTCGGAAATTGCGCCGAACAGCGACGCCTCATGGAAAGCGCCGTCCGGGCGCTGGCGCATAGCAGCCAGGAACCGGTCATAGGCATCCCCGGCATGATCGGCCGGCGGCGAACGGTCAGCGAGATCGAAACGCGCGCTCCACTCCGGCTCGATCGGCGGCGCAGCAAGGAACAACGGACCATCAAAATCGCCGCTGATACCAGCATCGGCGAGCGCTTCGATCGTGGTTTCACGGGCAAACGCGTAAGAGCGTTCGACTGCGTTCGCGACCGGAATGTCGATGAAATCGACGGTTCCGGCGATGCGGGTCGAAAGTCCCTCGGTCGGAAAACGATTGATCGCATGAATGCCAGAGTTACCGGCGGTCAGTGCTGACCAGTTATCTTTCAGGCCCTGCCCCAGCGAGGTGATGATACCGACACCCGTCACTGCGACGATCGGGCGGCCGAGGTGATCATTGTAAGCCGAATCTTTCATTTGCACACTCCTCACGCTTCCGCGGAAAGAACCGCGACGCCTTCGCCGCGCTGATGACCGACTGTAGTAACGACGGCCGCCTTGGTCGCGGCCGCCATCGGCTTTTCATGGGCCTGATCGAAGACCGGAATCTTCGCCTTACTGTCGACGGCCAACGCCCCCAGCGCTAGGCCGAGCGTAAAATGCGCCTCAAGTCCATGGCCGGTGACACCGCCGAAGCCGCGAACAGCGGCGCCAGGCAGATGACGCTCGAGCACGGCCTTCTCACGGCCGGCGAGGTCAGGAATGCCCGTAGAGCCGGAGAAGATTGCGGTGCTCTCCGGCGGAAGGTCGGACGCGGTTTCCAGCAATCGCTCAAGGCGCTTCTCGAGGTTGCCCGAGTTGCGATTGCCGCGATCGCCTTCAATGGACGAGATCGACGCATAGATGTGCGCGCCACGTGCGTCCGCATGCGCGCGCGACTCGAGGACGAGGAACGCGCCGAGCGATCCGGAAATGACGCCGCCGTGATCTCGGGACCAAAGCGGCTGCCATTCGTTGCGGCAGTAGACATTGATCGCCTCGAACAGGAGGACCATGTCCAGACGTTCCGCCGAATAAGCCCCGCCGACCAGTGCGTGCGTCGATTCGCCCGACTTGATGCGATGGAAGGCCGTCTCGACAGCGGAGATGCCAGCGGACTCCTCGCCCATGAAGGTCCGCGAAGAACCGGTAACCTTGTGGACGATGGAAATGTTGCCGGCGAGCAGGTTGGACAGCTGCGCCAGGAATAGCGTCGGGCGCAGTTCCGTCGTCAGCTTTTCGTTCAGGAGAACCTCACGGTCGTTGCGCTTCAGGCCTTCGTCGACGATCAGCGTATCGACATTGATGTCGCGCTCGCCGCCGCCAGCAGCGACGATCATGTCCATGGTGCCGCAGGCTTCCGCGTCTTCCTTGAAGCCGGCGTCATCGAGAGCGAGACCGGCGGCGAAAACACCGATACGCTGCCAGTTTTCCATCTGCCGCTGGTCGCCGCGCTTGGCGATCTGCTGCGACCAGTCGATCTCCGGAAGCGGGTGGACCGGATAGGGCTTGAATTTCTCAAGCTCGACGATTGTCTGCGGCGCGCCTTCAGCAGTGAGCAGCGCGATATGCGGCTCCTTGCCGACGCCCTGGCACGTTACAATGCCGACGCCCGTGATCACGACATCATTCTGAGCCTTGCTCATTCATTTACTCCCTGCGAAGCAATCGCATCCATGAGGCCAACTTCAGCGGCACGCTTCTTGACGATATCTCCAAGCGGAACCTCGCTGAAAGGCATGGTCCGCAGCTTGAGCTGCGCGTCGCAGACCTTCTTACCGCCGCTCGTGATCTTTGCCTTGGTTACCGCAAATCCGGAGCCGTCGTGTTCCAGAAACGCCTCGATGTCCAACACCGCCTCGGGTTCCACGAAGGTACGCATCTTGGCCCCGTCGACGGACATCAGGAACGGCATTGCGGCAAAATCGGTGGCCGCCAGCACGAGCATGCCGGATGCCTGCGCCATCGTTTCGATCAGCAGCACACCGGGAACCAGGGGCATACCGGGAAAATGACCTTCAAAGACCGGGCTTTTCGCAGGCACGACAGAGCGCGCCTTGAGCGTCCCTTTCTGAAGGTTGACCGCCTCGATGCGGTCAATCATCTGGAAGTACTCCAGTAGCATCGAATCCTCCGGCCACAAGGATACCTGCCCTGCGGCTAGGCCTACTTAGGAACGAAACCGCCCGGCCGCCATGGTTAACAGCGGCAGGGCGGAGAAAAAGATGACGGCGCCAATCAGGCCTTGGCGGCGCGCAGCTCGTCGATCTTGGCACAGAGGTTCTTCAGCACGAAATATTCTTCCGTGGAAACCTTGCCCTCGTTGACTTCCTGCGTCCACTTCTCGAGCGGGATCTTGATGCCGAATTCCTTGTCGATCGCGAAGACGATATCGAGGAAGTCGAGGCTGTCGATACCGAGGTCGTCGATCGTATGGCTTTCCGGCTTGATCGTATCGCGATCGATCTCGCTGGTTTCTGCAATGATGTCGGCAACTTTATCGAATGTGGCGGTCACGCACTTACCTCTTGAAATGACGAGTTAACCCTCCTCATAGGCAAATCCATTTCAAAAAGCCAATGCTTTCCTCCCTCCCGGCACGCAATTTGCACGACCAGTGTTGCTTAAACAGCAAAGCACACGGGCGGCTTGCCGCACAGCGTGCTGGGTGAACTCACCCCTTCGCGATCAGAGCAGTACCAGGAAAAGAACCAGGGCGGTCCCCGCAAGGATCGAACAGCTGGCATAAAAGACCGAGACGCCATCCTCGATGTCGGCGACCGTTGCCGTTTCACGTCCGCTGCCGTTGATCATCGGCTCCATGACGACAACCCCGGAATAAACGCGTGGGCCAGCAAGTTGCACATTCAGCGCCCCCGCCATCGCCGCCTCCGGCCGGCCGGAATTGGGAGAGCGATGCAGGCCGCCGTCGCGGGCGGCAATACGCAGCGCTTCCCGGCAGGCGGCGCTCCCTCGCCGCAGCCAGGCCCCGGCCGCAATCAGGAAAATCGAAAGGCGCGCAGCCGGCCAGTTGGCAAAGTCGTCCAACCGAGCAGCCGCCCAGCCGAAATCGGCATACCTGTCGGACTTGTGTCCGATCATCGAGTCCGCCGTGTTCAGCATCTTGTAGGCGAATAGGCCGGGCAAGCCAAAAACGGCGTACCACAGCGCTGGAGCAACCACGCCATCCGAGAAATTCTCGGCCAGGCTCTCGATTGCCGCACGGCAGACGGCGGGCTCGTCCAGTGTTTCCGGATCACGCCCGACAATCCGCGAAACAGCCAGCCGGCCGCCACTGATGCCTTCGGTTTTCAATCCGGCGGCAACGGCCTCCACATGATCGGCAAGGCTCTTCTGCGCCATGAAGACGGCAACGCAAACAACTTCAAGGAGGATCCCGATCAGGCCGAACAACGAGAAGAAACGATGCAAGACGAAACCCGCAGCGGCACTGAGGATCAAAAGACCGGCGATCGACCAGACGCCGTTGCGGCGCCGCACGCGCTTGTGAAGTTCCGTGCGATTGAACATCCGGTCGACTCGAGAGATCGCGTTTCCGAAGAGCGCAACGGGGTGCGGCATGCGTATCCACAACGCATCTGGGTCCCCGACAATCCTGTCGAGCAGAAGCGCGAGAACCAGCACGAGAAGATTATGGTCAAATGTCATGATCTATAACTCTGCAATGCATCAGATAGCCGTTGGTCGCCGGCCGCATCGGCGGCGAGACCGAAACGCAGCCAACGCGGCTGATAATCGAATTTGCGAACCAGAATGCGATGCTGGCATAGATGCCGGTGCAGCTCGGCGGCTTGCTCGTGATCGACGAGTGCAAAGAGGTGCGTTCCTCCGACAATGCTTAGACTGCCTTGCTCGAGAATCGTGCGTAGCGCATCGGCCCTCTCGGAGATCCGCAGCTGTATCGGGGCCAGATCCGATGCAAGGAGATCGGTTGCGATCGAAAGCGCGGGACCGGACACCGACCACGGCCCAAGCAGGTCTTCGAGTTGCGCCAGGATTTGCGGAGCGGCGACGGCAAATCCCAGGCGCAACCCTGCCAGCCCGAAGAACTTGCCAAAGGAACGAGAGACGAGAACATTCGGCAGCCGCGAGGCAAACGGCGCCAGGCTCATCTCGGGGCATGTATCGCCGAAGGCTTCATCCACAACGACGAAACCTCCTCTGGTCCTCATCTCTTCACTGAATACTACGACCTTCTCCGGAGCGTAGACGCGACCATCGGGGTTGTTCGGATTGACGATGACGACAATTGCGTGACCGGCTTTGACGTCATCCAGACCGGAGACCAAATCCACGGAATGGCCTGCCATCCGGAAGGCGCGCTCATATTCGCCGTAGGTCGGAGCCAGAATGGCAACCCGTCCGGCAACATCAAAGAGCCGCGGCAATAGCTGGATAACCGATTGCGTACCGGGAACAGGCAGCGGGAGGATGTCGCAGCTGCGATAATAGTCTCGCGCCGCCGCACGCGCGCGATCGATGAGATGCTTGTCGGGCAGGCGATGCCAGGCGCGCATTGGGATAGCCGGCAGTGATACCGGGCACGGGTTGATACCCGTCGAAAGGTCAAGCCACTGCTCTACCTCGCCGCCGTACATTGCGGCGGCAGCCGTGATGCCACCTCCATGAACAATCGGGGCGTTCATCTTGCCCCCTCGGCAAGGTCGATCAGATGCATGTAGGACCCTGCGATCTGCCCGCGCTGGAGCCCGGCTTGTCCAAGGTCATTGCCCAACGCGTCCGTCACCTGGAAGAGACGATCGGCTTCACCCTCGGAAACCACGGCCGAATAATGAAACTCATGCGCGGTCATAGGCAGCTCAAAATAGGCGTCGTTCAATGGCTTCACGCGGCGATAACCCAGGTGGCGTTTGCGCTCCTCGTAGCTGGTCACCACAGGCAAGAGGCCGAGCATCTCATGACGGACGCTGGCCCCGTCGACCAGCCCTTCGCCGAGAACCATGTATCCGCCGCACTCCCCGTAGATGCGCACGCCCCTGTTGGCGGCGTCGAGCACTTTGGCCCGGAAATTGGCGGCCGCCGCAATACGTCCGGGGTGGAGCTCCGGATAGCCGCCCGGAAGATAGATCGCATCTGCCGCCGGATCCGGCGCCTCGTCCGCAAGCGGCGAGAAGAACGAGATTTCTGCACCGCGCCGACGCCAACCAAGCAGCATGTGCTCGTAGGAGAAGGCAAAGGCGATGTCGCGCGCCACTGCTATCCTGCTGCCGAGCGGCGGCAACCGAGCAATGTTGGCAGTGGACGGGCGATTGAGCCCCTGGCGCGCAATGCGCAGCAGGAACTCGAAATTGCATTCGTCGGACACCGCATCGGCAGCATGCTCGATGAAGCTTTCAAGCATATCATGCTCTCCCGCCTGGACGAGGCCGAGATGCCTCTCGGGAAGAGCGATGTCATTGTCACGGCGGACGACGGCAACAATCGGCATGCGGATCTCATCGAGCGCCTTGCGCAGCATCATCTCGTGGCGTTCGCCGCCAACCTTATTGAGAATGACGCCGGCGATGCGAACATCCGCGCGAAAGCCCGCAAATCCCGTTACCAGTGCAGCCACCGACTGCGACATGTGCGACGCATCGACGACAAGCACGACGGAAAGACCAAGCATGGCAGCAAGGTCGGCCGCAGTGCCCTTCCCGTCGGTCGCGCCGTCGAAAAGCCCCATCATCGCCTCGATAACGAGGACGCGGTCGCCAGAGCGATGCAGGGTCGCATTGGCGGCGATCAATTCCGCGCGCATCGCCCATGGATCGAAGTTGAGGCAGGCAACGCCGCTGGCCGCCGCATGAAAGGCCGGATCGATATAGTCGGGCCCCGCCTTGCCGGGCGCTACCGCAATGCCGCGCTTACGAAGCGCACGCAGCAGGCCCAGAGTCACCGTAGTCTTCCCCGATCCGGAGGACGGGGCCGCAATCAACAAACCGCTCATGCCGTCTCCCTGCTGTTCGAGTCCTGGAATGGATCGGGGCGCAGCCTGCGTCCTGCAAGCGCCCCCAGCCAATCGAGCGACGGCCTCAGCCGGACAACCTCCCCGACCACCACGATCGCCGGCGGTTCGAGGCCGGAGGCTGCAACAGCGGCCGGCGCCTCATCGAGCGTGGTTTCTAGCACCTGTTGGAGGCCGGTCGATGCGTTGCAGACGAAGGCAACCGGTTCCGATGGCGATCGCCCAGCGGCGACGAGCTTCTTGCTGATCTGATCGATATGCTTCATCGCCATATACATGACGATAACAGGCGAGCCCTTGCCGATGGCTTCCCAATTGATCGCATCCGGCACGATGCCCGAGGAATCGTGTCCCGTCAGGAACGTCACCGCATGGTTGACATCCCTGTGCGTGACGGGAATGCCAGCATAGGCCAGCCCGCCGATACCCGCGGTAATGCCCGGTACGATACGGAACGGGACATTGTGCTCGACTAGCGTCAACGCCTCCTCGCCACCGCGCCCGAAGACGAAGGGATCGCCGCCCTTGAGGCGCAGGACGCGCTTGCCTGCGTGGGCGAGTTCGACCAGCCGCAGCGAAATGTCGCGCTGCTTGGCGGACGGCTGGCCGCCACGCTTTCCAGCATATTCCAACAAGGCGTCGGGTCGTGCAAGCTTCAGGCAATCGACGTTCACGAGCGCATCGTGAACCACGACATCCGCCTCCGCCAATCCCTTGACGGCAAGAAGCGTCAGCAATCCGGGCTCGCCTGGGCCCGCACCAACAAGCCAAACGCTGCCCGGCTCAAGAGCCGGCAGATGTGAAAACGCAGCTTCGATCATTGGCATGATCTATGCCCCGTCGCAGGCAAGGTCAACGCCGCTGATCGCGCTCGAGACAGATGTGAAAGGCACACGTCCTCCAACCATTCCGTCTCCTCTTGCGGCAAGCAAGGTTTCACGCCCAGCCGACGCGCGACCGGGCGAAGTTCTCACCCACGCAGAAGCGTGTCGCGTATGAGACTGATCACCTTTTCGGACTCGATGCCGGTGCAGACGACCTGGCTCGGCAGGCCGTCCCAATCGCCCGGCGGGAAGCGGCGGCCGTCCGGTTTCACGATTGTCTGCCCATCGGCAATGCCGCCGCAGACGACGCGCACCGGGCCGCTGATGGTCGAGAACCGCTCGGGTGCGATTACGTAGACGCAGGCACAGCTGTCGTGAACCATCATGCCGTCTTCGACTGCGTGCTTGTAGAAGTCGATGTAGTCCTGTGAAAGATCGTTCAACAGCTTTACGGCGCTGTCGCCCTTGGCCGCGACGTCGGCAAGATAGCCGCGGCTCATCGTCGTGATCGCGGTCACGTCGAGGCCAATGACGGCAACCTTCCAGGGCGCGGTCAGGACGATGTCGGCCGCTTCCGGATCCCCATGGATGTTGGCTTCCGCGACCGGCGACACGTTGCCCGGAACGTAGAAGTTGCCGCCCATGATGACGACGTCCTTCACGAGGCCCGCAACCTCCGGATCTTCCTTGAGCGCCATCGCCAGGTTGGTCATGCGACCGACGGCAACCAGTCTGACCTCGCCCGGGTGGGCGCGGACGGTATCGATGATGAAGCGGTGAGCGGGACGCGGATCGAGCGGCAGATCGATCGTTTCGGGCACTTCGATGTTGCCGAGGCCGTTCTCGCCGTGCACGAAGGTCGGCCATGCCCCCTCTGTGCGCGCTGGATCGATCGTCACGCTGGCGCCCTTGGCGACCGGAGCGGGAATGTTCCACTCACGCTTCAGGAACAGCGCGTTGCGCGTCGTCGTCTCCACCGACGCGTTGCCGAACACGGTCGTGATTCCAAGCAGATCGATCTCGGGATGGCGGTGCAGAAAAAGCAGAGCCATTGCATCATCGACGCCCGGATCCGTGTCATAAATGACCTTGTGCATGAGTGTGCCTCTTTTCGTTATTGTCGCAGGGCAGCCGGACGGCGCCGCGAAGTCGGCGGCCACCATAGCGTCCGCTATTCTTTCTGCAACAGGGCGCACGCGATCGCAGCGGTGGCGCGTCGTGACTTGGTCTTCGGAACGACGAGTTCCGCATGCGGCCCAATCGCCGCCAACGCAGCCGATTCGGCAACCCCGTGACACCCCACTCGGGCGAAGACGACTGCCGAAGGATTTTTCAGCCGCGGCGTTTCTTCCTCGAGCCGCGCCGGAGCGAAGAGCAAGAACGGCACGCCAAGGCGGCGCGCTGCTGCAAGGATCGCGGGCTCATTGCATCGCGTATCGATCGACGCAACGGCCGCCAGCTCACCGGGGTCGATACCCGCCGCCGTCAACGCCGCGCTGGCAAGCTCGCTCACCTCGTTTTCAGGCGTTCCGCGCTCGCAGCCGAGACCGAGCACGTACCGGCGCGTCCCATCGAATACAATTTCGGTCACATGCGACAATGAAACCCGCCCCTGTGTTCCTCAAGCCATTGCAGCACGGGGCTGGAAATGCAACATGCGCCGCGTACCACATTCCAGAGTTCTCCCTCCTTGTCTGACCTTGCCCCTCATCTGCTATTCATGCTGGCTGCAGCTGGCTTTTTCGCCGGCTTCGTCGATTCCATCGCGGGCGGCGGTGGCCTGATCACGGTCCCGGCGATGCTGATTGCCGGTATTCCTCCGCTGCAAACGCTGGGCTCCAACAAGGTGCAATCCGTATTCGGGGCAGCTTCCGCCACGATCGCCTATGCCCGAAAGGGACACGTGCATCTGCGCACGCAATTGCCGATGGCCTTGATGGCAGTCGTCGGCGGGTCTCTCGGCGCCGCCTTGGCAACGGTCGTTCCGGGCGAAGTGCTGCGCGCGGTCATGCCGATCCTGCTTGTGGCAATCGCTCTCTATTTTGCCTTGAAGCCGAACCTGAATGACGTCGACAAGCATCGCCGCATGACGCCCTTCGTCTTCGGCCTGACGCTGGTTCCGGCAATCGGATTCTACGATGGCGTCTTTGGTCCTGGTGCCGGCTCCTTCTTCATGCTGTCCTTCGTATCCCTTGCCGGCTTCGGCATGTTGAAGGCAACGGCGCACACCAAGCTTCTGAACCTCGGCTCGAATATCGGCGCGCTCATCGTCTTCATTTCCTTCGGTGCGATCCTTTGGAAGATCGGCTTGATGATGGGCGTCTGCCAATTTCTGGGGGCGCAGCTCGGCTCCCGGCTTGCGATGCGCACCGGCGCCCGCCTGATCAAGCCGCTGCTCGTCATCGTCTGCGTCGCCTTCACGATCAAGCTTCTGGCCGATCCGGCCAATCCCATCCGTATCTGGCTCGAAATCTGACGCCGCGTCCGATTACCTTCGGCGTAATTGATGAGGCGCCGGCGCTTCTCCATGATCGCGATGTCTGGACGAACCAGGCGCCAACAGGAGATGATCTGATGACCGATGCGAACACCGAAGCCCAGCGCTACATCGCGATCTGGAACGAGACGGATGCGACCCGCCGCACCGCCTTGATCGCGGAAAGCTGGCATGAAGCGGCAACCTATATCGATCCCTTGATGCGCGGCGAAGGCCATGAGCAGATCAACGCACTTGTTGAAGCCGTGCATGCGCGCTTCCCGGGTTTCCGGTTCGAACTCGTCGGCACCGCCGATGGCTACGGCGACAACCTGCGCTTCTCGTGGGGTCTCGGACCGACGGGCGGGGAACACCTCATCAAGGGCACCGATTTCGCGGTGCTCGAAGGTGGACGACTGAAATCCGTGCACGGCTTCATCGACCAACTCCCCGAAGCCGCATGATGATGACGCCCGCCCGCTCCCTTGGGGACTATCTGCGCGACTGGCGGCAGAAGCGCCGAATGAGCCAGCTCGCCCTTGCCTTGGAGGCCGAAATCTCACAGAGACATCTGAGTTTCATCGAGAGCGGGCGGTCGATCCCAAGCCGCGACATGCTGCTGCATCTGGTCGAACGGCTCGGCGTGCCGCTCAGGGATCGCAATCCGCTGCTGCTGGCCGCAGGTTTTGCGCCGCTGTTTTCCGAGCGTTCGCTCGACGATCCGACCCTTCGACCGGCGCGGCAGGCAGTCGACATGATCCTCAAGGGACACGAGCCCTACCCCGCCCTTGCGATCGACCGGCACTGGACATTGATTGCCGCCAATGACGCGATCGCCCCGCTTCTTGAGGGCGTCAGGGATCGCGCTTTGCGGGAAGGGCCAATCAACGTTCTCCGCCTCAGCCTGCATCCCGATGGGTTGGCGCCGAAGATTGTCAATCTGCCGGAATGGCGCGCACATCTCCTCGAGCGGCTGCACCAACAGATTTCGGCCACGGGAGATCCGATTCTCGGCGAACTGCTGAAGGAATTGTCCGCCTACCCGCTAAGCGGTGGCCGGCCGGAGACGAGCAGGAAAGCCGACTATGCCGGCATCGCCGTGCCGCTCGAACTGGAAACGGAAGCAGGCCTGCTCTCTTTCCTTTCGACAACCACTGTTTTCGGCACGCCCGTGGACGTCACCCTTTCCGAACTTGCGATCGAATCCTTTTTCCCCGCGAACGAGGAAACGGCAAGACTTCTCGCAACAACGGCACAGGCGAGCGGCTAGAACAAGGCGAGCAAGAGCGCCCCGCCGGCAATCAGGCTTACGCCGAGCCAGTTCATGAGATTGAGCTTTTCACCGAGAAAGACTACGCCGAAAACCGCGACAAGAACGATGGAAAGCTTGTCGATCGGCGCGACGCGTGCGGCATCGCCGATCTTCAGTGCGCGGAAATACGCAAGCCACGAGGCGCCCGTCGCGGCGCCTGAAAGGCAAAGGAAAAGCCAGGTCTTGCCTGAAATGCTGGAGAAGGGCTGCCATTGCCCGGTTGCCACAACAATGGCGCTGATGATGAAGATGATAACGACAGTGCGGATCAGCGTGGCGAGATCGGAATTGATGCCGACGACGCCGATCTTTGCAAAGATCGCCGTCAACGCAGCAAACGCCGCCGAAAGCACCGCCCAGAAAATCCAACTCTGTGTCATCAGAACTCCACGCCGGGCTGTCCCTTGATGCCGGAACGGAACGGATGCTTGATCAGCTCCATCTCGGTGACGAGATCGGCGATCTCGATCAGCTCATCCTTGGCGTTGCGCCCGGTCAGGACGACGTGGGTCATATACGGCTTCTCGTTCTTCAGGAACTCGACCACTTCGTTGATATCGAGGTAGTCGTAGCGCAACGCTATATTGATCTCGTCGAGGAGCACCATCGAATTCCGTTCGTCGCGGATCAGTTCTTTCGCCTTCTCCCAGGCTGTACCAGCCGCAGCCACATCGCGAGCGCGATCCTGCGTCTCCCAGGTGAAGCCCTCGCCCATGGTGTGGAACTGGCAGATGTCGGAGAAGTGCTTTTCGATCAGGTCGCGCTCGCCGGTCCACATCGCGCCCTTGATGAACTGAACGACGGCAGACGGCTTTCTGTGCGCGATATGCCGGAAAATCATCCCGAACGCGGAGGACGACTTGCCCTTGCCCTTGCCGGTATGGACGATGATGAGGCCCTTTTCGTCCGTCTTCGTCGCCATGATCTTGTCGCGGGCGGCCTTCTTCTTCGCCATCTTCTCGGCGTGGCGCGCGTCGTCGTGGCCAGCGGTTTCGGTATTTTCGGCGGTCATCTCAATTCTCCCCGGATGCAAGCTTGAATGTGTCTGAAAGGTCGAAGCGCGCGGAATTGCTGCGCGGCGTCCAGAGATGGCGATCGATGGCCTCGAGCAGCCGCTCCTTGATATCCTCGAAGGCGGCTGGGTTCTTCTCGATCATGAAATCGCGCACCTTCGGATCAACCACGAAGGCCTGGTAGACGGCTTCGAAATGATGATTGCCCACAGCGCCCGTCGTTGCCGCAAAGGCAAAGAGGTAGTCGACGGTCGCGGCGATCTCGAAAGCGCCCTTGTAGCCATGGCGCATGACGCCGTCGATCCACTTCGGATTGACGACACGGCCGCGCACGACACGCCCGATCTCCTCTTCCAAAGACCGGATCACCGGCTTCTCGGGCCTGGAGTGATCGTTATGGTAGATCGCTGGCCGATCACCCGCGAGCATTTCGGCCGCAGCCGCCATACCGCCCTCGAACTGGTAATAATCGTCGCTATCAAGAAGGTCGTGCTCGCGATTGTCCTGGTTCTGCACGACCGCCTGGATCGAGCGGAGGCGCTCTTCGAAGACACCACGCTCTGCCCGGCCCTCTTCGCCGGCGCCATAAGCGTAGCTTCCCCACACGAGATAGGCTTCAGCGAGATCGGCCCGGCGTTCCCATCCCTTCTCGTCGATCAATGCCTGCAAGCCGGCACCGTAGGCGCCTGGCTTCGAGCCGAAAACGCGATAGCCGGCCCGACGGCTTGCTTGGGCCGGGTCCAGTCCGGCCGCTTCAAGCCGTGCAGCCTCGCCGCGCATGCGCTGCGCAATCGGGTTGTCGGTAGCATCTTCTTCCAGCGCCCCGACGGCACGGATTGCCTTGTCGAACAGTGCAATCTGTTCCGGAAAGGCATCCCGGAAGAAGCCTGAGATACGCAGCGTCACATCGACACGCGGATGCCGTAGCAATGCGGGCGGGATGATTTCATAGCCGGTGACGCGCCGCGAGGTCATGTCCCACACCGGCTTCACGCCGATTAAGGCCAGAGCCTGGGCGATGTCATCGCCGCCCGTGCGCATGTTCGAGGTGCCCCAGGCGGTCAGGCCGAAGGAGACCGGCCATTCGCCGTGATCCTGCACGTAACGGCGGATCACGAGTTCAGCGGACTTCTTCCCGAGCTCGTAGGCCGCCGGCGTCGGCACGGCACGGCTGTCGACCGAGTAGAAATTCCGCCCTGTCGGCAGCACATCGGGACGTCCTCGCGTGGGCGCACCTGACGGACCGGGCGGCACGAAACGCCCATCGAGCCCGCGGAGCAGACCTTCGATCTCCGCCGTCCCACAGGCGAGAATGGCTGGCCTGAGCCGCATCTCGATCTCCGCAAGAACGGCGCGCGTCGCTGCCCAGTTCTCCGGGCAGGTGAACTCAGCTGCCACCAACTTTGCGGCAAGAAGTTCGATCCGCTCGACTGTATCGCCGCTCGTTCGCCAGACAGCGTCCGTGATGCCCACGAGAAAATCCGGATGCGGTCCAGCCCAGGCCTCGGCCATATCGCAATCGAGCGGGTCGAACGCCAAGTCGAGATCCGCGGCAATCGCACGCTGAAGGCTACGGTCACCTCCCTGTCCGAGCCCGCGCGGAACCCGGGCCAGCGCGACCGTCAGATCCGTCAGCAACCGTCCCTGCGGCGAGACGCCGAAAACATGCAGGCCGTCGCGGATCTGCATCTCCTTGAGATCGCAGAGATAGGCGTCGAGCTTCTTCAAAGCCTCCGTCTCGCTCTCACCCTTGTCAATGCCGGCATCGCGATCGAGGCCGATGTCGGCCACGAGATCGAGGATCTGCTTGCTGAGAAGCCGGATGCGGCGCGGATCACCGCCCGACGCCTCGTAGTATTCGTCGACCAGCGCTTCCAGATCCTTGAGCGGCCCGTAGCTCTCGGCACGCGTCAGCGGCGGCGTCAGATGATCGATGATCACGGCGCCGGCGCGACGCTTGGCTTGCGTGCCCTCGCCGGGATCGTTGACGATGAAGGGATAAAGATGCGGCATGGGGCCGAGGACAGCTTCGGGGTAGCATTCCACTGACAAAGCCAGCGCCTTGCCCGGCAGCCATTCCAGATTGCCGTGCTTGCCCATGTGAATAACGGCGTGGGCACCGAATTCGTGGCGAAGGAAAGCGTAAAAGGCAAGATAGCCATGCGGTGGCACGAGATCCGGGGAATGGTAGCTTTCCTTTGGATCGACGTTGTAGCCGCGCGCCGGCTGGATGCCGACCAGCAGCTCACCAAGACGCATGAACGGCAGCGCAAAAGCGCCCTCCACGACATAGGGATCGGCCTCGGGTGCGCCCCAACGCCCACAGATTTCATCCTGAATCTTTTTGGGAAGACTTCCGAAGAAAGCCTTGTATCGACTCACTGAAAGCGATTCGCGAACAAGCTTCCCATCCTGTCCTGAACTTGTCGGCCCTTCCATCAGGCGTCGTATCAGAGCATCGCCATCATCGGGAATATCCGCGACTGGATAGCCGGCGCCACCCATTGCCTTCAGCACCTCAACGGTGCCGGCGGGCGTGTCCAACCCGACGCCGTTACCGAGTCTGCCATCGCGGTTCGGATAGTTCGCCATGACAAGAGCGATGTGTCTCTTGCCGACGGGTGTCGTCCGCAGATTGGCCCAGTTGGCTGCAAGCCGCGCTGTATAGCGCATCCGCTCGATATCCGGCTCGCTGCCGACAATATTGGCCTCGACGCGCGCGTCGTAGCGCGATGCCGACTTGAATGAAACCGCTCGGGCAAGCACCCGTCCGTCAACCTCCGGCAGCGCAACATTCATTCCAAGGTCGCGTGCGGAGAGCCCCTGCGAGGAAGCGGCCCACGCTTGGCGCGACGACGCCGAAAAGATCGCCTGAAGCACCACCGCGTCGTTCGCCTCGAGCACGGTCTGCTCGCGATCCGCACCAGGCGCAGACACGGCAAAGCCTGTCGTATTGATCACCACCTCGGGCTTGATGGCGTTAAAAACACTTTCGAGAATGCCCTTCGAGACAGGATCCTTGAGGCTGTAAGCAAACACCGGCAGCGGCCGGATGCCTTCAGCCAGCAGCGTATCGATCAAGGCTTCGACAGGCTTGGTCTCTCCGCTTTGCACGAGCGCGCGATAGAAGCTGACCGCGACCACAGGCGTTTGTGACACTCCCTGTACGAAGCGCACCCGTTCGTCGCACGCCGACCTCCACTCTTCGACGCCGACGACGCCCTTGCCCGGCCACCAGATCCCAGCCTTCATCAGCGGCGATGCCGCTTCCGGCTTTTCAGTTCCCGAGAGCATCGCACCGGCATAGTCCAGAAACGCCCGCGAATTGGCATCGCCGCCTTCGATGAGATAGGCCCAAAGGGCGTTCAGGTCTTCAAGCGGTACATTCGAAAATGGTGTCAACCCCGCATCGGACTTCGAATCTCCGGGCAGCACGGCGATGAACGCGCCAGATCGAGCTGCCGCCGTATGGAGCGCCTCCAGCGCATAGTGGAAGTAGCTGGCGCCACCCAGCGCCCTCACGACGATTAGCTTGGAGTGGCGGGCCGTCCGCTCGATATAGGCATCGACCGACATTGGATGCTTCAGGCTCATCAGGCTTGCCAGCCGCAGCGAGAAGCCGGCCGACGGTTCGTCATAAGCGGCGGCTATCGCGGCAAGCTCGGTATCGGCAGCCGACAGGAACAGGACATCGCCGGGCGATTGACCGAGATCGATCGCCTCCTCGGCGTCACTGATTGTTCCCTGCTGTGCCAGAAGCAGATGCATCGGTCTTCCCTTATGCCAGCGCTTCGATCGCCTTGCGCACCGCCGCTTCGTCCATCTCGTGCAAGCCGATGACGACAAGACGGGTGCCGCGTGCTTCGCCCGGCGCCCAGGCGCGATCGAAATAGTGGTCGATCCGGCTGCCGACCGCCTGCAACTGCAGGCGCATCGGCTTGCCGGGAACATCGATGAAGCCCTTGAGCCGCAGCACGTCATGTTCCCCGATGATGCCCCTCAGCGCATCCACGAAGGCTGCCGGATCGGCAACAGGACCAAGCTCGACCACGAAGCTGTCGAACTCGTCATGATCGTGCGGCACGCCGTCCTCGTGTTCGAGTTCATGGTGGGACTTGCGATTGACCACATCGTCTTCCGTACCGACGCCGAGCCCGAGCAGCACGCTTGCCGGAACCTCGCCATTGCGCGCCTCGATCATGACAGGCTTGCGAGCGATACGGGAAGCAACCTCATCGCGCACGCGACCAAGGCCGGCGGTGTCGAGAAGGTCGGTCTTGTTGAGTACGATCAGATCGGCGCAGGTCAGCTGGTCCTCGAAAAGCTCCTCGATCGGGCTCTCATGGTCGAGCGACTCGTCTTCGACCCGACGAGCCTCGACGGCATCGTGATCGTCCGCGAAGCGGCCCGCGGCAACGGCGGCGCTGTCGACAACGGTAACGACGCCATCGACGGTGACCTGCGTGCGGATATCAGGCCAGTTGAACGCCGCAACGAGCGGCTGCGGCAGCGCGAGACCGGATGTTTCAATAACGATATGGTCGGGGCGCTGTTCGCGCTCCAGAAGCTTGGTCATCGTCGGAATGAAGTCGTCGGCAACCGTGCAGCAGATGCAGCCATTGGTGAGCTCGATGATGTCATCCTCGGTGCAGTTCTCCGCGCCGCAGCCCTTGAGCACGTCGCCGTCGACGCCGAGATCGCCGAATTCGTTGATGATAAGCGCGATCTTCTTACCGTTGGCATTGGAGAGCAGATTGCGGATCATCGTCGTCTTGCCGGCGCCGAGGAAACCCGTGATCACGGTCGCCGGAATTTTCTGCTGGTTCATGAAATTCAACCCTTCATCTTCAACGGCAGTCCAGCCGCGATAAAATACACATCCACGGCCTCGGCCGCGATCATTTGATGCAGACGGCCGGCATGGTCCCGAAACTCCCGCGCCATGCGGTTTTCCGGCACGATACCGAGACCGACCTCATTGGAAACGATGACGAGACGGGCTCGTGCCGTCGGCAGATACGCCACAAGCGAGGCAAATTCCGCCCCTATGTCGCGGTCTTCCATCATCAGATTGGTGATCCAAAGCGTCAGGCAATCCACCAAAACTGCCCGCTTCTCGCCATCGATCGCCCGCAGGCAGCCGACAAGATCCAGCGGCTCTTCATGGGTATGCCAGAGATCGCCGCGATCGGCTTTGTGCTTGTCGATCCGGGCGCGCATCTCGTCGTCCCAAGCCCGACCGGTCGCCACGTAATGGTGCTCCAGGCCGCTCGAGACGACCAGTTGCTCGGCAAAACGCGATTTGCCCGAGCGCGCGCCGCCCAGGATGAAAGTCGCGCCTGATGATATCGGGCTCATGGAAAACGCTGACCGATCTTCGGAAGCCTTCCGCGAGAGACCGGAACGACTGCGGAGCGCAGCCGGCAAATCTGTCTTTCAGCCATGACAACCTCCGTGCTGGCAGCGGGCATCACCCAGGAATGGGCTTTTCGCCCGGCACAGTTGGCAGGTCTCCTGGCTCGCGGGTCTTGGCCGCGATCGGGGCAAACCGGAAACCGGTCGCCCCAGATCGTGCCAGCGGATCTTCCTCGCCTTCCCGGCTGCATTTCATGAAAAGGCGGACGATTCGTAGACGTAAGAGGCGTCCTGCCCCGGTTGATCATGATACACTGCCAGTGACTTTTCCGTCGCCACTTTCGCACAGCCCGCCTGCACCCTTGCAGGCTGTCAGCCACGCGAAACCAACGCCGGACGGAAAACCCTGACCGCTCTACAGTCGCGGGGTCGGCTCTGATGACGGTGCCCGAATTGGGTCCACCGCTTCATATTCCCTTTTCATCCGCACCGATTCAACCGGTCCGGAACCATCCGTTATGGCGTCATCGTTAGGCAAGGCCACTCCTGAAGTCAATCAAAAGCCGTCGCTCCTAAGATTGCCGTCATCGCCGCGAAACGCTGTCAAGTCGACCTACTCTACAAGATTTATCGTCTTTTATCAGTGGCTTACGTCATAAATAATTACTGTCCGCGCCGGTCTTTTGCCGCAATTGCATCGCAAGCGGGTCGCGCCACTGATTTGCCCCTCCCTTCCTCGCACTTGAACGCGCCTGCGCCCGCCTAGTTTTCCTGCCATGCTCCTCAAAATCGATATTCGCCGCTTCGGTCCGTTTCATACCCTTCTCGATATAGGGCGGATGCGCGCCCTGCTGCGCCGCAGCGAGATGGGGATGGTCATCGCCGGCGCGATCGTCGGTGTCATATCGGGTTTGGCAGTGACCGGTATGGGTCTCATTTCCCGCGAAATGCACAGCCTGATCTTCGGAATCAGCGACGTCGAGAGACTGAGTTCGTCGCAGATCGACAACAAGCTGCTGTTGCTGACGGCGCCGGTCTGCGGCGGCATTCTCCTGGGTCTGTTGCTGTTCGTGCTTGCCAAGACCCGCAAGAAGCCGATGGTGGATCCGATCGAGGCGAACGCACTGCATGGCGGTCGGCTATCTCTCACCGATAGCATTCTGGTCGCAGTCCAAAATCTTATTTCTAATGGTTTCGGGGCCTCCGTCGGCCTGGAAGCCGGCTACACGCAGCTGGCGGCCGGACTGGCCTCGAAGCTCGGGCTGAAGCTGCAGCTTCGCCGCTCGGACCTGCGCGTTCTCGTTGGGTGCGGCGCAGCGGGTGCGATTGCCGCTGCCTTCAATGCCCCGCTGACCGGCGCATTCTACGCCTTCGAGCTCATCATCGGCTCGTACACCATCGTCTCTCTAACGCCGGTTGTGGTTTCTGCGCTGGTTTCGACGCTGGTGGCTCGGCTGCTCGGTGGCAGCGATTTCCTGATCGACGTTGGCGAATTCGGTACGGTCATGCCGGCTGATTACGTCCCGGCTCTCCTGCTCGGCGCATTCTGTGCGGGTGTCGGTATCATGATCATGCAGGGCGTTGCCTGGATCGAGGAATTGGCTCGCCGGAGTTCGATCGCGACGCCGCTGCGCCCTGCCCTTGGCGGCATCGTCGTTGGCCTCCTCGCGCTGATCACACCGCAGGTGCTGTCGGCAGGACATGGCGCGCTCCACCTCAACCTCGGGCGCGACGTCGCGATTCCGGTGCTCGTGGGCCTGTTCCTCCTGAAAGCCTTCGCCTCCGCGATCTCGATCGGTTCGGGCTTCAGAGGCGGTCTGTTCTTCGCGTCGCTGTTCATGGGCGCGCTGGTAGGCAAGTTCTTCGCCTATTCCGCCCCCTACTTCGCTCACGCTACGCTGACACCGGTCATCTACGCGGTCGTCGGCATGAGTTCGCTTGCGGTCGCCGTCATCGGCGGGCCGCTGACGATGACGTTCCTTGCTCTCGAAATTACCGGCGACTTTCCGATCACGGCGCTTGTGCTGGCGGCGGTCATCACCTCCTCGCTCGTCGTCCGCAGCACCTTCGGCTACTCCTTCGCAACATGGCGCTTCCACCTGCGCGGCGAGAGCATTCGCAGCGCGCACGATGTCGGCTGGATCCGCAACCTAACGGTTGACCGGCTGATGCGCGCCGATGTGAAGACCGCCAATGCCGCTCTCTCGATCGATGAGTTCAAGGAACGCTTCCCCATCGGCTCGGCGCAGCGGGTCGTCCTGGTCGATGGTACCGGCAAGTACAGCGGCCTCGTGCTCGTTCCGGAGATTTACGCGAACCTGACCGATACCGACGAAACCGGCAAGGATCTCAGCGAATTCATCCGCTACAAGAACGATTTCCTGCAGCCGCGGATGAACGCCAAGCAGGCAGCCGCCATCTTCGACAAGACCGAAAGCGAAGCGCTCGCCGTCGTCAACAATCTGATTGAGCGCAAGGTCGTCGGCCAGTTGAGCGAGGCGCATACGCTGCGCCGTTACAGCGAAGAACTCGATCGCCGCCGCCGCGAAATATCCGGCGAGATCTAGCCGAGAAGTTCGTCCAGCCAGCGCCGGTCAAGACAGGCTTCCAGCTCGGCCGCAACGTCGTCCAGGGCTTTCTCGACGCCGGCACGATAGTCATTCGTGTCGCCCGAAAGGCCAAAGCTGCGCAGCAAGCGAGAACGGTAGATGTCGCTGGCGAACAGCCCATGCAGATAGGTTCCCGCAATCCGGCCGTCTGCCGATACCGCGCCATCCGGCCTACCATCGACGATCGCGAACGGCCGGCCGCAGTCTTCGCCGGAGGTGATACCGAGATGGATCTGGTAGCCGGAAAGCGGGGACCCGTCCTCCACTGCTGTCGCAACACTGTTGCGGACGGTCTTTTCAGGCGCCATCTCCGTCTCGACGTCAAGCAGCCCGAGGCCCGCCATATCCACCGCATGTCCCTCGATGCCCAGGGGATCATGGACCTTGCGCCCGAGCATCTGATAGCCGCCGCAAATCCCGATCACCCGACCACCCCGCTTCGCATGGGCCAGTATGTCGGCATCCCAACCCTGCGCACGCATATCAGCCAGGTCTGATATCGTTGATTTCGAACCGGGCAAGATCACCAGCCGCGCGTCCGCAGGCAGCCGCTCGCCCGCGCGGACGAAAACCAAATCGACATCCGGCTCCGCCTTCAAGGGGTCGAGATCGTCGAAATTTGCGATGCGGGTAAAGACCGGCACGGCGACCTTGAGTGCCCCCGTGCCGCCGCGTGCGAGGCGTTCCAACGCCACCGAGTCCTCGGCCGGCAGACGCGAAGCGTGCCTGAGCCACGGCACGACACCGAAGCATGGCCATCCGGTGAAGCGGCGCACCGCATCGATACCCGTATCAAAGAGCGAGACGTCGCCACGGAACTTGTTGATGAGGTAGCCGGATATCATTGCCCGGTCGTCCTCGGAGAGGATCGTATGCGTCCCAACCAGCGAGGCGATCACGCCCCCGCGGTCAATATCGCCGACAAGCACGACAGGCACACCGGCACGGGTGGCAAATCCCATATTGGCGATATCGCCGGCCCTGAGATTGATTTCGGCGGGCGAACCTGCGCCTTCCACGATCACAAGATCCGCTCCGGCCGAAACGGCCGAAAAGCTCTGCATCACGTAGTCGAGGAGCGCTGGCTTGAGTTTCTGATAGTCCCGTCCCTTGGCCTGCCCCCAGACCTTGCCCTGAACGATGATCTGGCTGCCGTATTCGGATTGCGGTTTGAGCAATACAGGATTCATGTGCACCGAGGACGGCACACGCGCGGCAAGCGACTGCAGCCATTGCGCCCGGCCGATCTCGCCGCCGTCGTCGGCGACCGCGGCATTGTTCGACATGTTCTGCGGTTTGAAGGGACGGACCGAAAGGCCACGATTGGCAGCAAGACGGCAAAGCCCCGCGACAAGAACGGTCTTGCCGACATCGGAGCCGGTCCCTTGCAGCATGATGGCCTTGGTCATTGTCACGGAACTCCGGAGAACCCGACCCCCGCCTACAACGGCCTCTCTGCCGTGGTCAATCGCAAGCGCCGAAAATGCGAAGGCCACGTCACCCGCTTAGGGTAGCGCGGCCTGCCGAAATACGCTGGCGCATTCGCCCATACACGGCGAAGCTCACGTTCTCCGGGACGCATTACCTGATCCGGAGAAGCGGCGGTGTCCCCCGCCACGGAAGAACAGATACCGCCACATTGTTACCGGACGGTTAGCAACTCCCTAAGCAAAGATGAATTTCGGCATTTTCCGGCTTTGGGACGCTCGTGGTAACCTTTTGGTGGGGCTGGCAATACGTTTTCAAATCAGACGCTTAGACTTCACGCCTCATGCACAGAAGAACGATTGATTTCCACAGCCGAACGCGTAGGCTGCCATTCCAAGGCATCAAGACGAGCGCCACAGCAATAGCCGGACAAACAGGATAAAGATCTCCGCAAGACGCGGAACGCCTAGTTGTGGCGGGGCAGCAAGAATGGGAAGGCAAATGAGATCTCTCTGCACGTCGATCCTGCTCGCCGCAGGAATCTGTGCGGCCGCTACGACTGCGCAGGCTGCCGAATGCGGCAACGTCACCATCGCTGAAATGAAGTGGGCTTCGGCGGGTATTGCGGCCAACTTCGACAGGTTCATTCTTGAGAAGGGTTATGGCTGCTCTGTCAAAATCGTCCCGGGCGACACGATGCCGACCTTCCTGTCGATGAACGAGAACGGTGAGCCGGATATCGCTTCGGAGTTCTGGATCAATTCCGTCCGCACAGAACTCGACGGTGCGGTCAAGGAAGGCAGGCTGATCCTGGCGGCGGAAATCCTTTCGGAGGGAGCTGTCGAAGGCTGGTGGATACCCAAATTCGTCGCCGACGCTAACCCCAATATCCGCAGCGTACAGGATGCGCTCAAGCATCCGGAACTCTTCCCCGCGCCGGGAAATGCATCGCAGGGCGCCGTCTTTAGTTGCCCCGTCGGCTGGAGCTGTCAGATTTCGACATCCAACCTGTTCCGCGCGCTGGACGCCGAGAAGAGCGGGTTTCAGTTGATCGAAAC
This sequence comes from Rhizobium sp. 01T417, assembly GCF_056398905.1. Lineage (NCBI taxonomy): Bacteria > Pseudomonadati > Pseudomonadota > Alphaproteobacteria > Hyphomicrobiales > Rhizobiaceae > Rhizobium > Rhizobium sp. 01T417. Next base: position 42,255 of record NZ_JBFTQH010000001.1, on the reverse strand, counting down.
CGGCAGCCCACAGGACCTTGATGATTCTATCGCAAACGCCTTCCAGAAAAAGGAGGGCTGGCTTGGCTATTACTGGGCACCCACGGCCGTCCTCGGCAAATACGACATGACGCGCCTGAGCTTCGGCGTGGGTCATGACAAGGCAGAATGGGATAAGTGCACATCTGTCCCCGGCTGCGCGCGGCCGCAGGTGAATTCCTATCCCGTCTCACGGGCCTTTACGATTGTCACCAAAGCCTTCGCCGACCGTGCCGGACCGGCCATGGATTACCTGAAGCTCCGCTCGTGGGACAATACGACAATCAACGAAGTGCTCGCCTGGCAGGATGACAACCACAAGAGCAACGAGGAAGCCACCGTCTACTTCCTCCAGAACTACGCCGCGCTATGGACCAAATGGGTTCCTGCCGATGTCGCGCAGAAGGTCAAGGCCGGGCTCTAGGAAGAGCAAAGCAATCGCTCACCAGACGGTGCAATATTCTTCGATCGGTCAGCGCAGGATTCGCGCAAGAGTGAGCGGGGAAAAGGAGCAGCCGTCTTCTGACGGTATCGGTTTCCTGTAAGCGGCGGCACCCAATCGTGCCAAGCTGCTTGCCCAGACGAAGAGAAAAAAGATGACATCCACCCCGTTTCCCGACCGCGACACAATCGCCTCGAAGCTTGCCAGCCTGGAGGAGCAGGAAAAATCCTACGTCTCCCTGCTGATGGAAAATGCGGCACAGGACGAGAACGTCATCGATGGTCTTCACCGTCACCTGAACAATGCCGCGAGCGCGCCATTCCTGAATACGCTGAAACTCGAGAGCCTTGGGAGATGGATTGGCGGCGCAGCGCCGGCCCGCCTGCAGATACGCCTCATGGAGGCAGCGAAATCAAGCCAGCACCCGGCCTATGCGGCGTTCCGGAGTGGGCTTTCGCGTTCCGGCGGGCTGGAAAGGGCCTACCCGCCGGCGGTGATCTGACGCCGTCTTACCTGGTGGCCGCGCGACCGACCGAACGACCTGCATCCTGAGTCGCGTTTACGGCATTTGCCGTGTCGCGACCGATGCCGCGGATTGTGTTTCCACACGAAGAAAGCACGAGCAGAATTGCGAGGGCGGAGCCGATCTTGGCCATTGTCGTCATTGCGAAATCCTTCTTTTCAATCGTCCACGCGCGGGCGACTCCGCGCGCATTAAACCCCGGAGGAAGAAAAGAGGTCCGTACTAAGTTGTCAAGCCGCTACGGCCTTGGCTTTTTCCGCAAAGGCAAAGCGGATGCTATCGGCTACCGCCCGCATCGGGTTGTTCATCTGTGACGCAGTGAGCAGCCTGATGTCGAAGGAACCGAGTTCGGGCAGCCCCTCCTGCACGCCGAGAATTGTCATCTCATCAGTGACATAGGAGCGCGGCAGGGGCGCGATCGCGAGGTCGGAAACGACGGCCGCTCGCTGGGCCATGGTGTGACCGCTAAGAAAAGCGACACGATAGCCGCGCTTCATTCGCTCAAGCTGAGACAGTGCCTCAGAGCGCCAAATGCAGCCATCCTCCCAGATCGAGATCGGCAGCGGATCGCGGCGGTGCGCCGTACCACATTTGGCACCGGCCCATACAAGCCTCTCGCGGAAGACGATCTCCCCATCCGTCGGCAGCGGACGCGTCGCGCAATTGATCAGTGCCAGGTCCAGGCGCTGCTCTTCCATGCGCTTCTTGAGGCCGATGCTCATGTCAATGGTGACATCGACCATGATGCTCGGGAAACTCTCGGCGAAGCTTTTCAGGATATTCGGCAGCAGCCGTTCGCCGATATCTTCAGGCGCACCGAGCCGCACCACGCCGCTCAGCTCGGGCATGATGAACCGCGAGACGGCCTCGTTCGACAGAGCGAGGATGTTGCGCGCGTAGGAGAGCAGCACTTCGCCATGCTGGGTCAGACTGACCGATCGCGCATCACGCAGAAACAGCGTGGCGCCGAGTTGCTCTTCCAGCTTCTTGATCTGCATGGATACCGCCGACGGCGTCCGATAGACGGCTTCCGCGGCCGTGGAAAAATTGCCGGTCTCTGCAATGGCAACGAAGGTGCGCAGCACGTCGTTGTCAAGCAGAGGAATGGGACGGCGAAAGGGAATGCTCATCGTCACATCTTTCAATTTTTCTGAATTTGACTTCCATATCATTTTGTTTGATTGAAAGTCAACCCGACAATACCCTTGGTTCATAGCGGCTAGTACTGATGAAAGGAGGCCGCGATGAACACGCTCATTGTAATCTTCGACATCTTCTACGCATTCAGATCTCGTCAGATCTCACGTCAGACACGCAATCGCACACGAGATCAGTTGGCTCGACTGCCGAGGCATCTCGCTGATGACCTCGACCTACAGGCACTAGGTATGACCGTCCCTCGCTGAAGATGCGAGCGCCGCCAGCGGCTTCAAAGACGCATCGAAAGGTTCTAATATACGCTCCGGGCGCGGCGACGGAGCGTAAGGACCATCGCGATGAACGATGCGTGTTTCCAAGGCGATATCCCTGCAGCATACGATCGGTATCTGGTGCCGATCCTGTTTGACCCTTATGCCGCCGATCTGGCGCAGCGCCTGGCATCGGTTCATCCGCACCGCGTTCTCGAAGTCGCAGCAGGGTCCGGGGCCCTCACGCGCGCGATATCGTCGGCGCTTCCGCACGCCCAAATCATCGCCACCGATTTGAACCAGGCGATGCTGGATGTCGCCGCATTGAGACATTCTGGCGGGCATATCGCATGGCGACAGGCTGACGCGTTGAGCCTGCCCTTTCCCGATCACATCTTTGACACCGTCACATGCCAGTTCGGCGTCATGTTCTTTCCCGATAAGCAACGCGCCTACCGCGAAATCCTCCGCGTACTCAAGCCGAAAGGGACCTTCCTCTTCAGCACCTGGGACTCCCTCGAGAGCAACGCCTTCGCAAAGGTCATGATGACTGAGACGGATGCATTGTTTCCAGAAGATCCGCTGGACTTCTTCCGGCGAACGCCGCACAGCTATTTTGATGCCGAGGCGATCCTCTCGGAACTCGAACGGGCCGGATTCGAGTCGGCCGCTTTCACCAAGGTCGAAAAGACTGCCCATGCGTCCTCGGCAAGGGACGCCGCAACCGCCTTCTGCAAGGGCAGCCCGCTCCGCATGGAAATCGAAGCCCGCAACCCGAAATTCGACGTCGTGGCACGAGTCACGGCGGCTCTCGAGCAGGCTTTCGGCAAAGGTCCGATCGAAGGGCCGATGTCAGCGCTGGTGTTCACCGCCGAGGCGCCACGGTAGATATCACGCGCACGGCAGCCGCTCATTGTGCCGACGCGCAAAGGCGCGCACCAAAACACGGCTCGTCCGACAATGCCTCGAATTGTCGGAACATCCGATGCTAGGAGCCGTTCCTTGTGGGCAACGCACGCTTTGCTTTGTCGTTGCGCTGACTGCGTTTCCCTCAACTGCAGTCGCAGAGGCCCGGCGCTGTCCAAACCAGCACCGGGCTTTGTCCGCTCATCTCGGCGATCTCCCCTCCATCCATTTCAGTAATGACTAAAATAAAACTTGAAATCGCCGCGTCGGAAACGATGATGCTTGCTGTCAGCTAGGAGGGGCGTTGATGTCACAGTATCAGGAGACGCGGCGGTTCAAATGCACGGGCGGCGCAGGAAATCCCTGCATTGTCATCGAACAGATCAGGGTTGCCGATGAAGCCATCCCTAGGCCCAGAACCGATTACATGACAATGGATGGCGAGGTCGCCAATCGCCTCGACAAGAAGCACTTCCTGATCTTGATGAAGGGTGAGGTTGTGAAGATCCAGAGGGCGCTGAGGAAGAAACACTGAGCCGGGGCCCGTCGGCATCGGCGTCGCGGCGGGCAAGCCGGTCCTCGTCGGCAGACAGATCCTGTGGATCTTCGCATGACTAAGGCGTCACCGTTGGGTAGATGTCATCATCGCGTCATCTGACGGTGATGTTTTGACTCACCGAGCGCTGAGACTCGTTTTCATTCCGGCGCTGTTCACCGCTGGAATGACTGATGCTGTATATCATTGCCGTCGCCGGTGCCCTGTTGGCAGCCAATACCCTCAGCCTTATGATCGCGGGATGGCGAATTCGGTCCCGCCAAGACAAGACGCCAAGTGTCGCTGTGCGTCCGCCTGTCTCGATAGTGATACCCCTTTGCGGCATAGAACAGTTCTCGCGGGAAACACTCGAAAGCGCGCTGATCCTGGATTGGCCCGACTACGAAGTCATTTTTTGCATTGCAGACAAGGCCGATCCGATCATTGGTCTGGCGGAGAACACCCTCCGAGCAAGGCCGCTGGCAAATGCAAGGATTTTGATCGGGGATGACCGCATCAGCGCAAATCCGAAACTCAACAACTGCGTCAAGGGCTGGAGCGCGGCGGCGCATGAATGGGTCGTCCTTGCCGATTCCAATGTCCTGATGCCGGCGAACTATCTCGCACGCCTTATGGCCGCATGGCGACCCGACAGCGGCCTCGTTTGCTCGACGCCACTTGGCTCCCGTCCGAGCGGATTTTGGGCGGAGGTCGAATGTGCTTTTCTCAACACCCACCAAGCCCGTTGGCAATATGCCGGGGAAGCGCTTGGATTCGGCTTCGCGCAAGGCAAGAGCATGCTCTGGCAAAAGACGATCCTCGACGCCCACGGTGGCATCCAAACCCTTGCGGCCGAGATCGCAGAAGACGCCGCCGCCACAAAGCTGGTCAACAGCATGGGCCTCAAGGTGCATCTCGTCGCCGGACCATTCGAGCAGCCCCTAGGCAGAAGGACCTTCCGCGAGCTCTGGGCCAGGCAGTCTCGTTGGGCGCGGCTGAGACGCGTCACTTTCCCGCACTTCTTCGCGCCTGAGATCCTGCTTGGCGTAGTTCCTCCCCTATTGCTGGGCCTGAGCGCTGCCGTCGTTTCCGGCACCAGTCTCGTTACTACAACCCTGGCAGTCTTATGCACCGCCTACGCGCCGGAACTTATTCTTGCAGCCCGCAAGCATTGGCACCTATCCCTGCTGTCACTCCTCGCAATGGTTACCCGCGATGTCTTGCAGCCAGCGATCTGGACACGGAGTTGGTTGAGAGGCAGTTTCGATTGGCGCGGAAACATTATGGTGATCAGATCGCAGGAATCGCGCCTGGAGGGTGGAGTAGCCGAACCGATTACAGGCCCCTAAACTAGGGCAATCGACATACCGCGGCGGCCGCCAGCCGCCCAAGTTGCCCTCGGGACATATGAATCCGCCCCGCCAGATCGGCCACTGTTCCGCCGGCAGCGCGGTGCCCGCATCTCACTTTAGATCAACACCATGCGTGGCGGCTCCTCCCCGCGCCGCCGGTAGGCACGACGCCCCTCGAATTGAATTGGCCGTGTCGGCAGATATCCAATCCGCCGCGCGTCGCCATCGTTCAAAATCACTGATGATATCCATAAATGCTATTCGTTTGATTGATGGGACGAAAACACCCATATTTTACTCATCAAACAAGGCGTCATCCGACGAAGAAAGGAACGGCTATGACGACGATTACCTTCAGGCACACCAAGGCGTCCTCAAGCGAAGCTCATGCGCATATTGTCGACTATGCCCGCAAGCTTGTTCATGCTTGGCACCAGTGGCAGGCCGCCCGCGAAATCGAATCCATGCCCTTCGACATGCGTAAGGACATTGGCTGGCCGTCGGCGGATGGCGCGGATGAACGCAAGGTTATGTAATGAATCCGACATTCCTCCCCGCGTGAGAGCGGCGCCCGCCTTCGTGCAGCGCCGCTTTCTCCGTCTTTAGGGGCTCCTAATTAAATCTTGAATTTCAGACACATATATTTTCTTCGAGCGCCTTTTTCGAACTTTTGAAGAACGCAAACGTCATTTGACCATCGTCAATTTCAGCAATGTCGCAAATTTGCTCTTTGCGGCCGCATTTATCCATGAGAATGTCGCTTTCAGGATATCGAAACGACGTATTCCAAGCAACGAATAGTGCATTCGCACCTCCAGCACGGATTTGTCTCATGAACAAGATGTCGCACAAGCAACGCTCTCTCGTCTTCTTCATGGTTCCGCAGTTTACGATGCTGCCCTTTTCAGCGGCGATCGATACCCTGCGCATAGCCAACCGCATGCTCGGCTACCAGGCCTACACGTGGCGGCTGACCTCGGTTGACGGGCAGAAGGTCTATTCTTCCTGCGGCATCGGCGTCGAGGCAAATACGTCGCTGGCCGATGAGCGCCGCAATCTCGGCGGCGAATATCGCCCGAGCATGGTGCTGGTCTGTTCCGGCATCGATGTCGAAGACTTCAACAACAAGTCCGTCAGTGCTTGGTTGCGCGAATCCTACAACCGCGGCGTCGCCGTCGGCAGCCTTTGTACCGGCGCGCACATCCTCGCACAGGCGGGGCTTCTGAACGGCAAGCGCTGTGCTATCCACTGGGAAAACCTGCCGGGCTTTTCGGAAGCCTTTCCGCAGGCCGAGGTCTATGCCGATCTCTATGAAGTGGACAGTAATCTCTACACCTGCGCCGGCGGCACGGCGTCGCTGGACATGATGCTGAATCTGATCGGCCAGGATTTCGGCGAAACGCTGGTGAACCGGGTCTGCGAGCAGCATCTGACGGATCGCGTCCGCAGCCCGAACGATCGCCAGCGCCTGCCGCTGCGCGCGCGCCTCGGCGTCCAGAATGCCAAGGTTCTCTCCATCATCGAACTGATGGAAGGCAACCTCTCCGAACCGCTCTCGCTGCTTGAGATCGCGGACGGCGTAGACCTGTCACGCCGCCAGATCGAGCGGTTGTTCCGTCAGGAAATGGGGCGCTCGCCGGCGCGGTATTATCTGGAAATACGGCTTGATCGCGCCCGCCACCTGCTGGTGCAGTCCTCCATGCCGGTCGTCGAAGTCGCCGTCGCCTGTGGCTTCGTTTCGGCCTCACACTTCTCCAAGTGTTATCGCGAACTCTATCATCGCTCGCCGCAACAGGAGCGCGCAGAACGCAAGATGACGATGGCAACCGCACGCCAGGCCATCGCCGCGTGATCTCAGCCCGGGCGGCTATTGAGCCGCCTCCGCCGTCATCCGCGCGTCGGAATAGACCTGATTGCGCCCTTTGTGCTTGGCCATATAGAGAAACTGGTCGGCGGCATTGAGATAGTTGTCGAAGGTTTCATAGTCGGAAATCTCGGCAACGCCGATCGACACGGTGACGGAAAGCTCCTCGTCATCGGCCATCACCTTCATGCGTGAGATATCCGACCGTATCTCATCACACAGCTTGCTCGCGGCCATTGAATCCATCATCGGGAACAAGATCGCAAACTCCTCACCACCGAGGCGCGAAAGAAGGTTGTCGCTTCCCTCGAAGATCGTTGCAAGCCGGTCTGCGACCGCCTTCAGCACCTCGTCTCCGATCTCGTGCCCGTATGTATCGTTCAACCGCTTGAAATGATCGATGTCGAGGATCGCGACAGCGGCCGCGGTCTTCTGGCGCAGGCAGTCATTCACCAGCTTGGGCCCGAGATCGTAGAAGTAGCGGCGATTGTAGAGGCCAGTGAGGTAGTCGCAGGCCGCAGCCGCCCGAAGCTGCTTCAGCTGCGCCAAAGTCTCGACGTTGTTGGCGACCCGGCACTGCAGTTCCTCAGCCACGAACGGCCTATAGAGAAAATCCGAAGCGCCGGCCTTCAGAAAGCTCACAGAGAGCAGGCGATCGCTCGAAGATGAAACCCCGATGATCCGCAGCCGATCAGAGCCGAAGTGCCGCCGTATCCGCCGCGTCAGCTCGCAACCGCGCATGTCGGGCATATGATGATCAGTGATGACGACCTCGATATCGTCGTAGGTCTCAAGCGCGGCGAAGGCCTCGAGGCCGGAAGCGGCTTCCACAACCATATACTGTTGCGCTTCGAGCAACCCGACCAGGAGTTCGCGCGCGGAAGGGACATCGTCGACCACGAGCACCCGTATCTTCCTGTTCGATAATGCCCGCCTGACGCTGGCAACAACGCTATCGAGCGCGAACTCGTTGTCTTTCAGCACATAGTCGATGACATTGCGCTCCATGATGCGATTGCGCGTATCGAGGTCGAAAGTGGCGGTGAAGACAATGGTCGGGATACTGGCCTGTATGGTGCAGTCGAGCGCCTCGCCATAGGGTGCGTCCGGCAAATTGAGGTCGACAATCGCCATTGTGTAATCGTTTGGCGACTGGGCGATCGTCTCTTCGAGGATTTTCAGGGAGGCGCACGGTTTGACGTTCAGGCCGAGTTCTGCATGAAGCCGGTGGCACAGAACCGCTGAAAACATCCGGGAATCTTCAACCAGGAGCACCCGCTGGCCACCAAAACGTGGTCCGAATCCATCCCGATGGAGATCCTCCTGGAACGCCATTCACTCCTATCCCCCAGAAAGCCGCCGCAGTCCGAATCGACCGTCTTCTCGACTTTTATGAAGATAACTCACAGAAACACGCCTGAGAAGATATCGAGACTTGGCAACACCGGAAATTGCATAAATCTCCGTTTCCGGGGGCTTGAATGCGTCCCATCTACAATCCTCGAGCGCAGGAAATGCGTCAGGCAACGGCCCGCTCCCTGCGCATCAACTGGATCTGCAGCAGCGTGTCGAGGTTCTGGTTGACGCGGCAGTAGAACTCTTCGTCGATGAATGGGCGCAGCATGAAGTCGTTACCGCCGGCTTTGAGGAACCGCGCCGACAGCAGCCGGTTGGACGATGACGACACGCCGATGATGCGCAACTCGTGCGAGCCGATGTTGGCGCGTATGCGTCGCGTCAGCTCGAAGCCATCGATATCGGGCATGTTGTAGTCGGTGATCATCAAGCCGATGTCGCGATTCGCCTTGAGGATTTCGAGCGCCTTGGCGCCGCTTTCCGCGGTGTTGACCCGGAAATTGTAGCGCTTGAGGCGGCTCGAGAGCAGCGCGCGGGCCGTAGCGCTGTCATCGACAATCAGAACATGATGACGATGATTGGTAAGGAAGCGGCAGATCGATTCGGCAAGAAGATCAACCGCGAAGACATTGTCCTTGAGGATGTAATCGACGATGTCCTTGGCGATCAGCTTGTCGCGCATACCTTCTTGGAACGTGCCGGTGAAGACGATGGTCGGGATGCTGAGATCGACCAGATATTCCAATGCTTCGCCATTTTCGGCACCGGGCAGATTGATGTTGGAAATGGCAAGCGTGATCGGGTCGGTGGACTTGTCATATGACAGCTGCAGCTCTTCGAAACTCCGGCAGATCTCCACGTCGATATCGAAAAGCTCCTTCAGCCGCCTGCCGATCATCGATGTGAAGACATTGGAATCCTCGGCGAGAATAATGCGCGCACCGGCAAACATGCCTCCGGAATATTGCATTCCTGAAATACCCAAAAACGCCATTTCGAAACCTTTTGATAAAATGGTATCCCCGCTTCAAAGCGGTACAGTAGCCGGTTTGAATAAGTATTAATCGGCTGCGGTCACTGACCAACAAAAAGGCGGCCACGAGGGCCGCCCTGACTTTCTTCGAAACATGCTTAAAGGACTATGCCCTCAGCGCGGCGTTGTCCGGATCGAAGGGGCTCTCGCCGACGACGGTGGCGTTGTACGTCGTGCCGAGGATCTTGATCTTCAGCTTCGTGCCTTCCTTGGCGTAGTCGGGACGCAGCATCGCCAGCGCCAGCGACCGATTGATGCGGAAGCCGAAGGTGCCGTTTGTCGCACGTCCGACGAGCTCGCCAGCCTCGTTGTAGATGGCTTCGGAACCGCGGGCATCGACATCGTTGCCGGTCTCGACGACGAGGGTCGCGAAGTTCCACTTCAGCCCCTTGTCCTTGTAGGCCAACAGCCCCTCACGACCGAGGAACTCCTTCTCCGGCTTGATGAAGCGATCAAGCGCCGATTCATAGGCGTTGTACTCGATCGACATCTCGCGGGGGATGAGACGGTAGGACTTCTCGATCGACATCGACAGCATCGCGCGAATACCGAACGGCTTGATGCCGAATTCGGCCCCGGCTTCCATCAGCTTGTCGAAGATGTAGTTCTGCATCTCGATCGGATGATGCAATTCCCAGCCAAGCTCGCCGACGAAATTGACGCGCAGCGCATGTGCGCTCGCAACGCCGATCGAGATCTCCTTGCCCGACAACCACGGGAAGTCCTTGTTCTCAAGGCTCGTCCGCGTGAGCTTCTTGAGCAGGTCACGCGACTTGGGACCGGCAAGCACCAGCACACCGAGTCGCTGCGTGATCTGCTGCAGCCGAACGGAACCATCGGTCGGCGCGAGCCCGCGCAAATAGTCATGGTCGTGCGCCTCGTAGGCGCCGGCTGACACAAGGTAGAAGCGGTTCGGAGCCCATTCATAGACCGTGAACTCGGCGCGAACGCCACCGTGAACCGTCAGCATATGGCAGAGCGCGATGCGACCGCGCTTCTTCGGGATGGCGTTGGCAAAGATCGATTCCAACCAGGCGCGTGCGCCGGGGCCGGAGACTTCCATCTTGGCGAAGGCGGACATGTCGAGCACACCGACATTCTTGTGCACATTCATGACTTCGTTGCCGACATGCTCGAAGTAGTTCGAGCGCCGGAACGACCAGCGTTCAAGGATGCGACCATCCTCTTCAGGATCGGAGTGATTATGGTTGGTGAGGACATCCTCGCCAACGCCAATCTGATCCTTCGGCAGGTCGTAGCCTTCAGGTGCAAACCAGTTGGCGCGCTCCCAGCCATAGACGGAACCGAAAACAGCACCCAGCTTCTTCAGGCGATCGTAGACCGGCGTCGTCTTCAGCGGACGAGCGGCACCGCGCTCTTCATCGGGATAGTGCATGGTGAAGACGTTGGCGTAGGCCTCTTCGTTCTTGGCGATGAGGTAGCCTTCGGTCGCATAGGGACCGAAACGACGCGGATCGACGCCCATCATGTCGACGGTCGGCTCGCCATCCACGATCCATTCCGCCAACTGCCAACCGGCGCCACCGGCTGCGGTGATCCCGAAGGAGTGCCCCTCGTTGAGCCAGAAATTGCGGAGGCCCGGTGCGGGACCAACAATCGGGTTGCCATCGGGCGTATAGGCGATCGCGCCGTTATAGACCTTCTTGATGCCGACTTCACCAAAAGCAGGGACGCGGGCGATCGCGGTCTCGATATGCGGCATCAGGCGATCGAGCTCTTCCTGGAAGAGTTCGTACTCGCTCTCATCCGACGGACCGTTGACGTAACAGACTGGCGCGCCGTGCTCGTACGGCCCGAGAATGAGGCCGCCATTCTCTTCGCGCATGTACCAGGCGCTGTCGGATTCGCGGAGCACGCCCATCTCCGGCAGGCCCTTGGCCTTGCGCTCGAGGATCGCCGGATGCGGCTCGGTGACGATATACTGGTGCTCGACCGGGATAACCGGAATGTTGATCCCGACCATCTCTCCGGTCTTGCGGGCAAAGTTGCCGGTACAGGAGATGATGTGCTCTGCCGTGATCTCGCCCTTTTCCGTCGTCACCTTCCAGAGGCCATCATGCTGCTGCTCGATCGCGGTGACTGTGGTGTTGCGATAGATCGTGGCACCGCGGTCGCGCGCACCCTTGGCGAGCGCCTGGGTCAGATCTGCAGGCTGGATGTAGCCGTCATCGGGATGCTGGATCGCGCCGAGGAGACCATCCGTCTCGCAGAGCGGCCAAATCTCCTTGACCTGCTCCGGCGTCAGTACGTTGACCTTGACGCCAATCGTCTCCGCGATGCCGGCATAGTACATGTACTCGTCCCAGCGATCCTTGGTGCGCGCCAGACGAATGTTGGAAACCTGGCTGAAACCGACGTTCATGCCGGTTTCCTTTTGAAGCTCCTGATAGAACCGAACCGAGTACTTGTGGATCTGGCCGACCGAGTAGCTCATGTTGAACAAAGGCAGCAGACCCGCGGCATGCCATGTCGAACCGGAGGTCAGTTCCTTGCGTTCGATCAGGACGACATCGTCCCAGCCCTTCTTGGCGAGGTGATAAAGCGTCGAAACGCCAACGACGCCGCCGCCGATGACCACTGCGCGCGCATGTGTCTTCATGGAGAATTACCCTCTGTTCTACTAACCTGTCCGACGAATGCCGCCGACGGAAATCGCCTTAGCGAACTATGCAGCGAGGCCGGGCTTGCCAAATGCCTGTTTACGACATGCGAAAAGCTTGCCGCGACTGCATGCAAATAGGCAAGCCGCAAAAGGCCTTTGGTCGAAAATCCGTGGACAAAAATTGTGATCAGAGCGCGCCGTCGTTCACTTTACGACGGCCGATCCCTTGATGATGTCGATCGTTTCGCCGCCATCGAGCCCGATGCGATCACCGTCAGGCGTTGTGATGAAGCAGCCCGACTGGCAGAACGTCTCGGATGCACCAGGATCGAGCACGAGCTGCATCTTGTGACCGCCCTCGGAAAGGACGATCACAACAGCGGCGCTATCGGTATTGGTGATGGAAGCTGCGTGAGTTTGGCCTACGGCCATGAGCGAAAAAAGCAGTACGACGGCAAATCTTGCCATGCAGTGCGGCGCGGATGTTGCGCCCTCCCTCGGAGCGTCTCGGCGCTGCTGCCCCCAGCAGCGAAAACCCGATTGCAGGCGTTATACGGCGACCGCTCTGAACGATCGCTGAACAACGCCTTTACCCCTTGAGATTGCCATCAGCCGACTTACCGCGCAACCGGCGCACAGTGCCGGCCTCGTCGTCCATTTCGCTCGTCTCGGAGACATCTTCGATCTTCGCCGGCGCCTTGCTTGCGGGAGTTGCCCCTCCGACTTGGTCCGGCTGGCGATGGAATACGACATCGCTTTGCGGAAGCGGGATTTGGACGCCCTCCTCCCTGAATCTCTTGAGGATCGCGATCCGGAGATCGTTCCGGACCTTCAGGCCGTCCCCCATGTCAGCAAGCATGAAGCGAAGCTCGAAATCCAGCGAATACGGCCCGAAGCGAAGGAACTCGACATGCGGCTCAGGATTGCGCAGGACGACAGGCACGGCATTCACCAGCTCCAGCAGGATGTCCATCACCTTCTGCGGATCGGAATCGTAGCTCACCGAAACCGGAATTTCGGAGCGCCCCATCTTGTTGCGATGGGTCCAGTTACCGACCGATGCGTTGATCAGCTCGGAATTCGGCACGATGATCGACTGCTTGCGGAATGTCTCGATCTCGGTTGCGCGCACGGAGATGCGCTTCACGATGCCCTCAGCGGTACCGGAAACCACGTGGTCGCCGACCTTGAACGGCCGTTCTACGAGCAAAATCAGACCGGAAACGAAGTTCGACACGATGTTCTGGAGGCCGAAACCGATGCCGACCGAAAGCGCCGAGGCAACGAGCGCGAGGTTTGAGAGGTCGATGCCCGCAGCGGAAACGCCGACAATCGCCGCAAGACCAACGCCAAGGTAGCCGATTCCTGTCTTGACCGAATTTCGAACGCCGAGGTCGACGTGGCTCCGCGCCATGACGTTGCTGTCGAGCCAGCGCTGGATCCAGCGCGTCAGCAGGTAGCCGCCTGCAAAGAGAAGGACACCAGTCATTATCCCGACCAGCGAAATGCTGATCCCACCCAGCCTGACCTCCGTGAGAAGGCGATAGGCGATAAGTTCAAGATCCTGGATGTGGAAGCCCCACAGGAGCAGCACCAGCGGAATCCCAACTATCAGCGCGACGGCCGAGATGCACATGCCAACCAACAGGCCCGCTTGGTCGATGGCAACAGGGCCGAGTTTGAAACGCTTTTGGAGGAAACGACCAAGCGATGTCTCGCCAAAAGTCTCGCTGCGTGAAATCGCTTTGCCCGACAGGAGACCGATATAGGTCGTGACGATGATCGCGCCGGTGATGATCAACTGGGTCGCAACAAAGCGCGCAAGCCCGACATAACCAGTCAGCGCGGTTATGATCAGCCCCGCACCCAGGACGCGCAGAATGATCGCCATGCCCCGCGGCCAATGGCGTCCCGGCGCGTCAGGATCGCCATTTCGCGCCAGCATCGGCCTGCCAAACGAGGCAGCAATCAGGATGAAGCCGATGATCAATGCCGCAATCAAACTTTTGACCACGGTCAGGACGAGTGGGGACCCCATCGCCTCGCTGATGCTGCCGAAGAGGTAGTCAAGCGCATTGACGATGGCCATCGCGAGCAAGCAGGCTCCGATGGAACTCGCACCGCGGTTGGAAAGCTTGACGAGACGCCATTGCGGCTCCTTCGGTGCGAACACCGCATTGGTGAAACGCCTGACGAAATAGATCAACCCGATCGCACCGAAGAGCGCCCCGATGATCGGCGCGATATCCGGTCTCAGAACGTTGAAACTGTTGAGGAAGAAATAGGAGGTCACCAGGAGCGTAGTAAGCGCGAACGTCCGGATCAGCGTCGACCAGAAAGCAATCGAGAGACGATTGATATAGGAGGGCTGCTCGTCCGTTTCCTTACGCTGCAGGTAGCGACCGAAGATGCGGTAACCGCCGGACAACAGCACCAACGCCGTCACAAGCGACATGAAGATGGCCGCGAAGAACGCGAAAGCCTTGAACTTCAGTACAAATCCCAGCCAGCTTCCAAGGGCTTGGACAAACTCCGACCCCTCTTGGACGAAGGCGCGCGCCGCATCGTCAATAACAGAAACCGAGACATCGGTGCGTCGCAGCAAGGTCGCGGCGAAAAGCTGTCGGCGTGTTTCAGCGATAACGTTACCAAGCTTGCTGATGGAAGCAGAGAGGGTCTCGGCATCACCGGTAACGGCGTTAATCTGGGCGCGCTCGGCCGTCAGGGCGTTGCGTTCGGTCGTAACGATCTCCGCTTCGGCCGGCTGCCCTTCCTTTGGTGGATCGCCTAGCTCGCCAAGGCGGTTCTTGATCTGGTCGAGCCGCGGCCGGAGGCCGACGGATATGTTGAGAACCGAGCGCCCAAGTTCGTCGGTCTTTCCGGCGAGAGCCACCAGCGCGTCGTCATCGTCGCCTTTCTGCCTTACGCCGTCCTCGAGCGCGACGAGGTCCTGCTTTGCCTTCTCCAGCGCCTTAGCGGCCTGCTCGATCGGACCGTCAGCAACTGAAGCCTGCTCGGTCGCCTGGGGCTGTTGCTCGGCCTGCGGTTGAGGCGCCTGCGCGCTTACAAGGCTCGCGCCAACGGTCGCCAGCGCAGCGACTAGGAAAATGCGAAGCAAGAGTTGGGTCGGCCGCAAAATATCCCCGCTCGGAAGGTTCTGGATCAAAATTGGAGTCCAGTTTTTCATAAGAAAGAAAGGCAACAGAAAGGCGACGCGCTCAGAAGCCTGCACCCGGCTGTGCCAGATATTCTAGTTCTGCCACGGTCGATTGTCGTCCGACGATGGCGTTTCGATGCGGAAATCGACCGTGGGCGGCGATCACCTTATGGTGGCGAAGCGCATAGTCGATATATTCCTCATCGCCAAGCGCCCTGAATAGTGCCACGGCACGATCCTGCTCGGCCAGATCTTCGCAGTGCTCGAAGGGCATGTAAAAGAACGTCCGGCATTCCGGGCTGACCTGCTGGTCGGCGCCAGCTTCCACGGCAAGCTTTGCTTCCCGCAGCGCAAGCCCATCGGTGGCAAAGGCGAGCGGTGTCGTGCGGTAGATGTTGCGAGGAAACTGGTCCAGCACGATTACTGCGGCAAGCCTGCTGTGGGGCGTCGCACGCCACTCCTCCGACACGTCGCGCGAGAGCGCAAGATGCGTGTCGCGGAAGCGCTTGCGAATATCCCGATCAAGCTCCGTCGTCGCTTTGAACCATTGATCGCGGCCGCACTCCTCGAACCAGAAGTCGAAGACCTCCTGTGGCGTGCAGACATATCCGAGTTTCATATTTCCTCCCGCGAGAGCCGCCCGACTGCACGGCGGCCAACTATTTCGTGCCGATCTTGTGACCCGACACCTCGGCGCCTGCATCCGGCACCAGCCGCAGGAAGCTCACTGACGATATGATGCCGATTGCGCCGACGACAAGAAACGCCCATCGGAAATCGACGAGCCCCGGCCCCTCGACACCGCGCAAGGCGACGGAGATGTTGAGCACCGCCGCCGCGATCGCCACGCCGAGCAACATCGAAATCTGCTGCAGCATGCTCGACAGAGTGGAAGCCGAACTGCGTTGTGCAGAACTGATATCGGCAAAGGCCAGTGTATTCAGTGCCGTGAATTCCATTGAGCGCGAGAGACCCGCGGTCATCAACAGCACGTAGATAACAATACGCGGCGTCTCGGGTACGAGAAAGCCGCAGGCGGCAATCGCCGATGCAGCAATCAACCCGTTGAAGAAGAGCACCGCGCGAAATCCAAACCTGGCGAGCAGCGGTGTCGTGACGACCTTCATGCCGAGGTTTCCGAGAAAGTAGACCAGCAGATAGGCACCCGCTTCGATCGAGCTCAATCCGAATCCGAGTTGGAAGAGGAGCGGCAAGAGGAAGGGCGTCGCGTTGATCGCGAGACGGCTCGCCGTCCCGCCTGAAAGGGTCGCGATCGCAAAGGTTTGCACTTTGAAGGCAGAGAGATCGAGCAATGGATTGCTGACTCGCCGGAAATGCCGGGTCGCCATGACCGAGAGCACGAGCCCTGCCACCAGCATCAGCAAAATTGGTACCAGCCCGCCATGCCACTTCACCGAGAACTCAAGTGCTGCCAGCAGGAAGGTCAATCCGCCGCCGCTGAGAACGAAGCCAAGTAAATCCAGCCGCCCGGCATCTTCCTCGCGCTGTTCCGGCACGAAACGAAGAACCAGCGCCATGCCGAGCACCCCGATCGGCACATTGATGAGGAAGTTCCAATGCCAACTTGCGTAGGTGGTGATGAAGCTGCCGAGCAGCGGACCGACAACGGGAGCCGTCAGCGCCGGCCAGGTTATCAGCGCGATCGCCTGGACGAGCTCCGATTTGCGGGCATTCTTGAGGACAATGATCCGGCCGACCGGCGTCATCAGCGCACTGCCCGCGCCCTGCACCGCGCGGGCGATGACAAACTCCGCAAGCCCATCGGAGAGCCCACAGAAGAGCGATGCGATCGTAAAGACGGCGATCGAGGCCATGAAGACGCGCCGTGCGCCGTATCGATCCCCAAGCCATCCCGAAAGCGGAATGAAGGCCGCCATCGTCAGCATATAGACCGTGATGCCGATGCTCATGGATATCGGTTGAACGCCAAAACTCGCCGCCATCTGCGGCAATGAAGTGGTGACGATGGTGCCGTCGAGAATCTGCATGAAAAACGAAACGGCAACGACCAGCGCGACGATCTTTGCCCTGCGGATGCTCTCCACATCGTCTTTCTCAGTCGTCTGCATAGCTGTCATTGATCTGCCGATGTGGAATGGATGCATCCGGATAGAATGGACACAGAAGCGGGATCCGAGGCGTGCCGAACAGCACTACCGCTTGATAGGCCGATCGGCGCAACCCGAAAAGAGAAAAATCCTGAGATCTCAGAGGATTTTGTGAGTAGGGGCACCGATCAGCGGCGGTTGCGGCTTGCCCCCTACCCGGCTTTTGCACTTCTGGATAAGGCGTCAATCACCGCCTCGGACTCCGCTGTCCAACCGAAGAGCAGCTCGATTGCGAGCAGCGACGCTTCATGGTTGCTGCGCATTGTGTCAGCCGCGATTAGTTCTGCCGTACAGTCCCTAAGCACGATGCAACGATAGTCGCGAAAAGTCGCGTCACGGACTGTGGACTCAACGCAGATGCTGGTCGTGGCACCGGTGAAGATGAGCGTGTTGATCCTCCTGGCGCGAAGGAGGGTATCGAGCGACGTTTCGAAAAATGCACTGTAGCGATGCTTGGAGATCACGGCGTCGCCTGGCTGGGGCTCGAGTTCCGGGATAATTGCAGTGTTCCAGGTATCGCGCACCAGGATTTGGCTTTGGATGCCGTTTGGGGCTACCACGGCTGCCCCGATATTCAGGCGCTTGTGCTTGATGCGATGCGGAGCATCTTCGTTACCGGCATCGGAAAGGTCCGCATTATGCTCTTGCCTGGTGTAGACGATGAGCAATGCGTTACGCCGCGCCGCTTCGAGCAACCGCGAAATCGGCTGAACGAGATGCGCGATGGGCGCGACGTCAAGGCCGGCGCGATCGAACATTCCACCACGGCAGCCGAAGTCGTTCTGCATATCGATGACCATGACGGCAGTCCGGCTAGGATCGAAGCTGACCGCTTCAGGGCGAGCAGCAATGGATAGCTGCATTTCCATTCCCATCCCTCCCAAATCGAGTAGCGTGGTGCTCGAGCTGCCCACAACCATAACACGCTGGAGCCTGCCCGCATCGACCACGGCAAGTCCAAACCCTCGGGAATAGAGCCGGCGACCATTACCGCATAAAGGCAGGATTTGATCCACCGCAACGCCACGTGAGAAAGAACTCGTTATACGCGAATCCTGAAACAGAAACAATTTGACACTTGCATCTTCTGCGGCCACCCTGCCGCAGCAGAGGGGTACTCAGTGCCGGCGCAGGGCAATTGCGACGCCCTGACACACCGTCTCGCTTTTGTACTCTCTTGATCGGCCTCGGAGCACAATTCGATGATCGACACGCTGCTTGTTCTCAACACCGGTTCATCGAGCCTGAAGTTTCAGATCTTCGCGGAACGGGACCTAAACGTGCTGATGAGCGGCAAGGTCACCGGTATTGGTGACACGCCTGAGATGCGTGCGAAGCTTCCCAATGGTGAGGAGACGCGAAGTACCCTGCCCGCGAGCACTGATCACAATCTAGCACTCCGCGCGGTGACCGAGCTCATAGGCGGGCACGATCACGGCTGGCGCACAACAGCCGTTGCCCATCGCGTCGTCCATGGTGGGCAGACCTTCCGAGAGCCCGTCATTGTCACGCCGGATGTGATGCGCCGCCTCGAGGCGCTGATCCCGTTAGCGCCGCTTCACCAACCCCACAATCTCGCCGGTATCACCGCTTCGGCGAGAATCGCGAGCGGAGCGCCCGATATTGCCTGCTTCGACACAGCCTTTCACGCAGGCCACGACGAGCTGACCAGCAGCTTCGCACTACCGCAGGAGATGCGCGACAAAGGCATGCGCCGCTATGGCTTCCATGGGCTTTCCTATGATTGGATTTCTCAGGTGCTGTCCAAGGACTATCCGGACCTCCATGCCGGCCGTGTCGTTGTTGGCCACCTCGGCAATGGCGCCAGCCTCTGTGCGTTGAAGAACGGCGTCAGCGTCGATACGACGATGAGCATGACCGCGCTCGACGGCATTCCTATGGGAACCCGCAGCGGCTCAATCGATCCGGGCGCCGTTCTCTACATGATCCACGACCTGGAGCTCGGCGTCGAAGCGGTCCAGGATATCCTCTATGAGTGTTCGGGCCTGAAAGGCTTGTCCGGCATCAGCAACGACGTCGAGGCATTGCTTCAAAGCGACGATCCCAAAGCCGCCTTTGCGCTCGAGTATTTTGCCCGCAAAACGGCTCAGCATATCGCGATGATGGCCGTCTCCCTAGGCGGCATCGATGCGCTTGTCTTTACGGGCGGGATTGGCGAGCACGCCGCCCCTGTCCGCGAGGCAATCCTGCGAAGGCTGCGCTTCCTGGGTGATTTCAAAACGCTAGTGATCCCGACCAACGAAGAACGACTGATGGCAACACAAGCGAAAAAGCTTCTCCGTACGGTAGCCTGAGGATCTCCGATCAGGCAACACCGAGCTTGTCGATGAAGCCGCTGACGCCCTTGAGGTTCTCTACCAGGACACGGATGGCGCGCCGCTCCAGTTCGCTCGATACGGTCCCTTCAAGCACCGCTCTGGAATCCTGAACCGATACCTTGATCGCATCGGTGTCGAGACCAAGGTCACCCTGCAGTCGCGCGCGGATGGCGCGGGCGAGAGCATCGTCACCACTTGCCGTTCTCTCGGCCGGCGCCGCAACGATTGCTTTGAGGAGATCGATACGGCTGACGATACCGAGAAGGCGCTTGTCGCTGACGACGGGCACCCGCTTGATCTTGTGCCGGAACATCGCCTCGGCGATCGCCGCAACCGGCGTATCCGGCGTCACGCTGATCACGCTTGCGGACATGACATCCGATACCCGCCAGCTGCGGCTTCGGATATAGTCGTCGAGGTCGACGAGCGACGTCTCATCCGGCTTGCCGGCCGATCTGCCGCCACCGAACTCGATGCGCCGGAGGAGGTCTCCTTCTGTCAGCAGGCCACAAACATTGCCATCGTTGTCGATAACAGGCAGGCCGCTGATATTCTTGGCAACCATCAGGTCTATTGCCTGATGGATGCTGCTATCGGCGCTGATCGTTGTGATGTCGGTGTTCATGATGTCTTGAGCAAACATGCTAATCCCATTGCACTCTGGAGGAAGTCAAATGGTTCCGACGTGACGCTGCGCGAACCGCGCATGCATCCGATGCTGAAAATATTGCGCAAATCCACTCCCAAGTCGATCAGGGATTGCGATCTAATTTGACCGGAGATGCGAAGGCACCGCGCCGACGGAACGGAAGCAGGGTCCTCGCCATCGGCCAATCACCGGCGGGAATGTCCGGCAGCTACTACAGGGGCCGCCGGAGGGTAGCTCGGCCGAGAATGTTCCTGATGGCGCGCATGAAGACCCGCGATCCGGTCGCGATCAGCTCATCGGGAAAATCGTAGTCGGGGTTGTGCAGTCGCGGATGATCTTCACCCGCCCCGAGAAAGAACATCGCTGCGGGCGCCACAGTCCGGAACAGACCGAAGTCTTCAGAAGCTTTCATTGGCAGCAGGCTACTGACATCGTCATGGCTGACGCCCTCGTCATCCAGGGCACGCCGCAGCTCCTTGACCGCTTCGGCGGAATTGTAGCACTGGCGGAACACGTCCTCGTAACTGATCTCCACCTGCAATTGCCCGGCCTTCGCCTGGGTCTGCACCAGTTCCTCGGCGCGGGAAACCAACGCTGCCATCGCTTCATCGGTCAGCGTCCGCAGGGTCGCCCAGATCTGCGCTTCGCCGGGACTGATCCCAAATGCCGGCTCCCCGAGCCGCGCATGTGTGACCGTAACCAGCGAGTAGTCCGGCCCCAGCGGCCCATTGTTGCCCAACGCCGTCAGATCACCGAGCAACCGCGCCAGCACGAAAGTCGGCGCAATG
Organism: Rhizobium sp. 01T417; assembly: GCF_056398905.1. NCBI lineage: Bacteria > Pseudomonadati > Pseudomonadota > Alphaproteobacteria > Hyphomicrobiales > Rhizobiaceae > Rhizobium > Rhizobium sp. 01T417. The sequence goes on along the minus strand of NZ_JBFTQH010000001.1, from coordinate 21,132 downwards.
CCCTGCTCCGGATAAGAGGCGTGCGATGTCTTACCCTTTAGAATGATCTTCATTCCGCGCGATGCGCAATTGACCGGCCCCTCCTTGAGAAGGACGTGTCCGAGCCGGATACCCGGGAAGTTATGAAGCGAGAGCGATAGATCCTGCGTCAGCGTCGCAAACTTCGGATCGGCAAGCACGGCCGCTGCCCCTGCACCGTTCTCCTCGGCCGGCTGGAACATCAGGATAACCCGCCCCTTCGCAGGCCGCTCGTGCCCAAGACCCTTCGCGAGTGCCATCAGGATCGCCATGTGACCGTCATGGCCGCAAAGGTGGCCCTTGCCCGGCACCGTCGAACGGTGCGCGACATCGGAGATTTCCTCGATCGGCAGGCCATCCAGTTCCGCACGGATCATGATCGTCGGACCTGATGCCGCTCCTTCATAGACGGCCGCGAGGCCATGGCCGCCGATGCCGGCAACGATGCGATCTGGCCTCGTGCGGCCGAGTTCCTCTGTAACGCGGGATGCGGTTTCCGCCTCCTCACCCGAGACTTCCGGATTGCGATGAAGTTCCCGTCGAAACGCTTTGATTTCGCTTAGTTCTCCATCAGTCAAAAACATCACCAGAATCCTCGGAACACGAACAGCCTCACCTCAAGAGCGCGAGCCTAACCTGCCCGTTTTCCATAGTCGATGAAGAAGTTCACTACTAAGGTCCGCCACGCGCTGCGGATCGGCAGTTCGCGCCGGCAAGCACCTACCCATATATGAGGTTCTTTTTCATATACAGGCGACGCTACCGACCGAACCGAGCTGCACACTGCGCTTTTCGGCAGCTACGCATTTGTATATGTAAGGTGGCATTCACAGGAGAAATTGATGGAAGCAGATGACGCTGATCGGTACCGCGCTCCGGCGCTGGACAAGGGGCTCGATATCCTCGAGCTTTTGGCCAGCGTCGAGGAAGGGCTGACCCAGGCGGAGATCGCCAAGCGTCTCGATCGTAGCCCCAACGAATTCTATCGCATGCTCGATCGCCTCGTCCGCCGCGGCTACGTGACGAAGCTGGAGGGTGACCGGTTTACACTGACACTCAAGCTATTCGGGCTGGCCCAGTTGCACGCGCCAACACGCCGGCTGGCGTCTTTCGCAATGCCATTGATGCGTGAACTAGCGCAGAAGACCAAACAGGCGAACCACCTGGTCGTCTTTGACCGCGGTTCGGCGGTGGTGATCGCGCAGCACGAGGCGCCGGATTACTGGGGTCTCTCGATCCGCATCGGGTCGCACATCAGTCTCTTCGACACCGGCTCCGGCCACGTGCTTCTTGCGTTCCGAAGCGATGAAGAGCGGCAGATGATGATCGCGGAACACGTGCGCAGCCGCGCGGAAGTGAATCTCGGACCAGAATTTTACGAGCGCCTCGCCCAGATCCGCGAACACGGTTACGAAATGATGGCGAGCGCCCAGACGGCAGGCGTCAATAACCTTTCCGCTCCTATCCTTGGGCCGGACGGACGCTGCATTGCGGCCCTCACCTGCCCCTATATCGCGCTGGTCAATGCCTCGGCAGCGCCCGATATCAGCCAGACGATCACCATGGTGATGAAGACCGCCAACGAGCTTTCGCTGCTCGCCGGTTCTGATGTCGGAATGCCGACATGACCTGGCAGCACGCCGACATATATTCTCACCTGCAGGCCAGTGCCGAGGAAGCCGGGATCACAACCGCGTTTAATGCCGATCCCCGCAAAGCCTTAAGGTCATTGTCAGCTAGCGATCTCATTAGAAGTCCTGGCGACGGATAGACGCCGTCATGGCCATGGAGGATGCCGCCGGAAGGCAGGCATTCAAGGGAGATAGCGTGTGAACGTATTGCTGGTCGAGGACAACGTCCTTTTGGGAGACGCCGTGCGCGATCACATCGCGGCCGACGGTCATTCGGTCGATTGGTGCCTCAATCTCGCGGAAGCAACCCAAGCGGCCGAAACCGGCAAATACGGCGTCATCCTGCTCGACCTGCGCTTGCCCGATGGTAATGGCTTAACCCTATTGAAGGCGCTTAGACGACAAGCGAACTCCGTCCCCGTCATCATTCTGACGGCGCACGACCAGACTTCGGATCAGATCGAGGGCCTGCGAAGCGGCGCGGACGATTTCCTGGTGAAGCCCTTCGGGCTCTCCGAGCTTTCAGAGCGGATGAAAGCGGCAAACCACAAGCACTGAGAGCTGGATTGGCATCCCGAGGCAATCGATACAACGATAGAGCCTATTCCGGCTGTTGCGTTGCAGCAGCCTCGCTGTCTCATCGCTGAAGGCTTGCGAGTTTATCCGCCTGTCGGCGGCATCCGGCGAAAACATCCAGATTCGGATCGTAGGCCTTGGTCGCCACGTCCATGAGCCCGAGCACACTGTGGAAGAAGTTGTCGTGCGAACGGTCCCTGTCTGCCTGCTTAGCCATACAACTCATATCGAAGCCGGCCCCCTTCGCGAGATCGTCACTGACCCACGCCAGGAACGGCACGTGCGTCTGCTGCGACGGCGCTACGATATAGGGCGCGCCATGCAGGTAGATTCCGTTTTCGCCAAGCGATTCACCGTGATCCGACACGTAGATCGCTGCACCGGCAACCTTGTCGGAATGCTGCTTGAGCTTATCGATGACCGTCGAGACAATGTGGTCCGTGTAGAGGATCGTATTGTCATAGGCGTTGGTAATCTCTTCGGCCGTGCAGCTGCCGAAATCATTCGCCTGGCAATCAGGAACGAAACGTCGGTATTCATCGGGATAACGAGCGAAGTAGGCTGGCCCATGGCTTCCGAGCTGGTGCAAGACCAGCACGCTGTCACCCTTTACGTGGTCGAGCCAATCGTCGACCTTGTCGAGAAGGATAGCGTCGAGGCACTCACCATCCTTGCAAAAACGTGGATCGGCCGACTCCGGCAAGAACGTGAACGGGACCCGGTCGGTGACATGATAGCTGCCGGTGTCATTATCCAGCCAGGATACGTCCACCTTGGCATGGCTCAGCACGTCGAGGAGGTTCTCGGTCGCAAGGCCCTTCCGGTGCGTATAGGCTGTTCGCGGATAGACCGAAAACATGCACGGGATAGAAATTGCCGTCGCTGTGCCGCAGCTGGTCGTTTTCGGAAAATAGACAACGTTCCGCTTTTCGAGCTCCGGATTGGTTTTCCGCGCATAACCGCCAAGCGAGAAGTCATCGGCACGCGCTGTCTCGCCCGCAACGATGATCGTTACGCGCGGCTTGTTAAGGCCGGCAGTGTTCACCCGATGCGCATCCGTACCGAGCGGCTCGGCGACGACATGCGCATCCTGCTCGGACGAAACCGCAAAGCGAATGGTGCTGGTGATCGGTACGAATGGGTTCAGCCGGTCGAGGATGTCTCTGTGGGCGCGCCCGACGCCCGCAAAGGCACGGTAGTCGCCGAATCCGACCACGACGAAGACAGCCAGGCAAGCCACGATCACGCCGGTATTATGAGCAAGTTTGGACAGCACCGGGCGATGCCGGATGCGTACCCAGAGGATGACGAGTGACGGAAGTATACCAGTGAGCATCAAATAAAGGGCAAAACGCGTTGTTATCAGATGCCCTGCCTCCGCGCCCGTCGACACCGCCGCGTTGCGGATCATTTCCTTGTCCACGACCACGCCGAACTGATCGGTAAACCAGGAGCCGGCGGCTGCCGCGAGAACGAAGAAGATCAAAAAAGGCTTGGTGACATATTTGGCGGAGAAGGCCGTGATGATTGCCATGCTCACAGCCGAAATGCCGACGACAAAGAGCACGAACGAGAGATGATCGGACGCAAAATAGCTAAAGGCCGTGCTCCAGAACGATCTGTTTGTCACAAGAAGCAGGTAGAGAGTCGTAGCAAGGCAAAGCGTCACGCTGCCGATTGCGGGCCGCCGCTCGATCAGGCGGACCTTGGTGGCATTATCTTCCAATTGGTCGTCTCCGCGTCCAGATTTTGGCGTCGACGGAACCAGGATCGAATCATCTGTAGTTGATGGCCGTCGAAGAATATTCGCCAGCCATGACCGGATTTTCTGACAGTCACCTGAATAACCTTGGCAAGCGCTGCGGCCGTTCGGCTACCCCTGGATCCCAAAATACCTTTCGAGGCCCTTCCAGCTCCTGTCCATCGCGTAGGTTCCCGACAGGTAAGGAATGGCAATATGGCCGTAGTAGACCGAGAGCTGACGCTCGGCGACGTCCTCATTGATACCGGCCACTTGTTGGCTGTAGAGGACCGACACGAGCCCTGTCCTATCGGCGCCAGATTGGCAGTGGAGAAGGATGGGCTTTGGTGCCGCTCTCATGATCGCCAGCAGCTGCTCGGCGCGCTCGGGCGACAAGACCTTGGACGGCGACATTTCGAAGTCGATATGCTGAACGCCGAGACCGCGTGCAGTTGCAATCTCGTCGGCATACCATTTCTTGCCAACGTGCATCCCGCGCAGGTTTATGACCGTCTCGATGCCATGACTACGCACGTAAGATGCCAGCTGCTCAGGCGAGGGTTGCGCCGAACGGTAGAGCTGATCCGCGATGACGGCGTGAAAATTCCCGCTCGCTTGGAGATAAACAATATAGCCCCCGAACATCGCGCCAATCGTTACGGTGCCGATGAGGGATGCCTTCCACCACCGAAAATTCCACAGGCGTTTCATGCCAACCTCGTCGCAACTTTTGCAGCGAGCTAGCATTGCCGGTTTGGCCTGACAACCACCTGAAAACGGCGTCCTGATGGTGGCGTGACGACGGTCAGGCCAACTGATTGCTGAATTGCGCGCCCGACAAGGTGCGTGAGACCGCATTGCGCCAGCCAGCGATCTTCCTCTGTCGCTCTGCCTCCTCCATGGAGGGTTGGAACCGCCGGCTGCACGCCCATGCTTTTCCGAAACTCTCCTTGTCGGGCCAAACCCCTGCTCGCGAACCGGCGAGCCAGGCCGCGCCGAGCGCCGTCGTCTCGACGACAGCCGACCGATCCACCGGGTTTCCGACAACGTCGGCAAGACGCTGCATCGTCCAGTCGGAACTTGCCATGCCGCCATCGACACGCAGGACCGTCTCAATGTGATGGCCGCCCCAATCCTTCCGCATCGCGATGAGGAGATCGAGCGTCTGGTAGGCGACAGACTCGAGCACGGCGCGCGCCAATTCCGCCGGCCCGCTGTTCCTGGTCAAACCGAAGATCGCACCCCTCGCCTCCGGGTCCCAATAGGGAGCACCGAGGCCGGTAAAGGCCGGCACCACATAGACCTGCTGATTGGGATCGGCCCTCATCGCCAGCGTGCCGCTCTCCGATGCGTTTGAAATCAAGCCGAGGCCGTCGCGTAGCCATTGCACCGCCGCACCGGCGATGAAGATCGATCCTTCCAGCGCATAGGTGGTTTCGCCGCCGAGCCGATAGGCGATCGTCGTGATCATCCGGTTGCTGGATGTTACGCAATCCCGCCCCGTATTCAGCAAGGCAAAGCAGCCCGTCCCATAGGTCGATTTCATCATGCCCGCTTCGAAGCAGGCACTACCGATAGTTGCTGCCTGTTGGTCGCCCGCAACACCGAGGATCGGTATCGGCGCACCGAAGATATCCGGATCAGTGACGCCGAAATCGTCCGCGCAGTCCTTGACCTCCGGAAGCATGGATGCCGGGATCCTGAGCAGGCCGAGAAGCTCCTCGTCCCACCTGCCCTCGGTAATGTTGAAAAGCAGCGTTCGCGACGCGTTGGTGGCATCAGTTGCATGAACGCGTCCGCCAGTCAGATTGAAGATCAGCCAGCTGTCGACCGTGCCGAAACAGACCTCGCCTGCCTCGGCGCGCTCCCGCAATCCGTCGACGTTGTCGAGCAGCCAGCGCAGCTTGGTCCCGGAGAAATAAGGATCGAGCAGCAGACCCGTCTTCGCGCTGAACAGTTTCTCATATCCATCCGCCTTGAGACTATCGCAGACTTCAGCCGTCCGCCTGTCCTGCCAGACGATCGCCTTGTTAAGCGCCCTGCCCGACTTGCGTTCCCAGACGACCGTTGTCTCGCGCTGGTTGGTGATGCCAATCGCGGCGATATCGGTGAGTGGAATGTTGGCATTCGCCAGCGCTTGCCGCGCCGTGCTAACCACGCTCGTCCAGATCTCATTCGGATCATGCTCGACCCAGCCTGGCTGCGGATAGGATTGTTTGATCTCCTCCTGTGCTGACGAGATCATCTTCATCCCGGCGTTGAAGACGATCGCACGCGAGGACGTCGTGCCCTGGTCGATCGCGAGAATATGGCCGCTCATTGTCTTCTCCGGCGCAATAGCTCACCTCGCCGGCGCGAACGCGCCAGCGGAAGCGATAGGTCATTCATAGGAGGGTGTAATGCCGACGTTATGCGGTCGGCGGTTGGCCGGGGCACACACCCCGGCCAACCTTGCTGATCAGTTCGACTGCCAGCTCTTGACCAGTTCGTCGTAGTTGACGGTAACCGGCTTTTCCTTCTCGTTCTCGATCTTCAGCTGCGGCGCGAGGTTGCCCTTGGCGACCGCATCCTTGTTCCAGAACTCGAGATCATGCTCTTCGGCAAGCTTCGGACCGATATCGCCCTGCACTCCGGCGCGTTCCAGTCGCTGCATCACCTTTTCCTGTTCGGAGCAAAGCGAGTCCATCGCTTCCTGCGCGGTCTTCGCACCGGACGACGCATCGCCGACCGCCTGCCACCAAAGCTGAGCGAGCTTCGGATAGTCAGGAACGTTCGTACCGGTCGGCGACCACTGGACGCGGGCGGGCGAGCGGTAGAACTCGACCAGACCGCCAAGCTTCGGAGCGCGCTCCGTGAAGCTCTTGTCGCGAATGGTGGACTCGCGGATGAAGGTCAGACCGACGTGGCTCTTCTTCACGTCGACCGTCTTCGAGGTCACGAACTGCGCATAGAGCCAAGCGGCCTTGGCGCGATCGTCAGGCGTCGACTTCATCAGCGTCCAGGAACCGACGTCCTGGTAGCCGAGCTTCATGCCGTCCTTCCAGTAGACGCCGTGCGGGCTTGGCGCCATGCGCCACTTCGGCGTACCGTCCTCGTTGACGACTGGCAGACCGGGCTTGACGGCATCGGCCGTGAAGGCGGTGTACCAGAAGATCTGCTGGGCGACTTCGCCCTGCGCCGGCACAGGACCGGATTCGGAGAAGTTCATGCCCTGCGCTGCCGGCGGTGCATAGGCCTTCAACCAATCCAGATACTTCTGGATCGAGTAGACGGCAGCCGGGCCGTTCGTATCGCCGCCACGCGCAACGCACGAACCAACCGGACGCGAGTTCTCGTCGACCTTGATGCCCCACTCGTCGACCGGAAGGCCGTTCGGAAGGCCCTTGTCGCCGTTGCCGGCCATCGATAGCCAGGCATCGGTGAAGCGCCATCCGAGTGATGGGTCCTTCTTGCCGTAGTCCATGTGGCCGAAGACCTTCTTGCCGTTGATCTCACGGCCGGTGAAGAATTCGGCGATGTCCTCGTAGGCAGACCAGTTGACCGGAACGCCGAGATCGTAACCATACTTCGCCTTGAAGTCGGCCTTGTTCTTCTCGTCGTTGAACCAGTCGTAGCGGAACCAGTAGAGGTTCGCGAACTGCTGGTCGGGAAGCTGGTAAAGCTTCTTGTCCGGTGCAGTCGTGAACTTGGTGCCGACGAAGTCGTTGATATCGAGGCCCGGGTTGGTGACATCCTTGCCTTCGTTCGCCATCCAGTCGGTCAGCGAGCGGGCCTGCTGGTAGCGCCAATGCGTACCGATGAGGTCCGAGTCATTGACATAGGCGTCATAGATGTTTTCGCCCGACTGCATCTGCGTCTGCAGCTTTTCGACAACGTCGCCTTCGCCGATGAGATCGTGCGTGATCTTGATACCGGTGATCGCGGTGAAGGCCGGCGCCAGAACCTTCGATTCATATTCGTGCGTCGTCAGGGTTTCGGAAACGACCTTGATGTCCATGCCGGCGAAAGGCTTCGCCGCATCCATGAACCACTGCATTTCCTTTTCCTGGTCCGCGCGGGAAAGCGTCGAAAGATCGCCGATTTCCTTGTCCAGGAAAGTTTTCGCTTCATCCATGCCGGCATAGGCGGCGCCCGCCATGGTCAGCAACATGCCTGCTGTTGTCGCTAGTAAATGCCTTCGCATAATATCCTCCCAGGGTTGCGATTGCAGTCTTCACGTTCAGGCGGCCAGTACCCCCGGCCATCTGTATTTCCCTGCCGTCACACGTAGCGGAAGACGCCGATGGCGTAGACTACGGAGAGGGCAAGAGCCCACCACAGGTTGGGTCCGACAAGACCCAGCCATGCGAGATGTATGTATGCTGCGCCAAGCAGCGACACGAAGAGCCGATCCCCTCGCGTGGTTTCGAACCTGAGGATTCCGACGCGCGGCGAGCCGCCAGGCACGAAATACTCCCAGATGCTCATGCCAACGAGCAGCATGAAAATCGCCAGGAAAAACAATGCAGTCGGCAGCGTCCACGCCATCCAGGAAAAGTTCATGAGTGGTCCTCCCTTGTCAGACGCGGCCGAGCGCGAAGCCCTTGGCGATGTAATTGCGTACGAAGTAGATGACGAGCGCGCCGGGGATGATGGTCAGCACACCGGCAGCCGCCAGCACACCCCAATCCATCCCTGCAGCCGAGACGGTGCGCGTCATGATCGCCGAAATCGGCTTTGCGGCAGTCGTCGTCAGCGTGCGGGCCAGCAGCAGTTCCACCCACGAGAACATGAAGCAGAAGAAGGCGGCGACACCGATCCCTGACGCGATCAGCGGCATGAAGATCCTCACGAAGAACCGCGGGAAGGAATAGCCGTCGATATAGGCCGTTTCGTCGATCTCCTTCGGCACGCCGGACATGAAGCCTTCCAGGATCCAGACTGCCAGCGGCACGTTGAACAGGCAGTGGGCGAGCGCCACGGCGATGTGCGTATCGATCAGCCCGAAAGCCGAATAGAGCTGGAAGAACGGCAGCGCGAAGACGGCCGGCGGTGCCATGCGGTTCGTCAGCAGCCAGAAGAACAGATGCTTGTCGCCCAGGAACCGGTAGCGCGAGAAGGCATAGGCCGCAGGCAGCGCCGCCAGCACCGAGATCACCGTATTCATGACCACGTAGATGATCGAGTTGATGTAGCCGTTGTACCAGGAGGGATCGGTGAAGATCACCATGTAGTTCCCGAGCGTCGGGTTCTGCGGCCACAGCGAGAAGGCGCCGGTGATCTCGGCATTCTCCTTGAAGCTCATGTTCATCAGCCAGTAGATCGGCAGCAGCAGAAAGATGATGTAGACCGTCGAAACGACCCAGGAGAAGTTGCCCGCAGGCTTGTATTTCATTGTTTGAGCCATGGTCCTCTCCTTTCTCAGGCGTTCGCGTCGCTGCTGGTCATGACGGTGTAGAAGACCCATGACAGGAGCAGGATGATAAGGAAGTAGATGATCGACATTGCCGCTGCCGGACCGAGGTCAAACTGGCCAACGGCCATCTTCACAAGGTCAATCGACAGGAAGGTGGTCGAGTTGCCGGGACCGCCGCCGGTGACGACGAAAGGTTCGGTGTAGATCATGAAGCTGTCCATGAAACGCAGCAGGACGGCGATGAGCAGCACGCGCTTCATCTTCGGCAGCTGGATGTAGCGGAAGACGGACCAGCGCGACGCGCCGTCGATCTTCGCTGCCTGATAATACGCATCCGGGATCGAAACGAGGCCGGCATAGCAGAGCAGCACCACAAGGCTCGTCCAGTGCCAGACGTCCATCAGGATGATGGTGATCCACGCATCGAGGGGGTCGCGGACATAGTTGTAGTCAAACCCCATTGCCTCAAGCGTATGACCAAGCAGGCCGATGTCGACACGCCCGAAAACCTGCCAGATGGTGCCGACCACGTTCCACGGAATGAGCAGCGGCAGCGCCATCAGCACGAGGCAGATCGGTACGCCGATCCCCTTCTTCGGCATGTTGAGGGCAATGAAGATGCCAAGCGGGATCTGCAGCGCCAGAACGATCAGCGAGAAGACGAGATTGCGCTGCAACGCCGCCCAGAAGCGGTCGGAATGAAGCGTCTGCACGAACCAGTCAGTCCCCGCCCAGAAGAACTCGTTGTTCCCGAACGTATCTTGGACCGAGTAGTTCACAACGGTCATCAGCGGAATGACGGCCGAGAAGGCGACCAGCACAAGGACCGGCAGAACCAGAAACCAGGCTTTGTTGTTCCAGGTCTTTTCCATGCTCAGCCCTCCCTGCCGACGCGCCAGGAATTGGCGTAAATATTGATGGCAGCCGGATCGAAGGTCACCCGCGCATCAGCCGGGATTTCGGAGTCCTCCGTCACGACGATGGCGATCGGCTGGCCGGCAAAGGTGGCGCGCACGATCTTCTGCCGTCCAATGTCCTCGACCCTGTTGACGGTGACCGGCATTCCTTCGCGGCCGATATTCACGAACTCCGGGCGTATGCCGAGCTCGGTCTTGGCGCCGGCAGCCGCTTGCGGCGCGTAGTCCAATGACAGCGTCTCGCTGCCGATACGCACCGCATTGCCCTGCAGTTGCACCGGCAGGACGTTCATGCCCGGCGACCCGATGAAGTAACCGACGAAGGTATGGCTCGGCCGCTCGAAAAGCTCTGCCGGCGTGCCGATCTGGACGATTTGTCCTTCGTACATGACGACAACCTTGTCGGCGAAGGTCAGCGCTTCCGTCTGGTCGTGCGTCACATAGACCATGGTGAAGCCGAACTGCTTGTGCAGGCGCTTCAACTGCGAACGCAGTACCCACTTCATGTGCGGGTCGATCACGGTCAAAGGCTCGTCGAACAGGATCGCGTTGACGTCGTTGCGCACCAGTCCGCGGCCGAGCGAGATCTTCTGCTTCTGGTCGGCCGTCAGGCCCTGTGCCTTGCGCTTGGCCATACCGCCGAGATCGATCATCTCGAGAATGTCGCGAACGCGCCGATCGACTTCCGGCTCGGGGACCCTGCGATTGCGCAGCGGGAAAGCCAGGTTGTCGTAGACAGTCATGGTGTCGTAGATGACCGGGAACTGGAACACCTGCGCAATGTTTCGCGCCTGCGTGGAAAGGTTCGTCACATCCTGGCCATCGAAGAGGATACGGCCGTGCGACGGCTGCAGCAGGCCGGAAATGATGTTGAGTAGCGTCGTCTTTCCGCAGCCGGATGGTCCGAGAAGCGCGTAGGCGCCGCCGTCCCGCCATTCGTGATCGACTTCACGAAGCGCATAGTCTGCGTCGGACTTCGGGTTCGGTCCGTAGGCGTGGCGGATGTGGTCGAGCGTGATGCGTGCCATGTCCTTCTCCCTTACGCCTTTGCGCCAGTTGCGATTGCCCGGCCATCGGTGCCGAACGCCATGACGTGACGGGTGTCGAGGTAGATGTCGACCTCGGTATCCGGATCGATGTTGTGAATGCCGTGGGCAAGCATGACCCAACGGACACCGTCGAAATCCATATGCACAAAGCTTTCGGAGCCTGTGATCTCGGAAACCTGCGTGCGTGCCTGCAGTTTTGCTGCCGTCTGAGTCTGCGGCGAAAGAGCGAGGTGGTGCGGATGGAAGGCGATCGTGACCGGACCATCGGCCATGTCGTCCAAATGCGCGGGCACCGGCAGGATATCAGCTCCTTGCCTCTGGAACGAACCGCCGGCCTTTATCACATCCATGAAATTGAGCGGCGGATCGGCAAAGGTCTTTGCAGTTACGAGGTCGAGCGGATTTCGGTAGACGGCGATCGTCGGTCCGAACTGCGTCACGTGGCCTTCCGAAAGGGTGGCCGTGTTGCCGCCGAGCAGAAGCGCTTCGGAAGGCTCCGTTGTGGCGTAGACGAAGATGGCGCCGGACTGCGCAAAGATCCGCGGCAGTTCGGCACGCAGTTCCTCGCGCAGCTTGTAGTCGAGGTTCGCGAGCGGCTCGTCCATCAGCACAAGGCTGGCATTCTTCACAAGGGCACGCGCAAGCGCCGTGCGCTGCTGCTGGCCGCCGGAGAGATTGAGCGGGGTGCGATCCAGATAGGGCGTAAGGCGCAAGAGTTCGGCGGCCTTGCGCACCTCACGATCGATCGTCGCGGTGTCCTTGCCTGAAATCCGCATTGGCGAGGCGATGTTTTCGTACACCGTCAGGGCCGGATAGTTGATGAACTGCTGGTAAACCATCGCGACGTTGCGCTTCTGCACCGGCATGCCGGTCACGTCTACGCCGTCGAAATGGACGGAACCGCTCGTCGGTCGATCGAGCCCGGCCATCAGTCGCATCAGCGATGTCTTGCCGGACAGCGTCGGCCCCAGCAGCACATTCAATGTGCCTTTTTCAAATGCAAGATTGGTTGCGTGGATGTGATACTCCCCGCCCACCATCTTTGCAGCGTTCCGCAATTCAAGCATTCCGGTTCCCGTGCCTCCTCAACAGCGGGGACATTACCGCTTCAACCAGCCATCTGCGCCGGTCGCGCGGCCATGTACTCCTCCAATAGCGCAGCCTGTTCCTTGGTCAGGCGCAGGCCGACTTTCGTTCTTCGCCAAAGGACATCCTCTGCGCGTCTGGCCCATTCGTGATCGATGAGATAGCGAACCTCTGCCTCGAAGAGATCGCCTCCGAAACAGTGTCCCAGGTCCTCCGCGCTGGCGGCCCGCCCGAGCAGGACCGACGCCTTGGTGCCGTAGCGGCGCACCAGTTGGCGCGCATGCCGGTCCGCCAGGAACGGATAACCGCCCTTCAGCTTAGCAACCTCCGCCTCGTAGCCGGTCGCGGCGAAATCCCCGCCCGGCAGATGGCTCTTCGCTGTCCAGGACGCGCCTTTGGCGCCGATCGCCTCGGCGATCCTTTCCAGTGCGTGTTCGGATAGGCGCCGATAGGTCGTGAGCTTGCCGCCGAAGACATTGAGCAGCGGTGCGCTTTCACCCTCGCCTTCGATCTTCAGCACGTAGTCGCGGGTCGCCTCCTGCGCCTTGGAAGCGCCGTCGTCAAATAGAGGCCGCACAGCCGAATAGGTCCAGACGATGTCTTCCGGCCGTACCGGCTCCTTGAAATACTCGCTCGCCGCGTTGCAGAGATAGATCGTCTCTTCCTCGGATATTTTCACATCCTTCGGATCGGCCGAGTAGTCGCGGTCGGTGGTACCGATCAGCGTGAAGTCCTGCTCGTACGGGATCGCGAAGATGATGCGGTTGTCCGGGTTCTGGAAGAAATAGGCCCGCGGATCGTCGAACTTCTTCTTTACGACGATGTGGCTGCCCTGCACGAGCCGCACGTGGCGGGCCTCGTTCTGCCCGAAGGCCGTGCGAATGACCTGATCGACCCATGGCCCGGCAGCATTCACCAGCATCCGCGCCTGAAAACTGTTGCCCTGCCCGCTGACGGTGTCGACCGTCTCGATCGACCACAATCCGTTCTCGCGCCGCGCCGAAACGACTCTCGTTCTCGGCATGATCAGCGCGCCGCGGTCGGCCGCGTCCCGCGCATTGAGCACTACCATACGCGCATCGTCGACCCAACCATCCGAATACTCGAACGCCTTCGTGAAGAGTGCCTTCAATGGCTTGGAGGCCGGGTCGCGGCGCATGTCGAGAACCGCGGTCGGCGGCAACAACTTTCGTCCGCCGAGGTGATCGTAGAGAAACAGCCCGAGACGGATCAGCCATGCCGGGCGGATGCCACCCTTGTGATAGGGCAGCACGAAGCGCATCGGCCAGATGATGTGCGGCGCCATCGCCCAGAGCACTTCGCGCTCCATCAGAGATTCGCGCACCAGACGAAACTCGTAGTGCTCGAGATAGCGCAAGCCGCCATGGATGAGCTTGGTCGCGCCGGAAGACGTGCCCGAAGCGAAATCGTTCATTTCCGCAAGCGCGACCGAATAGCCCCGCCCGATCGCATCCCGCGCGATCCCGCAGCCATTGATGCCGCCGCCGATAATGAAAAGATCGTGAATCTGACGGCTCACGTTCCCCCTCCGAGCCAGAATATGCCGCAACGCAACATGCTCACGCATTTGCGAAAGTCAGAGCAATTAAAGCGAAGATTATTCGAATGTCAAACGAATGTTTTTCGAATTCTTAAAACTCACAGATTTGCCGTGAACGTAAACGTCAAATCGAGGACGCGGCGCGTCATCGCCCGGTCCTGCGAGACGGCGGATCCATGCTTGGGCAGAGGCTCAATATTGTTCGGGTGCCCTGAAATATGCGCGGGGAGCGGCTCCCATCGTCCGCCTGAACATCGTGGTGAAGGCGGCGACGCTGTCGTAGCCAAGGTCGAGGGCAACGGCTGTAACCGCCTCCCCGGCTGCTAGGCGGGGCAAGGCGGTGAACACCGCCGCCTGCTGCCGCCAGGTTGAGAGACTGATACCCGTTTCCTTGCGAAAGAACCGAGTAAAGGCGCGCCGGCTCATGGCAAGCCGCTCCGCCCAATCGTCGATGACCAGCCTTGCACTCGGACTTTCCATGAAGCCGCGGCAGAGCGTCGCCAGGCGCGTATCTGAGGGGAACGGCAATCCCAACGGCCGGTCGGGAAGCCGCAAGACCTCCTCGAGCAGCAGCGCCATGATGAGATCCCGTCTGCCGCTCTTGGCCTCGGGCGGCGCAACAGCCTCGGTGATCAACGCTCTGGCAAGATCAGTCAGCGCCACGACGCGGATGGCCGTCGGTGGATCGGCCAAGGCCTGGGGCGAGACATAGGCCGAAAGCATCGCAACATCGCCGAGCATGTCGACGGTGTGGACAAGTCCTGCCGGTATCCACAACGCATGCTGCGGCGGCACCATCCAGCGCCCCAGTATCGACGACACCATAAGCACGCCGGACCGAGCATAGACGAACTGTGCACGGCTGTGACTATGGGGTTCTACATGGTAGCCGGCCGGATATTCCGAGGGGATGGCATAGACCGGCTCTGAGGCTGCCTCGATGGCAGCAAGACGCTCCACATGGAGCTTGGCCAACTCACTCGTCGCCAGGCTTTGCTTGGATTTCACCATTTTTGGCCCACTTGCGAAATAGCAAGACCAAAACACGAAAGCGGGACGACCACAAGTCGGTTATTCCAAAGCCTCGTAGGACGGAGCAGAATCGTGACAGACAGCGCAATGACGGCAGAGAGGCACTCTGCGGAACAGACGGTTTTCGGCATTATCATGGCGGTAAGCTTCTGCCATCTTCTCAACGATACCATGCAGTCGCTGATCCCCGCGCTCTATCCGATGATCAAGGACGGCTACGGCCTCGACTTCACGCAGATCGGCTTCCTCGGCCTCGTGTTCCAGGTCACCGCGTCGCTCCTGCAGCCGCTGATCGGCATTTACACCGACAAACGCCCGTTGCCTTACTCATTGTCTGTCGGCATGGGCTTCACGCTGATCGGCCTGGTGCTGCTCGCATATGCGCACGCCTATTGGGTCTTGCTCATCGGCGCGGGTGTCGTCGGCCTCGGCTCCGCCGTGTTCCATCCGGAATCCTCGCGCGTTGCCCGGCTGGCATCAGGCGGACGCCATGGCCTTGCCCAGTCACTGTTCCAGGTTGGCGGCAACTTCGGCTCGGCGATAGGTCCGCTTCTGGCCGCCTTCATCGTACTACCGCGGGGCCAGCATAGCGTTGCATGGTTCTCGCTCGCAGCTCTGACCGGCATGATCGTCCTGTGGCGCGTCGGCGTCTGGTACGCCGATCACCGCAAGAATAACGCCGGTCGCAAGGCGGCGGCACCCGCGGTCCATCTCCCACGCAACAAGGTCATTGCGGCGATCGGTGTCCTGGCACTGCTAGTGTTCTCGAAATACGTCTACATGACGAGCCTTTCGAGCTACTACACTTTCTATATGATCGAACGCTTCGGAGTGTCGGTGCAGCACGCGCAGATTCTGCTGTTCGTATTCCTCGGCGCCGTGGCCATCGGCACCGTCGCCGGCGGCCCTGTCGTCGACTGGTTCGGCACCAAGTTCGTCATTTGGTTCTCGATCCTCGGCGCCCTGCCCTTCACCCTTGCCCTGCCTTATGCCGACTACAACTGGACGGTCTTCCTGACCTTCCTGATCGGCATCATCCTGGCCTCCGCCTTCTCGGCCATCGTCGTCTTTGCGCAGGAGCTGGTTCCGGGTCGTGTCGGCATGATTGCCGGCCTGTTCTTCGGATTTGCCTTCGGTATCGGCGGCATTGGCGCAGCAGGCCTCGGCATGGTGGCCGACCACATGGGCATCGAGTTCGTCTACAAAATCTGCTCGTATTTACCGCTGCTCGGCCTGTTGACCATCTTCCTGCCGGACATCGGCAAGGGCCGCCGCCACACCACGAAAGCGGGCAAGTAAGCGAACACCCGCAGGATTACCAATCGGCATAGGGGGCGCTCGATGTGATCGCACCCCTGCCACACCACCCGGCATGCGGGTCCGCACCGGGTGGTTCGAGAGATTGAGGTTAGACGAGCCTGGGCATTCCAAGTTGGTCAGCCCATCTAATGGTGAGGGTGGCGTTAAGGAGCTTGCCGCTGTTGCGCCACCAGCGACCGGCATTTGCTGCCACTTGGTGGGCCACCCCAGGTTACGGTGGGGGCGCACAACGACAAGGGCCGAGATCACCATCTCGGCCCTTTTCAGCCTTCGGCAGCTGGCGTGTACCTAAACCCTTTCGCACTCAGTCTGCAGTGGTTGGCACTTGCTGGACTGCGTGGTTTCCAATCCGAAAACTTTCGATTCGCACGGCAAAAAGATGCAGTGCCTGGCGATTGCGTTGACTCTGCGCACCATCGATTGTACCGATTGACATACTGTTTACCGATCGGTACAGAAACGAGCACTAGGAGATCGAAACCATGCCTGAACACCGCCCACCACTCCCTCCCTTCACCCGCGAAACCGCGGCTGCCAAAGTCCGAGCCGCAGAGGTTGGATGGAACAGTTGCGATCCCGACAGGGTGTCACTCGCCTATACCGTTGACAGTTACTGGCGCAATCGCGCGGAATTTGTCCAAGGGCGGGAAAAGATCGTCGAGTTCCTGACCAGGAAATGGCGCAAGGAACTCGAGTATCGGCTGATCAAGGAACTGTGGGCCCACGACGGCGACCGCATCGCGGTTCGCTTCGCCTACGAATACCGCGACGACTCCGGGAACTGGTATCGGGCATACGGCAACGAGAACTGGGAGTTCGACGCGAGCGGCCTGATGCACCACCGCTATGCTTGCATCAACGATATGCCCATCAAGGAATCCGAACGCAAGTTTTTCTGGGATCGGTCCGGCCCCAGGCCTGCTGACCACCCAAGCCTTTCTGAATTGGGACTGTAACACATGCCAAAGATCGTCGCCGAGCGCTCCGACGCAATCCCATCCCTGGCCGAAGTCTTTCGGGAGTATGGCTTCGAGGGCGCAAGTCTTTCAACCATCACGGAAAAAACAGGACTCGGAAAGGGAAGCCTCTATCACTTCTTTCCCGGCGGAAAGGAAGAGATGGCCATAGCCGTGCTCGGCGAGATCGACGAATGGTTCGTGACACAGGTTTTCGAACCGTTACGGAACGCGGATGATCCGCGCTCCGCTATCTCCGACATGTTTCGCTCTGTTTCCCGGTATTTTCGCTCCGGCAGCCGAGTGTGCCTCGTTGGTGCGTTCGCACTCGATAATGTCCGCAACCGGTTCAGCGCTCAGGTCAGGGACTACTTCGCCGAATGGCATAGCGCGCTTGCCTCAGCTCTCACGCGAGCCGGATGCCTCGAGCCGGATGCCGCCGCGCTGGCCGAGGAGACCGTCGTTGCCGTTCAGGGAGCCCTCGTGGTCGCCAGAGCACTCGACGAGCCCGAGGTTTTCGAACGGACCCTTCAGCGGGTCCAGTCCCGACTTTTTGCCGCGACCAGTGGAGAGAAGCAGAGATGAAGAAGCACCGGAATAATTCCGTCATCCTCGCACCCTGGCGGGTTAAGCGCGCCGTGGATTTCATCGAACTCAACCTGGCGACCTCGCTTCGGCTCGCGGACATAGCGCACGCGGCGGGGCTCAGTCCAATGCACTTCGCAGCAGGGTTCCGGTCGGCGACGGGCTTCAGTCCACGCGTCTATCTGCAGGAACGTCGGATAAAGCGCGCGAAAGCGAAGCTGATCAACGATGGCCTGAGCATCGATGAAATCGCGATCGACGTCGGATTTCGATCGCGGACCCATTTCATCACAGTGTTCCGACGCCAAACGGGGCATCCTCCGGCACGCTGGCGGCGTTGCAGCGTTTAATTTAGATAGCGGTGAAGCCGTTGTCGACGAAGAGATGCGCGCCATTGACGAACATCGACTCGTCGCTAGCGAGATAGAGCGCGGCGCGTGCCACGTCCTCGGGTTCGCCGATCCGTCCCTGCTGGGCGGCAATAGCCGCGTCCGACACATCGACGCCGAGTGCCTGCAATTCGCTGACCTCGCGCAATCCGTGCGGCGTGCGGATGAAGCCGGGGCAGACGGCGTTGCAGCGGATGTTGCGATCCCTGAATTCGACCCCGATCGCACGAGCAAACATATGCACAGCGCCCTTCGTCGTGTCGTAGAGCACTTCCATCGGCGTTGCGGCCACGGCCGAGATTGATGACGTGCAGACGATGGAACCACCGCCCGCGGCGATCATCCCCGGCAGGACCGCCCGCGTCATCAGGAACATCGATCGCACGTTGACCGCGTGCAGCCACTCCCACTCCTCGAGCGTGGTCTCCAGGAACGGCTTGATGACGATAGTGCCGGCGTGATTGAAGAGCACGGTGACGGCGCCGAACCTATCCTCCACACCCCTGACGGCCGCGACGACGGCGGCCTCCTCCGACACGTCGGCGACCCAGTAGTCGGCGACATGACCGGCGGAACAAATCTCCTCCGCCGTTTGCCGTGCTGCCGCTTCATTCCGGTCAATGATCGCTACCCTGGCGCCCTCGGCAGCGAAGAGGCGCGAGGCCGCTCCGCCCATGCCGGTCGCGCCGCCTGAAATGATTGCAATCTTCCCCTTCAGCCGGTCGACCATGACCCCAATCCCCTTGCTCCCGTTGTTCGCCGTCACTCACTCGTCATCAAGTGGGCGTCTGCCGATGCAGTGTTGAAGAGAGTCCCGGTCAATGTCCAGACGCACCTGCGTCGCCCGGTAACCTTACCAAATAACCAACAAAACAGCTTTCGGTTGTCTCAACACGCAACACCGGGCATGTGTGTTTCCAGCGGCTCACCATCAGCCGCGGTCCGGAAGGGGTCCGGATCGATAGAGCCCGCCCCCGAGGGGCCTGGGGCGGGCTTCCCAACTATTACAAAGACATACGTGTCTGTGACAACCTACTAGGCGGGCCTGCGCCTTACTGATTTGGCGCCGCCGACGCTCCACGCAGGACGTCGGCAGCGTGGCACACGCTAAAGCTGCTCGGCCTTGTGGCGCGCTATTCTACAAGGAAAGCGCGGAAATCATTCACGTTGGTACCTGTCGGTCCCGGAACGAACAGATCGCCCGCGAGGTTGAAGGCCGACCACGCATCATGGCCCGCCAGGAACGCGCGCGCATCGCCGCCGGCGCTCCTGATCCGCGCCACCGTCCCGCCGTCACAGAAGGCGCCAGCATTGTCTTCGGAGCCGTCGATACCGTCGGTATCAGCGGCCATCGCTACAACGCCATCGACTCCTTGTAGATCGATCGCCGCCGAGAGGAGAAGCTCGGAATTTCGCCCGCCCTTGCCATATGTTCCGGTTCCGATGCTGACCGTAGTCTCCCCGCCCGAAAGCAGCACGAGAGGCTTTGGAGCCGGCGGTCTCGTCAAAAACTCCCGAGCAAGCGCCGCATGCATCCGGCCGATATCCTTCGCCTCCCCCTCGATCGAATCCGAAAGGATGAGGGGTTGCACACAGAGAGATCTTGCCCGATCGGCAGCCGCCTCCAGGGACACCCGCGCCGAGGCGATCACATGCACTTCGTTGTTGGCGAAGACGCGGTCACCGGCACTTGGCGCTCTGGTATTGCGGATACAATCGATCACGCGCGCCGGGAGATCGATCCGGTAGTCCCGGATCACTCGCAGCGCCTCCTCCGCATCGCTGCTGTCGGGAACCGTCGGCCCCGACGCAACGAAGGCCGGATTGTCGCCCGGAACATCGGAGACGACGAGGCTGACGACCTTTGCCGGATGGGCAAGTGCGGCAAGCCGTCCCCCCTTGAGGCGGGAGAAATGCTTCCGCACCACATTCATCCCGGAGATCGGCGCGCCCGACGCCAGCAGCGCTTCGTTCAACGCGCTCTCGTCGGTGAGGGTGAAACCGGTCGGCGGGGCCGGCAGCAAGGCCGAGCCGCCGCCGGATATCAGTGCGATCACCAGATCATCACACGTCAGCCCATGCAGATGGTTCATCAGCGCCTCGGCGGCGATAAGACCGGCTCTGTCTGGGACCGGATGAGCCGCCTGGAGAATCTTCGTCGATCGGCACTCTGCGATTGGCCCATGCCTGGCAACAACGAGACCTTCGAAGGGATGAGACCAAGCGCGTTCGAAAGCGGCCGCCATCTGGCTTGCGGCCTTCCCTGCCCCAACAACGATTGTCCTGCCTTTCGGCGGATCCGGAAGATGGCGAACCAGGGCCTCGTAAGGATCGGCGGCCTTGACGGCTTGGTGAAACAGGGTTTGCAGAAAAGCTCGTGGATCGGAAATCAAACCCTACTCCATTTTCAAAGTTCGCAGTCCGAACACCTGCCTGGTCTGGCGGGCGATTGCCCTGCCCTCTGGCGCGTTTCATTTGCGCTCGTGAGCGAGGATCGCGGCAGGCAACGGCGGAAGTCTCCGGATAAGGTCGGAGCCTCGTTCGCCAACCATGATGGTTGGTGCGTTGTTGTACGATGGAATTCGCGGCATGACCAACGAATCACGCACACGAAGCCTCTAGACCATGGACCCTGGAATCGAGACAGACAACAGCTTCCGGTCCGATCCCTTCTCACGCGTACCGACGGATGCTGGTCTGTCTTGGCACTCGCGCAGCCCCACATCCGAGCTGTTCATGTTTGGAATCCTGGCTCCTGGTTTAAGCGATTCGGGTTTGGCTTTGCGGATCGAAGAACACGGCCTTGTCGAGGTTGAAGGCGAGGCGGGCGTGCTGGCCGGCCTGGATGCGGGCGTCGGCCCTGAGCCGCGCCACGA